>CAMOXU010000001.1 GCA_946629525.1 uncultured Clostridia bacterium
TGTGGCTTGTTCCGTGGAAGCCGTAGCGGCGGATGGAGTACTTCTCATAGTACTTCGGATCGATGCCGTACATGTAAGCGAACGGCTCCATGCCCATACCGAATGTTGTATCGAATACAGCTACGTTCGGCTTGCCGGGCATAGCGGCTTCGCAGGCTTCGATGCCCATGAGGTTGGCCGGGTTGTGGAGCGGGCCGAGCGGGAAGCATTCCTTGATGACTTCCTTGACCTTCTCGTCAACGAGCGTGGATTCCGTGAACTTGAGACCGCCGTGGAGTACGCGGTGACCGACTGCGGAGATCTCGTCGACAGTCTTTACGACGCCGTGCTCTGCATCTACGAGCGCGTCAAGAACGAGCTTGATCGCTTCCTTATGTGTCGGCATCGGGGATTCGACAGCATAGTCTTCCTTTCCCGGGACCTTGTGTGTAAGCATGGAGCCTTCGATACCGATGCGCTCGCATAAGCCTTTTGCCTTTACGGACTCGTCTGCGGTATCGATGAGCTGATACTTGAGGGATGAGCTGCCGGCGTTGATGATTAAGATTTTCATTTATATTTCCTCTCTTTGTTCTATTTCACAGGTGACTGCGGGATGAGTGCTCTGCAAGGTGATCTTCTGCATCATCCGCACGATCCCTTTTCGCACATAAGCCCCGCAGGCACCTGCTTGTATATCCTCTTGAACGGTGCCGTTCACATTTACTGCATCTGAGCCTGTACCGCTGTGATCGCGATAACGCCTACGATATCCTCTGCGGAGCATCCGCGGGACAGGTCGTTGACCGGAGCAGCGATTCCCTGTGTCATCGGGCCGTAAGCTTCCGCCTTCGCGAGACGCTGAACGAGCTTGTATCCGATATTTCCCGCATCGAGGTTCGGGAAGATCAGAGTGTTCGCATGTCCTGCGACCTTGCTGCCCGGAGCCTTGAATTCACCGACAGAAGGTACGATCGCTGCGTCGAGCTGCAGTGTGCCGTCAAGGGCGAGATCCGGATTCTCTTCCTTTGCGATCCTTGTAGCTTCCTCGACCTTTGTGACATCGTCATGCTTGGCGGAACCCATTGTGGAGTAGGAAAGCATAGCCACCTTCGGCTCATCGCCTGTGAGGGCTCTGTAGGAGTCAGCGGAGGACTTAGCGATCGCTGCGAGCTCCTCAGCGTTCGGGTTCTGGTTCAGGCCGCAGTCGGAGAATACGAATGTTCCGTTGTTGCCGAATTCGCAGTCCGGAACGTTCATAAGGAAGAATGAAGAGACAAGCTTCGTGCCCGGAGCCGTCTTCAGGATCTGAAGGCTCGGACGGAGCGTGTCAGCGGTGGAATGGCATGCGCCGGATACGAGTCCGTCTGCATCGCCCATCTTGACCATCATGACGCCGAAGTATGTGTACTGATTCAGCATGATCTCTCTTGCCTTCTCGACCGTCATGCCCTTCTTTGCGCGGAGCTCTGCGAACTTTGCGACATATGCTTCCGTCTTATCGGACTTGGCCGGATCTACGATCACTGCGCCCGTGATGTCGCAGTCCGCCTTATTCGCGGCAACTTCTTCCTCAGAACCGATAATGATAACTTTTGCAAAACCTTCCTTGAGGACCTGCTCAGCAGCCTTGTAGGTACGGATATCTTCTGACTCCGGAAGAACGATTGTCTTAAGATCCTGCTTCGCGCGCTCTTTGATCGTATCAATAAAACTCATAACTGCTCCTTTCGATTCGGCCTTCCTCTGCTTACGAGACCTTCGTTTGGCGGACATCTTCTTCTGATCCCGCCATTCACGTCTGATCATGAACTCCGGGCGATTTCTGCTCCGCTTCCCCTGATAGGGACAGCTGACAGTGATTTCCCTTGCTCATGCCTTTTTGTTAACGCTTACATTATACAATTTTAAAATTTTCATAACAAGGGGATTTATGGTATAATTCCGCCATATAAAGTACTAAATGTAGTACAAGAAAGGTTTCTCACTGCAGAAAATGAAAATCACTGCCGTCATCGCCGAATTTAACCCTTTTCACAACGGGCACAGATATATTCTCAACGAATGCCGCGTGCGCACGCACGCGGATGCGGTCCTCGTCCTCATGAGCGGGGATTACGTTGAACGGGGAGCGCCCGCCATCGCGGACGGATATTTCCGGGCTGAGACAGCCCTCCGGAACGGTGCGGATCTGGTCCTCTTCCTTCCGGGCCGCTTCGTTCTCCGCTCCGCCGAAGGTTATGCACATGCCGCCGTCTCCCTGCTCGACCGTCTCGGCTGTGTGGACAGCCTTTTTTTCGGCTCCGAATGCGGGGAGATCGCTCCGCTTCTGGAATGCGCCCGTGCCCTCTCAGAGGAATCGGACCCAAGGAAGGAGATCCTTCGAAAAAATCTTAAGGAAGGACTGTCCTTTCCGAAGGCCAGGGCTCTTGCCTTCCCGGAGTATGCAGGGCTCCTCGACACACCGAATAATATTCTGGGGATCGAATACCTGAAAGCGCTCCGCTCCCTCCGGTCTGCGATCGAGCCTTCCACGGTGCCGAGGGTCGGTCCCTCACATAATGATAAAAATCCCGGGAAGGAGTATGCATCGGCGTCGGCGATCCGGATCCTTCTGTCGGAGCAGTCCGGCAGGAGTGCGGAAGAAATCTCCCGTGAGCTTCCCGTCCCGGAAAATGGCAGGCAGGCACTCCTTGGCTACTTCACCGAGCACAGACCGGTGACTTCGGATGATTTTTCCGGGCTTCTCGGCATCCGGCTCATGGAGCTTTCGTCCCGCGAAGAGCTCCTCACCTATCCGGACGTGGACGCGGATCTTGCCGGAACCGTATTCCGGAATCGTTTCGCGTACACCGGCTTTACCGCATACGCAGACCGCATAAAATCGAAGGCATACACGATGACAAGAATACACCGTGTCCTCCTTCGGATCGCGCTTGACCTTCGGGAGGAGGGAGCTTCCGTCCCGCTCTTCGCGAGGGCTGCAGGTTTTACAGACCGGGGAGCGCGTCTCCTTGCGGAACTGCGAAAAAAAAGCGCCGTGCCGGTCCTTACGCAGAATTCCGAGGGGGAGGTGCTCTCCCGGGAGGCGCAGGACCTGTACGACGAGGAGGTGCGGATTTCGAACATCTACCGGTTGATCCGGGAGGCAAAATCCGGCAGACCTCCGGAGAATATATTGAAAAACGGGCTGATCCGCGTGTGATCAGCCCGTTTTTCTTATCCGGTTATTGACTTGAACGGTGGTGCACTGACCTCATGCTGCGCCTGTGGATAGCAAACGCTCAGTGCACTGCGTATACGTGAAAGGTACCGGCCTCCGCCTCCTTTCAGTCGGCGTTTTCCGGACTTTCACAGTAAAACCATTAATTCTTAAAACTGTGGATCGGTGCAGGGATCCTGCCCTTCCGGTTCACGAACCGCTCGCATCCGAACGAGTTGACCGCCATGACCGGTGCATGTCCGAGAAGTCCTCCGAATTCCACGCGGTCTCCCACTTCCTTCCCCTCAGCGGGAATGAGGCGGACGGCCGTCGTCTTCTGATTGATCATGCCGAGGGCCATCTCGTCCGCGATAATGCCGGAGATCGTCTCCGCGGAGGTCGAACCGGGGATCGCAATCATGTCAAGTCCCACAGAGCACACGCAGGTCATGGCCTCCAGCTTCTCAAGAGTGAGCGCGCCTGCCTCGACCGCTTCGATCATTCCCTGATCCTCACTGACCGGGATGAAGGCTCCTGAGAGTCCTCCGACATAGGAGGATGCCATGACACCGCCCTTCTTGACCTGATCATTCAGGAGCGCGAGGGCTGCAGTCGTGCCCGGTGCGCCGGGATGCTCGAGACCGATCTCTTTCAGAATATCCGCGACGGAATCACCGACTGCGGGAGTCGGTGCCAGCGACAGATCGACGATCCCGAAGGGTACGCCCATCCTCTCGGAAGCCTCCCGCGCGACAAGCTGTCCGACGCGGGTGATCTTAAAGGCCGTGCGCTTGATCGTCTCGCACAGAACTTCGAAATCTGCGTCCCTGCAAGCCTCCAGGGCATGCTTGACAACACCCGGGCCGGAGACGCCGACGTTAATTACGCTGTTCCCCTCTGTGACTCCGTGGAATGCGCCTGCCATAAAGGGGTTATCGTCCGGCGCGTTGCAGAAGACAACGAGCTTTGCGCACCCCAGCGAGTCGCGGTCACGCGTCTCCCGGGCTGCCTCCTTGATCATCTGCCCCATCAGACGGACCGCATCCATGTTGATGCCGGTCTTTGTTGATCCGACGTTCACGGAGCTGCACACTCTGTCCGTCAGGGCGAGGGCTCTCGGGATGGAGCGGATCAGATTTTCATCTGCGGTCGTCATCGCTTTCGAGACAAGGGCCGAGTATCCGCCGATGAAGTTCACGTGTACGGTCTTCGCACACTCATCGAGCGTTTTCGCGATCTCAACAAAGTCCTCCGGGCAGCGGCAGGCCGCCCCTCCGACGAGCGCGATGGGGGTCACTGAAATTCTCTTATTTACGATCGGTATGCCGTAGAGAGATTCGATCTCTCTTCCCGTCGGGACGAGATTTTCGGCCTCCTTAAGAATTTTACTTCTGATATTTGCGCAGAGCGTTTTTAAGTCTCCGCTCATACAGTCGAGCAGGGAAATGCCGAGTGTGATCGTACGCACATCGAGATTCTCATGCTCTATCATTTTATTCGTCTCGTTTACCTCAATACGGGTAATCATAGGGTCCACCTCGAAATTTTATTCTGCGGATTACGGAACTGCCGGCACTGTTTCAGATACGGTGCATCATCTCGAAAATATCCTCGTGCTGCGTGTGAATGCTCACCCCGATCTCCTCGCCGATCTGATGGAGCTCATGCCGGATCTCCGTGATGGATTTCGATGACTTCGACGTGTCCGTGATCATCATCATATTGAAGAATCCGTCGACGATCGTCTGAGAGATGTCCAGGATATTGATCTCATTTCCTGCGAGATACGTGCAGACCTTCGCGATGATCCCGACAGTATCCCTTCCCACGACAGTAATAATTGTCTTCTGCATATTTCCTCCTCCATACCCCTGCTTTTAAGGGAATTGCGAACTTACCAGACGACCGGTTCGGAAACTCTGTCCCTGTGCGCGATCGTGATATTGAAATCCTTCGAGTTATACGGATTGTCTCCCATCGTGACTTCCTGGCTGACCGTCTCGTAGGCCAGCGCTTCATAGTTATTCTCGTGAGAGAGATGTCCGAGAAAGACATGGCGGATGTTATCGTGGAGCAGGCCGCCCAGGAGCTGTCCAGCAGTCTCATTGGACAGATGCCCGTGCTCGCTCAGGATGCGCCGCTTCAGATAATACGGGTACCGCCCGGCCTCCAGCATATGCACGTCATGGTTCGATTCGAGCAGGAGAACGTCCAGATTCAGGAGATTCTCCACCGTATAATCGTTGAAGCATCCCATATCTGTCGCGACGGCACAGGTCTTCTCCCCATGTATGATCCTGAAGCCTACCGGCTCCGCGGCATCGTGAGAGATCGCAAAAGGATGGATCACGAGATCCCCTATCCCGAACTCATGATCCGCGCGGATCACGTGCAGAAGATCCTCCGGGATCTTGCCGATGGACGTGCTTCCCTTGATATAATCGATCGTCCCCTGCGTGGCGTAGATCGGCAGTCCGTATCTTCTCGCAAGGACGCCGATCCCCTTAATATGGTCTGAGTGCTCATGCGTTACCAGGATGCCGTCCATATCTTTTGTCGTCATGTCGATCTCATTGAGTCCGCGTTCGATGCGGGCTCCCGAGATCCCGGCATCCACCAGGATCGATGTATTGCTGCTTCCCGCAAATATGCAGTTCCCGCTGCTCCCGCTGGAAATACTGCAAAATTTCATAAAAACCTCCATTCAGCGGCAGGAACTGCCGCCTTCCGCGACCCCGAGCAGTTCTGCAAGTCTTGCGTCGATCTCGCGGTACGCCGTCTCCGGCTCTCCCCCGTTGTCTATTCTTACACTGCATCCGGCAAGGAACTGCTCCGGAGAGAGCTGGTTCGCCATCATATGGCGGATACGTTCTGCGTCATAGCCCCGGCTTTCGGCCAGTCTCTTCGCGCGCACGTCCTCGCCCGCATAAATATACCACAGCTCATCGCAGATTTCATCATAATGCTCTTCGATCAGAAGAGCTGCCTCGATGACATACACGCCCCTGCCCCGGGATCTGGCTTCCGATACGAAGGCGTCGGAGGTCCTGCGGACGGCAGGATGGATGAGGCCGTTCAGCGCTTTTTTCTTCTCTTCATCGGAAAAAACGATCCGCGCGATCTTCCCGCGGTCCAGTCTTCCGTCGGGGAGAACAACGTCTCTCCCGAACAGGGCGATCGTCTCGTCATAGCAGAGGCCGCCGATCTCAAGCATTTCCCGGCTCACGTCGTCGAGCACCAGGATGTCCGCCTGCCACTTTTCCTGCAGATACCTTAAGATCGTGCTCTTACCGGCTCCGACGCCTCCTGTCACCCCGATCACCAGGCTCCTCTTCATGGATGCAAGAAGACCTGTTCGCTCTTTGTCTGTCATAATGATCACTCTTACTTCGCCTCATACCAGTCATTTCCGATATGGCAGTCTGTTTCAAGCTCCACTCTCAAAGCCGCGGCGGCTTTCATCTCCTCAGTGAGGATCTCCCTGGCTTTTTCCGCCTCCTCGTGCGGCGCCTCGATCAGAAGCTCATCGTGGATCTGAAGGATGAGCTTTGATTTCATTTTTTCTTTGGCAAGACGCCCTGCCACCCGGACCATGGCAATCTTTATGATATCCGCGGCTGTCCCCTGGATCGGACTGTTCATTGCCACCCGCTCCCCGAAGCTCCTCTGCATAAAGTTCGATGCCTTGAGTTCCGGGACCGGACGCCTGCGGCCGAACAGGGAGACCGCGTAGCCCTTTTCCTTCGCGGACTGCACGAGCCCGTCAAGGAATATCTTGATCGTCGGATAGGTCTCAAAATACTGATTAATATACTCCTGCGCTTCCTGGCGGGAAATGGAAAGTCCCTGGGAAAGACCGAAGCTGCTGATCCCGTACACGATCCCGAAATTTACGGCCTTGGCGTTCCGCCGCATCTGATCCGTCACTTCCTCGTAGGGCACGTGGAATACCTGCGCCGCTGTCGCCGCATGGATGTCCCTGGCTTCCCTGTAGGCCTCGATCAGCTTTTCATCCCCCGACATGTGCGCAAGGACACGCAGCTCGATCTGAGAATAGTCCGCGTCGACGAACACACAGCCTTCCTTCGGATAGAAGCACTTTCTGATCCTTCGGCCGAGGTCTTCCCGCATGGGGATGTTCTGCAGATTCGGGTCCGTGCTCGACAGACGCCCTGTCGCCGTGATCGTCTGGTTGAAGGTCGTCCGGATCCGTCCGTCCTCCCCGATAAAGGTAAGCAGTCCGTCCGCATAGGTCGATTTCAGCTTCGAATAGGTCCTGTATTCGAGAATATCAGCGACGATTTTGTGGTCGGGCGCCATCTTTTCAAGGACGTCCGCAGCTGTCGAATAGCCGGTCTTCGTCTTTTTTCCGCCCGGAAGGTGCATCTTCTCAAAGAGGATCGTGCCGAGCTGCTTCGGGCTGTTGATATTGAATTCTTCTCCCGCCTCCGCGTAGATCGCCTCCGTCAGCTCGGAGATCCGCACGGAGAGCATTTCCCCATACTCGATGAGAGCTTTGCGGCTTGCGAGAATTCCTTCCTCCTCCATCTGCGCAAGGACGCAGGTGAGAGGCATTTCCACATTGGTGAAGAGATCGATCATCTCCTCGCTCTTAAGCTTTGCAAGGATCAGATCCCGCGCTCTGCAGGCTGTAAAGGCCGCAAATCCTGCGCAGAGGGCAAGATTCTCCGACGGATCCTCCGCCTTCTCCGGCTCCTCTGTCTCCGCGAACCCGGGGATCGGAAGCGTCATCTGCTTCCCGTTCCTGATCGCCCTTTTCTCCGCCTCCAGAAGCCAGGCGGCCGGACCTTTTTTCCCGATGAGCTCTTCACGGGTCTTTACCGTCAGGCCGAGATAGCCGGCGGCGATCTCCCCGTAATCCCAGTCGGACCTTAACGGGTCGATCAGATAGGCGCCGATCACGCAGTCGGTCCACTTCGAGGCATCCGTAATTTTAAGGAATCTGGCTGCATCCTTGACATTGCAGGAGGCGATCTGTTCTGCCGCCCGGCAGACCGAAAGAAGCGCTTCCACTGCCGCGGCAGCGGATATCTCCTCGCCGATCCTCATAGCTTCGGCCCCGTCTCCGCAGGAGAATGCCGCGGCGTAGGGAACTCCCTTCTCCATGAGGATCTCAAGGCCTAACGTCCCGCCTTCTCCGGCGAGTTTCTTAATTCCCTCTTCTGCAGCCTTCTTCAGCTCCTCCTCTGTATGAAGGAGATGAACAGTGACGTCCTGCTTTACATTTTCCGTCTCTTTCTTCTCGAAGAGCGTGAAGAGACTTCGGAAATTCAGGCTGCGGAACATCTCATACGTTTTCTCGTTGTAGAGATTGCCGAGCCTCATCGCATCAAAGTCCGTATCGACCGGAGCGTTCAGGCGGATCGTCGCAAGATCCTTGGAAAGCACTGCGAGCTCATACTGCTCCTGCATGGCCTTCTGCGCCTTCTTCGGTTTAATTTCCTCCGCGTGTTCGTGCGCGTTCTCGATCGAGTGATACTTTTCTATTATGGCGAGGGCTGTCTTTGGACCGACCCCGGGAAGCCCCGGAATATTGTCGGAGGAATCGCCCATCAGGGCTTTCATATCGATAAATTCAGACGGCGTCACGCCGATGGTCGTTTCCACGTCGTGCGCGAAATAGCGCTCATAGGTCGTCTGTCCGCCCTTTGTCTTCGGAATGATGATCTCCGTGCGGTCCGTGGCGATCTGCAGCAGATCCCGGTCACCGGATACGAGGGAGACTAAGAGTCCCCTCTCCTCTGCCCGCCTGGAGAGCGTTCCGAGAATATCATCCGCTTCCCAGCCGGCGATCGAGATGTGCGGGATCTCCATGCAGTCGAGAAGCTTCAGGATCACGGGCATCTGCTCATGAAATTCCGGCGGGGCTGCCTGACGGTTCCCCTTGTAATCCGGATACTTTTCGTGGCGGAAAGTCGGCTCGGACCGGTCGAAAGCGACGACGAGATATTCCGGCTTCTCCTCCTCCAGGACCTTGCGAAGGATCGCGAGAAATCCGTAGACCGCATTGGTGTGCGTCCCGTCGGGCGCTGTCATTGAAAGCGGCATCCCGTAAAAAGCCCTGAACATGATGCTGTGTCCGTCGATCAGAACAATTTTTTCTTCCATTTTTTCCTCCTGCAGAGCTTCTCTCTCATTTGCCAAGCAGAGACTGCAGGTGCTCCAGAACACTCTGGATCCCGGGCAGGCTCAGCTTCAGAGCGATCGCCGTAAAGATCAGTACGTTCGAGATGGAGATCAGAATTCTGGTCCAGATCTTCGAAAATTTCGTGACCCAGATGCGGTTCCGATTTCTCTTTATGTCATCGACAAGGCTTTTCCGCATGTCATAGGAACGGTTCACATTGCGGTCGTCATCCAGATACTGCAGCGAGTAGTCGATGATAAAATACGTCTCCAGTTCATCATAGCAGTCCGGACAGCTCATGACATGATCCAGAAAGCGCGTGCATTCCGCATCAGACATTGAACCCTCAATATACGACTTGACCAGGTCCTTGGCCTCCCGGCATGTCATCTTTTCTGCGGCCATAGCACACCCCCTCCAAAAGAAGCGCATAATGTATTCGGAAAAGCCGGAGCGTCTTACTGTGCCGCCCGGGGTGCAAAGCACCCTCCGGACCGAGCTTTTAAGCCGGAGGCTTTTTTAAGTGATACATGAATAAGGCCCGGAAACAGATGTCCCCGGGCCATGAGCTGCCGGCGGTGGGGATCGAACCCACACATCCATACGGATAACAGATTTTGAGTCTGTCTCGTCTGCCAATTCCGACACGCCGGCTTATAGGGTCAGGACATCTGTCCTGACCACATTATAATAGCAGAAAGGTCCTGCCGTGTCCACTTTAAATTGTTCGATGACCGGCACGAACGTCACGGCGAAAAGTTTCATTTACATATATTCATCCCGAGACGCAAACCTCGGGAATTCCTCGCCGGAAATCAGATCTCCGCCAGAAGCTTCTCGTAAATGGGAAGATTGCTGAACGTCGCAAAGTAATCCTCCGGCCTCTCGGCACGCCGGATCTCCTCGAAGGTCCCGTCCGGATGGAGCAGGACTTCGGCGCTTTTCAGCTTTCCGTTATAGTTGTAGCCCATCGCAAATCCGTGGGCTCCCGTATCATGGATATAGAGAAGGTCGCCCATATTGATCTTCGGAAGCATTCTGTCGATCGCAAATTTGTCGTTGTTCTCGCAGAGCGAGCCCGTGATATCGTACATATTCGTGAGCGGAGCATTTTCCTTGCCCATGACCGTGATGTGGTGATATGCACCGTACATGGCGGGCCTCATCAGATTTACCGCACAGGCATCGACGCCGATATACTCTTTGTATGTGTGCTTCTCATGGATCGCGCGCGTGACGAGCGCACCGTAGGGTCCGGTCACATAGCGGCCCATCTCGGTATAGATCGCAATATCGCCCATTCCGGCCGGCACGAGCACGTCCTCATAAGCCTTTCTGACGCCCTCGCCGATCGCCATGATATCATTCTTCTCCTGGCCCGGCTTATAAGGAATTCCGATGCCTCCGGACAGGTTGATGAAGGAAATGTGCACCCCGGTCTCTCTCTGCAGCTCGACAGCCAGCTCAAAGAGGAGCTTTGCCAGCATCGGATAATAGTCATTGGTCACGGCATTGCTGACGAGGAAGCTGTGGATGCCGAAATTCTCCACACCGTTCTCCTTCAGGATCCGGAAGGCGTCAAAGAGCTGGGAAGTGGTCATTCCGTACTTCGCGTCGCCCGGCGTATCCATGATCCCGTTGCTGACCTTGAAGATCCCGCCCGGATTGTAGCGGCAGCACATCGTCTTCGGGAATTTCCCGACTGCTTTCGCGTAGCTCTCGATCATGGTGAAATCATCGAGATTCACGATCGCGCCGATTTTATCCGCGTAGACATACTCCTCATCCGGTGTGTCGTTGGAGGAGAACATGATGTGCTCTCCGTCGCATCCGACCGCCTTCGCCATCACGAGCTCTGTCATGGACGAGCAGTCGCAGCCGCAGCCCTCCTCAAGAAGCAGGGAGAGGATGACCGGATTCGGCTCCGCCTTCACGGCAAAGTATTCGCGGAAACCGGGATTCCAGGAAAATGCCTTATAGATCTCACGAATATTCTCGCGAAGTCCCTCCTCATCATAAATATAGAAGGGGGTGGGGATCTTTGCGGCGATCTCCTCAAGTTTCTCTCTGGTGACGAACGGCTTTTTTTCCATAATACTCTCCTCCTCGCACGACATTCCTGAGTGTTTGTGCGCCGTCTGCCGCGCATGAACGGCGAATAAGCCATTAGCGGGTGATTTATCGCAGCCGCGCAATCAGGAATATCTTCCGAGCCTGCGCGGCGCGGTAAGGAACGCCGGGCGTTCCTTAAATTCTCAGCTGATTTTCGTCAATCGACCACATAGACGGACATCATATTCGTGACGCTCATATTATCCTCGCTCATGTCGGAGACCGGATCTCCCGCTGTAACAACGATCAGATCGCCCTCCTCCACAAAGCCGTTCTTCTTGCAGGCTTCGATCGCGTGGTCGACAAGCAGATACTGGTTGCGCTCCTTCTTGCCCTTGATCGGCGTCACGCCCCAGTAGACCTGCATCCTCCGGACCATCTCTTCGATCGGGCTGACCGCGTAGATCGGAATATCCGGGCGGAAATTCGACATCAGTCTCGCGGTGGTGCCGGAGATCGTCGGAATGATGATGGCCTTCGCATGGAGCGTCTTCGCCGTAGCGACCGCAGCGTAGCAGACAGAGCTTGAGATCGTGTTCGTGTCCAGCATGGACCGATATCTCGTGAAATGACGCTCATCCAGATGGGCTTCGGAATCGACGGCGATCTGGTTCATCAGTGTGACAGCCTCAACGGGGTACTTGCCGACGGCTGTCTCTCCGGAGAGCATGATCGCGTCCGTCCCGTCATAGATCGCGTTGGCGACGTCCGTGACTTCCGCACGTGTCGGACGCGGATTTCTGATCATGGAATCGAGCATCTGCGTCGCGGTGATGACCGGCTTGAAATCCTGGTTGCACTTGTCGATGATCTTCTTCTGGATGTGCGGTACGCGGAAGGACGGAATCTCGACGCCCAGGTCACCTCTGGCGACCATGATGCCGTCAGACTCCCTGATGATGTCGTCGATATTGTCAAGTGCTTCCGCACATTCGATCTTTGAATATACCGGGACCGAGCTTCCCTGGCTCTTCACAAGGGTCTTGATCTCTTTGACCGCCTCGGCATTGCGGATGAAGGAGGCCGCGATCATATCGAATCCGTTTGCGATGCCCCATACGATATCGTCGATATCCTGCTCCGTCACTGCCGGAAGGCCGATGCTCACGCCGGGGATATTGCAGCCCTTCCTCTCGGAGAGCATGCCGCCGTTATTGATCCTGCAGAGGATATCCGCCCCGTTTACTTCCTTTACCTCAAGCTCCATAAGGCCGTCGTCGACAAGGATGATGGTCCCGGGCTTCACTTCATTGCAGAGATTTTTGTAGGACACGGAGACGCGCTCCGCGTTTCCGACACAGTCGTCACAGGTGAGAATGATGTCCTTTCCCGTCACGAGCTCGACTTTCTGCCCATCCTCAAGGAGACCGGTACGGATCTCCGGGCCCTTGGTGTCGAGCAGCATGGCGACCGGCTTTCCGGTCTGCTCCCTCGCCTGTCTGATCACATTCATGCGGGCAAGATGCTCTTCATGCGTCCCGTGGGAAAAATTGAAGCGAGCGACATCCATCCCGGCTTCGATCAGCTTGATTACGAGATCCAGATTCTCTTCCTGCGGTCCCATCGTACAGACAATTTTAGTTTTTTTCATATGATTTTATTCTCCTTTTTTCAGAATACATATAACAGATACTTGCGAAAATGTGTGCTTAAATCAGTGACAAAACGCCGGGATCAATTCAAGTCCGAACCTGCGTGGTCTGTAAGAATGTGTTTATGTGTGTACAGATGGTCCATACAATACTCGTGGTTCCCCTCGCATTTCGTGCAGAAGCGGAATTCCAGCTCCGGATCGGTGAGCTCCGTCCTTCCGCAGATCACGCAGCGGTGCCTTGCGGTCTTCCCCGAAGCACGCGGGGTCGGCGCAGCGCTCTCCCGCTCGCGTACGCTCCGCACATTTTCCGCGAACCGGGCACGGCTCTCGGAGAGCGATCTCTGAAAATCTCTTCTTCGCTTTATCTCCTTCGGGGAGTAATGATTGAAGTCCCGCGTTGAGAAGAAGAAAATGAAGAAATTGAGCAGCGAAGCCACGAACGCGATGATCGGAACAATATAGTACAGGTTTCCCTGCAGCACAAAGCGGAAATATGAACCGCAGTCGTACAGCATCATGACAAAATACAGGATCCCGAGCCACTTTACCTTGATGGGAAGAATAAAGTAGAGATATACTCTCGCATCCGGAAAAGTTGCGGCAAAGGCCAGGAACATGGACATCACGAGGTAATAGGTGCTGAAGAAAGCCCCGATCAGGACCGGCTGCCCGACAATTGCCGAGAAGACGAAATAGCTCAGGAAGCATGCGATGAATGTGAGCAGCATCCCGCCGAAGATATATACGTTGTAGCGGAAAGTTCCCCATGTGCGCTCGAGCGACGTGCCGATCGACATGTAGAAGAACAGCATGATCACCGTAAAGATTCCCCCGATGAAATCCCCGCTCATCTGATAGGGCGGGATCAGGATCCAGGTCACGATCCTCCAGATCTGTCCCCTTAAGATATAGGCCGGTTCGAGCGTCATGTAGGAGAACACCTGCGGGCTGATCATCTGAAGGATGTAGCCGATGACATAGCATCCGATCATGAGCATGGTGAGGTTCGGGATGGCCCATTTCCCGGCTTTTCTTTCGAGTTTATTCAGGAATTTATTCATTCAATCACCTTTCTGACTGTGCGTGTTTTTTATACAGTATATTTGTTCCTCCATAATTCGTCAATTGAACAAAAGGTTTTTTTCCGGTGGAAATAATTCCTTAAGTCAGTTATACTTTCTTTTGTTCGGAGGTTATTCATGATATTAGACGTACAGAAAATTTCAAAGACCTTTCCCGGAAATGAAGTGCTCCGGGAGGTTTCCTTTCATATAGAAGACCATGAGAAAGCAGCTTTTGTAGGCATAAACGGCGCCGGGAAATCCACACTCTTAAAGATCATCATGAATGAGATGCCGGCAGATTCCGGCACGGTCACGCTCGCAAAAGGGACCCGGATCGGATATCTTGCCCAGCATCAGGATCTGACCGGGAACAACACGATCTTCGAAGAGCTGATGACTGTCAGGAAGGATATCCTTGACCTCGACGCAGGCATGCGGGAATCCGAGCGGCGCATGACGGAGCTCTCCGGTGAAGAGCTGGATGCGGAGATGAAGCGCTATGCCCAGATGCAGGAGACTTTCGACCGTCAGAACGGCTATGCGTACCGCTCCGAGGTCGTCGGCGTCCTGAAGGGCCTCGGATTCTCCGAAGAGGATTTCACCAAAAGAGTCTCGACCCTCTCGGGCGGTCAGAAGACACGCGTGGCCCTTGGCACCCTTCTCCTCACAGCACCCGACATCATCCTGCTCGATGAGCCGACGAATCATCTTGACATGGGCTCGATCGTCTGGCTGGAGACTTATCTCCTGAACTACAGGGGTGCAGTTCTCATCGTATCCCACGACCGGTACTTCCTGAACCGCGTCGTCACCAAAGTGATCGAGGCTGACCGCGGTTCCTGCCGTACATTCCTCGGAAATTACGACGAATACAGCAAAAAGAAGGAAGAGCTGCGGCACGCAGAATACCTGGCCTACATGAAAGCCGAGCAGGAACGGAAGCATCAGGAAGCAGTCATCGCAAAGCTCAAACAGTTCAACCGCGAGAAATCCATCAAGCGCGCGGAGAGCCGCGAGAAGCTGCTGGCCCGCATGGAGATGCCGGACAAGCCGCTCCCCGACAATGCCGTGATGTCGCTCCGCTTCTCTCCCCGCTTTGAATCAGGGAAGGATGTCCTCACAGTGGAAGGTCTTGAGAAAAGCTTCGGCTCCATGACGCTCTTCAGGGATCTGTGCTTTGAGATTAAGAAGGGGGAGCATGTCGCGCTCATCGGAAGCAACGGCACCGGAAAATCCACCCTCTTAAAGATCCTGAACGGTGTGATCCCGGCGGACCGCGGCTCCTTTACGCTCGGCGCCAACGTGACGATCGGCTACTACGATCAGGAAATGCACGTTCTCAACATGGACAAGACGATCTTCGACGAGATCTCCGACGACTATCCCGAGCTCACGAACACGAAGATCCGCACCGCACTTGCAGCCTTCCTCTTCACCGGCGAGGATGTCCTCAAGTATATCCGCGATCTCTCGGGCGGTGAGCGGGCCCGCGTATCTCTGTGCAAGCTCATGCTGTCGAGCGCGAATTTCATTATCCTCGACGAGCCCACCAACCATCTTGACATTGAATCAAGGGAGATCCTCGAGACGGCCCTGAACTCCTACACAGGCACCCTGCTCTATGTATCCCACGACCGTTATTTCATTAACCGGACCGCGGGCAGGATCCTCGACCTCACCCACCGTCAGCTCCTGAACTATATCGGGAATTACGATTACTATCTCGAGAAAAAGGAGACTGTGGAAAACGCTTACCTTGTCACCGAGGAGGACGCTTCGGCACAGCCAGCCGAGACGGATTCCCGCACGAGCTGGCTCGCGCAGAAGGAGGAGCAGGCCCGGATTCGCAAGCGTGCGAACGACCTTGCGCGCTGTGAAGCGCGGATCGAGGCCCTCGAGACGGAAAATGCCGGGATCGACGAACTCTTCCTTGACCCTCAGGTAGCCAGTGATCCGGTAAAGTGCATGGATCTCGGGAACCGCAAGGCTGAGATCGAGGAGGAGCTGGAAGACCTCTATGTACGCTGGGAAGATCTGCAGGAAGACCAGTGATCACCGGTACTCTGCTTCACGCTTAAACGGCACCATACCCGGAAAGATATCCCAAACTGATATCTTCCGGGTATGGTGCCGTTTTTTCGTTCCATGATATCTGCCGAAACTTCAATCTCCGGCGCAGATCTTTCGTGATAATAATGCGGCCCGCCATGGATGCGCAGGGATTCGGGTTGGAAGATATCAGCTGACGCTAATCTTAAATCCCGCGCCAAGTCTCGCGAGCGAGACTTGAACGAAAGTTGCTGCGCAGCTGACGATAAGATCTTTTGACAGATCCGCAAAGCCGACCTTATATCACATCATCGTATCGAGCGTCTCGCGAACAGCCTTGATAAAGTCGAGTGTGGAAAGCTTTTCCTTATTCGGGAGATCACAGATGAGAGCCAGATCGCCCGTCATCTTCCCGCTCTCGATCGTTTGGATCGTCGCCTTCTCAAGCTTGTCCGCGAACTCCGAGAGAGCCGCATTTCCATCCAGTTCTCCGCGCTTTCTCAGAGCACCTGTCCAGGCGAAGATCGTCGCGACGGAATTTGTCGAAGTCTCCTCCCCTGCAAGATGCTTATAATAATGGCGCTGGACTGTCCCGTGCGCTGCCTCATACTCGAAATATCCGTGCGGAGAGACGAGAACGGAAGTCATCATAGCCAGCGAACCGAACGCGGAGGAAAGCATATCCGACTGGACATCTCCGTCGTAGTTCTTCAGGGCGAGGACAAAACCGCCTTCATTTTTCATGAGACGGGCAGCCACGTCATCGATCAGCGTATAGAAGAATACAATGCCGGCCTTCTCGAAGGATTCTTTGAATTCTTCCTCATAGATGCGCTCAAAGATCGCCTTGAACTCGCCGTCATAGATCTTGGAGATCGTATCCTTGGTGCCGAACCAGAGGTCCTGTTTTACGGAAAGCGCGTAAGTGAAGCAGGATCTTGCGAAACTCTCGATCGACGCGTCCAGGTTGTGCATGCCCTGGACCACGCCCGGACCCTTGAATTCGAAAATCGTCTGTCTTGTCACCGTCCCGTCTTCGGCAGTGAAGACGATCTCGGCCTTGCCGGGCCCTTCGATGCGCATCTCGGTATTCTTATACACATCCCCGTACGCATGTCTCGCGATCGTGATCGGCTTCTTCCACTTTTTGACGACAGGATCGATCCCGTTCACAAGGATCGGTGCTCTGAAGACGGTGCCGTCGAGCATGGCGCGGATCGTCCCGTTCGGGCTCTTGTAGAGCCTCTTCAGGCCGTACTCCTCCTGGCGCGCGGCATTCGGAGTGATGGTCGCGCACTTGACGCTCACACCGTACTTCATATTGGCATTGGCCGCGTCGATCGTGACCTGATCATCCGTCTCATCCCGGTGCACGAGGCCCAGATCATAATATTCTGTATTGAGATCAATATACGGAAGAAGAAGCTCATCCTTGATCATCTGCCATATTACCCGGGTCATCTCGTCTCCGTCCATCTCGACGAGCGGCGTTGCCATTTTAATCTTTTCCATAATAATCCTCCTTACAATAGCGGCGGTCAACTTACCGGTTCCGTCCGGAACCCGATTCGCGGCCGCCTGCGCATTTTGCGCGCGTGCCGTATCCGGCTCCTTTATTCCTTCGGCTCGAGGTGCATGTCAAGCTCTCCCATCGCGTCCCGGCAGACGTCAAAGAGCTCCTCATTGGCGATCACGGTCACACGGCCGTTCTCATACTGCGTATCGACCCAGGCCTTGATGCCCTTGACCAGATCCGAATGCTTATCGATCACGATATCCGACGGAACGTCATAGTGCTTGTTGACCCAGTGCGCGATCCCGGCCAGACCGGATGTGTTGGAGATCATGACCTCAGCCGGACGCTTCAGGAATTTTTCCGTATCGAAGATGTTATAGATCTCTTCATTCTTCAGAAGACCGTCCGCATGGATCCCCGCCCTCGTGATATTGAAGCTCTTTCCGACGAACGGTGTCCTCGGCGGGATCTTATATCCGATCTCCTTCTCATAATACTCTGCGAGCTCGGTGATGACCGTCGTATCCATCCCGTCCAGCGTGCCGCGGAGCTGCGCATACTCGAAGACCATCGCCTCGAGCGGTGTGTTGCCGGTGCGCTCTCCGATACCGAAAAGTGAGCAGTTGACTCCGCTCGCGCCGTACAGCCATGCCGTGGTGGAGTTCGTGACCGCCTTGTAGAAATCGTTGTGTCCGTGCCACTCGATGAGCTCCGACGGAACACCGGAGTGGACCATCAGGCCGTAAATGATACCCGGTACAGAGCGCGGGATAACGGCGCCCGGGAAATTGACTCCATAGCCCATTGTATCGCAGGCGCGAATCTTGATCGGAATGCCGTACTGGTCTCTCAGCTTCATGAGCTCCAGGCAGAACGGAATGACATAACCGTATATATCGGAGCGTGTGATATCCTCGAGATGGCACCGGGGGCTGATCCCCATCTCCAGGCACTCCCGGACGATGCCGAGATAATGCTCCATTGCCTGGCGGCGGGTCATGTGCATCTTATAATAAATGTGGTAGTCAGAGCAGGAAACAAGGATCCCCGTCTCGCGCATGCCCATCGACTTGACCAGCTCGAAATCCTTTTTGCTCGCGCGGATCCAGCTGGTGACCTGGGGGAATCGGTATCCTCTGCCCATGCATTTCTCAACGGCGAGTCTGTCCTTCTTGTCATACAGGAAGAATTCGCAGGCCCTGATCTTGCCGCGCGGACCGCCGAGTCTGTGAAGATGGTCGAAGATCGTGACGATCTGGTCTGTTGTATACGGGGCTCTCGACTGCTGTCCGTCACGGAAAGTCGTGTCCGTGATCCAGATGTCGTCCGGCATATGGTGCGGAACGATTCTGTCGTTGAACGCGATCTTGGGAATCTCTTCATATGGGAACAGATTTCGGAATGTGTTCGGCTGTTCAAGGTCGACCAGCGGGTACATATATTCTTCGAGCTGAAGAAGATGTGTATTGTGGTTCATATAGACAGCTCTGTTCTCTGCTTTCATAATAACTCCTCCTGTCTTCTTAGTATGATTCAGATGTTCGCGAAACGTAGCATACGATGGAAAATGTTCACACAGCTCCATTCCGCACATAGTATCTCAATTATTATGAGAACCGATTCGCGAACCTCATGACCATAAATCGGCATTTTCTTCGGGAGTTCCTCACGGAACATCCGACAGATCGATCATCTGACCTTAATTATCGTTTGTTCTGCTCAGCGTCTCGATGAGAAGCCTGAGCGCGCAGTCCGCCGCCTGCGTCCTGATGCCGATCCGGTCCCCGGTAAGGTCCAGCTTCCGCACTTCCGTCCGATCCCTGTACGCGCAGGCGATATAGACGAGACCGACCGGCTTTTCCGGCGTTCCGCCGCCCGGACCGGCGATCCCGGTCGTCGCAATTCCGCAGTCTGTACCGCAGACGTCGACACAGCCGCGGGCCATCTCGTAAGCAGTCTCGCTGCTCACCGCCCCATACTGAAGGAGAGTCTCATGCTTTACATGGAGATACTTTTCCTTCGCGTCATTGGAGTATGTGACGATCCCCTGCATGAGCGTACCGGATGCGCCGGGTACGTTGACGATCCGGGATGCGCACATGCCTCCCGTGCAGGATTCAGCGGTCGTGAGCGTAAGATTCTTTTCGAGAAGGAGCGAAACGGCGGTCTCTTCGAGAGAAACTGTTCCGGTGTTCTTTTCTGCAGTCATAAAAATGATTCTCCCATAATTCGGCCGATAGACCGTCCTTTTTATCGAAAGCTGCCTTGCCGCTTCCGATATGATCTCCTTTTGTCAGGATCAGCGCGCGCATGCAGATTCTTCTCATGCACCGGAGCACTTCCCGCACATGAGAGTCCTTCAGAATGATAAGATTCACTTCTGGGACGCGAGCACCTTCTTGTTTTTTGCGATATAATCCACGAGGGAGATCACCGTCAGCGCGCAGGCTGCATACATGACAACAGTCGTAAGCATCTGCACCCACGGGATATCAAAGTTGCAGATCATGAGAATGACCATCGCCATCTGGCTGACAGTCTTCGTCTTTCCCCACCAGCTCGCGGCGATGACGATCCCGTTGTCGGAAGCGACAAGGCGGAAGCCGCTGATGACGAATTCCCTGGCAATGATGATGATGCAGATCCAGGTCGGAAGCCTTCCGAGATCCACGAGGCAGATCAGTGCGGAGCATACGAGCAGCTTATCTGCAAGCGGATCCATGAATTTTCCGAAATCCGTGATCAGATTATACTTGCGCGCGATCTTTCCGTCCAGCATGTCTGTGAGCGATGCGATGCAGAAGACCGCGAGCGCAGCCCATTTCATCCACCCTTCGCCCCTTCCGAGAAGCAGGAATACGACGAACGGAACGATAAGAATCATTCGAAGCACCGTGAGTTTATTTGGTAAATTCATTTTCAATCTCTCCTGTAAGATCATAGTGGGAAGCGCCGGTGATGCGGACATTCACAAAATCTCCGCTCATGAGCTCTTCGGTCTTTGGGATAAATACGTAGCCGTCCACGCCGGGCGCGTCCCCGTAGGTTCGCGCTTCGTAGATCCCCTCCTCGGGAAGCTCCCCCTCGATCACGGCTTCCATCCGTGTCCCGATGCGGGCCTTTCCTCGTGCCAGAGAGATCGCCTGCTGGATCTCCATGATCTCTCCGCGGCGGGCCTCCTTCACTTCCTCGGGGATCTGCTCCTTCATTCTGGCCGCAGGCGTATCTTCCTCCTGAGAGTAGGCGAAGACGCCGAGCCGGTCGAATTTCATTTCCGAAACGAACTCCTTAAGGCGCTCGTGATCCTCCTCCGTCTCCCCAGGGAAACCGGAGATGAGCGTCGTTCGAAGGAAAATTCCCGGAATCTCTTTCCGGAGCGTGACGACGAGGGCACGGAGATCCGCCTCCGTGGTGCGCCGGTTCATGCGCCGAAGCACCCTGTCCGAAGCGTGCTGGATCGGCAGGTCGAGGTACCGGCAGATCTTCTTCTCCTCCCGGATGGTCTCGATGAGCTCCGGATAGATCTCCTCCGGATAGCAGTAGAGAATGCGGATCCAGTGGAGCTCCTCGATCTGACAGAGCTCCTTCAGAAGCACGTGGAGGGATTTCTCCCCGTACAGATCAACGCCGTAGATCGTCGTCTCCTGCGCGACCAGGATAAGCTCCGTCACTCCATCACGGGCAAGGCTCTTCGCCTCGGCGATCAGCTTCTCCTTCGGAATACTCCTGTAATGTCCGCGGATCTTCGGGATGATGCAGTAGGTACAGTTCTTGTCACAACCCTCCGCGATCTTCAGATAGGCATAGTGACCGCCGGTCGAGACCATCCTTTTCGTGTGGATCATTTCGTCCCGGCTTGCATCTTTAAGAAGGATCGTCTTCTTTCCGGCAAATGCGTCGTCGACCGCCTGCGCGATTCCTGCCCGACCTGTCGTTCCGACGATCGCGTCGACTTCCGGGATCTCCTTGAGGATCTCTTCTTTATAGCGCTGCGCCATGCAGCCCGTGACGACGAGAACCTTCAGATTCGCGGTCTCCTTCAGGTCAGCCAGGCCGAGGATCTCCTCGATGCTCTCCTTCTTGGCCTCCTCGATGAAGCAGCAGGTATTGATCACCGCCGCTTCCGCCTCATACTCGTCATCCGTGATCTCATATCCGTGTTCGGTCAGGATGCCGAGCATCTTCTCGGAATCGACAAGGTTTTTGTCGCAGCCGAGGGAAACCATATACAATTTCATATAAATAAAACCTCCGTGGGTAATGCGGTGAGTGTCTGTCAGAGCTGCCCTGTAGCAGAAGAACGTCTCTGTCTGTCAAAGCAGCCCTGAAGCAGGAGGATGTCTCTGTCTGTCAAAGCAGCCCTGCCGCAGCAGAAGGCTCCTCTCACCGCGCCTCATAAAGAAAACGGGACAGGGCCTGTCCGCTCCTATCCCGCTTCCTGAAAAGTCTTTATGTCTCTTCCGGAAGGATCTTCACTTCGCCCTTATAGACCTCCTCCACTGCAATGGAGAGCGGTTTTTCCTCCGGTGTCGTCTCAACGAGCGGCTCATCCCCGTCGATCAGCTGGCGGGCTCTTCTGGATGTTGCCATAACGATCGAGTAGCGGCTGGATACGACCGGCACGGTACCGTCTTCGACCTCAGAATTAACGGCTGCAATCATTTCCTTATAGGACGGATGAATCATCATAGTCAGTTTCCTCCTCTCATCATATCAGAAAGCTGTTTCTTGATCTCCCGGTTGAAATCCTGTCTGTGAACGCTTCTGTCATGGACAGTGCAGACCAGGCCGTGAAGCTCCGTGACGGCACGGTCCAGATCATCATTCACAAGAATAAAATCATAAAGCGGCATATACGATGCCTCCTCGACGGCCCGGCGAAGGCGTTTCTCGATCTCCTCCTCAGTCTCGGACCCCCTGTCGGTCAGACGTCTTCGAAGCTCCTCCGCACTCGGAGGCGTCACGAAGATCCGTTCTGTCTCAGGCATCTTTTCCTTGATCTTCTGTGCGCCCTGCACTTCGATCTCGAGAATGACGTCCTTACCGGCCGCCATCATTTCCTCCACATATTTTCGGGGAGTCCCGTAATAGTTCCCGGCGTATGTGGCATACTCGATGAGCGCGTCCTCACGGATCATCTTCTCGAACTCCTCACGGGAAATGAAAAAATAGTCTTTTCCGTGAACCTCTCCCGGCCGGGGCTTTCTCGTGGTCGCAGAGACAGAGAGCGCATAATTGTCATATCTGCGAAGGAGCTCCTTCATGATCGTCCCCTTCCCGGCACCCGAGAAGCCGGACACAATAAAAAGCAAACCGTTTCCGGTCATATTCCCTCCTCTTGAACGCTTGTCATTCTATGTTCTGGATCTGTTCCCTGATCTTCTCGACATCAGTCTTGAGTGCAATACCGAGATTCGACGTTGCAAGATCACCTGCCTTCGAGAGGATCGTGTTCGATTCACGGTTCATCTCC
The DNA here is from genome assembly GCA_946629525.1 of uncultured Clostridia bacterium. Classification (GTDB taxonomy): domain Bacteria; phylum Bacillota; class Clostridia; order Lachnospirales; family Lachnospiraceae; genus Chordicoccus. The sequence goes on from CAMOXU010000001.1 coordinate 23,138, forward strand.
TGGGCGAGGAAATCCAGCTTTCTGCCGACGCTCTCCTCTTTCTCGATCTCGAGCGCGACCTGCTCTATGTGGCTCTTCAGACGGACGGTCTCCTCATCCGTGCAGATCTTGTCCGTGTAGATGACGACTGCCGCCGCGAGCTGCCCCTCGTCGATGCTGCGGTCTCCCAGGACCTCCTCGATCTTCTCGGAGAGCCTCTTCCTGTAGTCCGCCAGAATCTCCGGCTCACGGGCAATGATCTCCTCCACATTGGCCTTCATCCCCGAAAGCTTCGAGATGATATCGTCATGCAGGCGCTTTCCCTCCGCGATCCTGGCCTCATCGAACTTTTCACACGCGGATCTCACGGCATCAAGAAGCTGTGCTTTCAGCGCTTCCTCATCGACAGGCGTCTGCCGGAGCGTGATGACATCCGGGAACCGTGCGATATCCACCGCGCTGATCCCGCCGGCGAGGCCTGCCAGCCCTGTGATCTCTTTTAAAATGTCGGCATACTTCCCGGCCAGCGCCTCATTCAGGAACGGTTCACTCGAGCTCTCCGCGTAGGTCTCCTCGGTAATGAAAACATCGACTTTTCCGCGGCTGATGTACTCTTTCAGGATTCCCCGCACGTCCGTCTCGAACGCGCTGTACTTCTTCGGAAGCCGGATATTGCTGTCGAAGTAGCGGTTGTTCACGGATTTCATCTCCACCGTGATCTTTCGAAGATCATTTTGAATCTCGGCGCGGCCAAAGCCTGTCATACTTTTTATCATAGTGATTTTCCGTTCCTTATATTTAATCTAAGATATATTACCTCATTTCGCAAACCTCGTCAACTTGCGGAAACACATTTCGTCCCCTCTCCTTATGCGTCGATGCACTTAAGAGGATCCGCTCCTCCATGCGCGGCGCGTGTTTCCCGACCTTTGTAAATCCGTACCGATGTGCTATACTGGGTGCGTGCCGTCTGAACGGCAGCCGGACAGCCGGCATATAATACCCGAAATACTTTTCGCTCACCTAAGAGCCGGAGGAAATAAAAATGGCATTTGACGGAATCACGACCGCCGCGGTCGTCCACGAATTAAATACGAAGCTTGCGGGAGGCGGCATCAGCCGCATCGTTCAGTCCGAGAAGGACGAGCTCATCCTCACGGTAAAGAGCAGCAAGGTCACCTACAGAGTCCTTCTCTCCGCGTCCGCCTCTCTCCCGCTCATCTATCTGATCCCTTTCAACAAGCAGGCTCCGCTCACTGCCCCGAACTTCTGCATGCTTCTGAGAAAGCACCTTCAGGGAGGGCAGATCCTCCGTGTGCATCAGCCCTCCCTTGAGCGCGTCATACAGTTCGACGTGCAGCACCGCGACGAGCTCGGCGACCTGTGTGTCCGCAGGCTCATCATCGAGCTCATGGGCAAGCACAGCAATATCATTCTCACGGATGACAGCGGAAAGATCCTCGACAGCATAAAGCGCATCCCGTCGCAGGTAAGTTCTGTCCGGGAAGTCCTTCCGGGAAGGCCCTACTTTATACCGGGCGCCGACGCAAAGAGGGATCCGCTCACGGCAGACTGCGCTGCTTTCGGGCAGGCTCTCAAGGACAGCCCTTACGATCTCGTAAAAGCCCTCTACATGTCCTTTACCGGGCTCTCCCCCGTCGCTTCCGAGGAACTCGCCTTTGAAGCCGGACTCGAAGCCCGAAAGAAAGCTTCCGAGCTCGGTTCCGATGAGGTCGACGCGCTGTTTGATGCATTTTCAAAGCTCATGGAGAGGATCCGCGAGGGAAATTTCAGCCCGTGCATCGTCTATGAGGGGGACAGACCGCGGGAATTTGCCGCATACCCGCTCATGATCTACTCTCATCTCTCCTCTGAGACTTTTGAATCCGCAAGTGAGATGCTTCTCTCCTATTACGGGGAGAAGGAATCCGCGGACCGCATGCGGCAGAAATCCGCCGATCTCCGGCATCTTGTCACGACTGCCCTTGACCGGACCAACAAGAAGTGCGCCATTCAGGAGAAGCAGCTCCTGCAGACGGAGAAAAAAGACAAATACCGCATCTACGGCGAAATGCTCAACACCTACGGGTACGGTGCTCCGGAGGGAGCAAAGTCCATAGAGGTCATCAATTACTACACGGGAGAACCTCTCACGGTCCCGCTCGATCCGACACTCACCGCAAGTCAGAATGCTCAGAAGTATTTTGACCGCTACAACAAACTGAAGCGCACGGCGGAAGCTGCGGCAGTTCAGCTGGAAGAAGCCCGCTCCGACAGAGAACAGCTCGAATACTGCCTTGCGGCGATCGATCTCGCGGAGTCCGAGGCTGACCTTGGAGAGATCCGCCGGGAGCTCACCGAGTTCGGATTCCTGCAGAGAAAAGGACCTGCGAAAAAGGGAAAAGCCCGCGAGGCTAAGGCACATCCGCTGTCTTTCATTTCCTCGGACGGATTTACCATGTACGTCGGACGCAACAATTATCAGAACGAGGAGGTCACCTTCAAGATCGGCTCGGGAAATGACTGGTGGTTCCACGCGAAGAAAATGCCGGGAAGCCACGTCATCGTGAAGACCGGCGGCCGGGAGCTCACTGACCGCGCCTACGAGGAGGCCGGTTCGCTCGCAGCCTACTATTCGAGCGGCAGGAAGGCGCCGAAGGTGGAGATCGACTACACGCAGCGGAAGAACCTGCATAAAAAGAACGGCGGAAAGCCCGGCTTCGTCACCTATCATACGAATTATTCGCTGATGGCTTCCCCGGATATTTCAAATCTTACGAGGGCTGACTGACCTTCAGGTCATGCCGCCACTTGACGACTGCCGTCCCTATAATGATCGCATATCCGATAAAGCTCGCGGCGTCCGGGATCTCTCCGAAGGCCAGAAAGCCGAGGACTGCGGCGAAGAGGACCTGTGAATAGTCAAATACGGAGATCTCCCGCGCGGGGGCGTAGGAATAGGCGGCAGTCACATTCATCTGCCCTACCGTCGCGGACACGCCGGCCATCACAAGGCACAGGAACTGCCGGAGCGTCATCGGGACGAAATCAAGGATCATGAAGGGAAGACAGCACACGCAGGAGAACACGGAGAAGAACAGAACGATCATGGTTTTTCTCTCTCCCATGAGGCCGAGCTTTCTGACCAGTGTATAGGCGGTTCCTGCCGCCACTCCTCCGAGCACACCGACGATTGCCGGGAAGGACGCGATCCCGGCAGAGGGCTTGATGATGAAGCCCGCGCCGATAAAGGCAAGAATAACGGTGATGATATCAAAAAGTGCCGGTTTTTCCTTCAGCAGGAAGATCGACATGATGATCGCCGCGAACGGGGACAGCTTGTTCAGCATGTTCGCATCGGCGATGGCCATGTTGCTGATCGCCCAGAAATTGGCGTAAATTCCGATAAAGCCCACCGCGCTTCTGAAAAAAAGCGTTGGCAGGCATCCGTCGTGGATCCCTATACCCTCCCCGGATCGGATGACCAGGAAGAGGGATACGAAAATCGCGACAAGATTCCGAAAAAATGCCTTTTCCATAACAGGCAGATCGCCGGAAAGCTTTACAAAAAAACTCATCATCGCAAACCCGAACGCAGCGAGCAGGATGTGGAAAATGCCGCGGGATCGGTTGTTCATTTCTTTTTCCATTGATATCTCCCCGGATGCAAGGTGCATCCTGTCCTCACGAATATCTCTCCGGATGCAGAGTACATCCTGTTCTCACGAGTATTTCTCCGGATTGCGAAAGTCTGCTCCTTCCGGATATTCACACAGTTCCATTCTTTACGTACATCGTTCTGCATCATCCCCGAAATACCTTACCGGGATGCTGCTGTACAGAAAAGACCTCCGCGCTTTTGCACGGAGGCCTTACTTTTATTTCACTACGAAATTCAGGATCTTGCCGGCCCTGTAGATCGTCTTTACAACGCGCTTGCCCTCCACGAACTTCTGTACCTTGGAGAGAGCGAGACCTGCAGCGGAAGCTGCCGCCTCGTCCGCGTCGACCGCGATGCGAAGAACGTCTCTCGGCTTACCGTTGACCTGAACGCTGATCTCAACAGTTGCCTCGATCGTCTTCGATTCATCGTATTCCGGCCACGGTGCAAGTGAGATATATCCTTCTCCGCCGAGTCTCTCCCAGATCTCCTCTGCGAGATGCGGCGCGAACGGTGCAAGGAGCTTCAGGAAATCCATGAACTGGCCTTTTCCGACATTTCCGGCAGCCTCAAAATCGTTCATGAGGGCCATCATGGAGGCAATTCCGGTGTTGAATTTCATTTCCTCGATATCCGATGTGACCTTCTTGATCGTCTTGTGGAGCTTGCTCTCAAGACCCGGATCATCCTTCTCGCCGAGATTCTCAGACAGGCGGAGGATCCTCTCGAGGAAGCGCTTGCAGCCGCGCACGGAGCTCTCATTCCAGGGAGAGGATGCGCCGTAGTCACCCATGAAAAGGACATATGTGCGGAGTGTATCCGCGCCAAACTCTTCGACGACATCGAGCGGATCCACGACATTGCCGAGAGACTTGCTCATCTTTGAGCCGTCAGCTCCGAGGACCATGCCCTGAGCCGTTCTCTTCGCGTACGGTTCATACGTCGGAACTGCTCCGATATCGTAGAGAAAATGATGCCAGAATCTGGAGTAGATCAGATGTCTGGTGACATGCTCCATTCCTCCGTTGTACCAGTCGACGGGCAGCCAGTATTTGAGCTTTTCGGGATCAGCAAATGCCTTGTCATTGTGCGGATCAGTGTAGCGCAGGAAGTACCAGGAAGAGCCTGCCCACTGCGGCATCGTATCGGTCTCGCGCTTTGCGTCGCCTCCGCACTTCGGGCACTTGCAGTTCACGAAGCTCTCGATCTTGGCAAGCGGTGACTCACCGTCCTCGCCCGGCTTGAAGTTCTCGACTTCCGGAAGTCTGAGCGGAAGCTCTTCGTAGGGAACGCCGACCATACCGCACTTCGGACAATGAACGATCGGGATCGGCTCGCCCCAGTATCTCTGGCGGTTGAACGCCCAGTCCTTCATCTTATACTGAACGCCTGCCTCGCCGATTCCCTTCTCCTCGAGATACTGAATCATGCGGTCGATGGAATCCTTCTTATTATCATAGCCGTTCAGGAAATCCGAATTGACCATCTCACCGTCGCCGGTGTAGGCTTCCTTCTCAATATCCCCGCCCTTGATGACTTCGATGATGTCGAGACCGAACGCTTTCGCGAAATCATAGTCTCTCTGGTCGTGACCCGGCACTGCCATGATCGCACCTGTGCCGTAACCCATCATGACATAGTCGGCGATAAAGAGCGGGATCTTCTTTCCGTTGACCGGATTGACCGCGCAGAGTCCCTCGACCTTGACGCCGGTCTTATCCTTGACCATGTTGACGCGCTCGAACTCGCTCTTCTTCTGGCACTCTTCACGGTATGCGCGGATCGCGTCCATATTGGTGATCTTGTCCGTATTGTTGTCGATCAGCGGATGCTCCGGCGCGATGACCATGAAGGTCACGCCGAAAAGCGTATCAGGTCTTGTCGTGTAAATTCTGAGATCTTCATCCGTGCCGTCGATCTTGAAGTTGACGAACGCGCCTCTGGATTTTCCGATCCAGTTCTCTTCCTGTGCGCGGATATTTTCCGGGAAATCCACCTGATCGAGACCGTCGAGCAGCTTGTCGGCATATTCCGTGATGCGGAGATACCATACTTCCTTGGATTTCTGGATGATATCGCTGTGGCAGATATCGCACTTTCCGCCCTGGCTGTCCTCGTTGGAAAGGACGACCTTGCAGGACGGGCAATAATTTACGAATGTCTTATCCCTGTATGCCAGACCGTGGTCGAAAAGCTTGAGGAAGATCCACTGTGTCCACTTATAATAATTCTCATCCGTCGTGTCGACCACGCGGCTCCAGTCGAAGGAGAATCCTACCCGGCGCAGCTGCTCGGAGAAATGCTGGATATTCTTATCCGTGATGACACGCGGATGCTGATTTGTCTTGATCGCATAGTTCTCGGCAGGAAGACCGAACGCGTCAAAGCCGATCGGAAAAAGAACGTTGTAGCCCTGCATCCGGCGCTTGCGCGAAACAACTTCAAGTCCGGAATATGCCTTGATGTGGCCTACATGCATGCCGGCGCCGCTCGGGTAGGGGAACTCGACCAGTCCGTAGAATTTCGGCTTATCGCTCGTCTCTTCCGCGCGGAATACACCGTCCTCCTCCCATTTATCCTGCCATTTTTTCTCGATTTCCTTGAAGTTATATTTCATAATGATCACTCCGGCGGCAAGGTCCTTTCGGGACGTCTGTGCGCCGTACCTCCTTTATATGAATTGTTGCAAAGTGGAACCGATCGCTGCAGATCAGAAATCGGGATACAAAAGAAAGTTTATCATTTCATCCTGTATTTTACAACACCTAAAGTTCCGGTCGATCTTCCCGCCCGGTTCCGCATTGTCCTGACACAGATTCTCCTGTAAGCCCCGCATTGTTCTAATGCCGATCCTTCTGACAGCCCCGCATGTTCTATTGCCGATCCTTCTGACAGCCCGCATTATTGCTTATGCAGATCCTGCCCCGCCGGACCGGCGGAGATTTCTGACATATCTTTCGGTCAACGATCATCAGATATATTCCGGATCATGAGGAAAGCTCCGAGATTTCCCCGCTTCCCTTTACTCGCGCGGTGAGAGAACAGAAGATCCGGGTTTGCGGCCGTACAGAGATTGGAGATCTCAATATGCTCCTCCGGGACCCCGGCTTCCATCAATACAGCCTTGTTGGCCGCCCAGAGATCGAGCAGATACTTTCCGTTTCCTTTGTCTTTCAGGAATTCCTCCCTGAAATACCCGGCGACATCCTCCCCGACTTCATAGGAATCCTGGCAGATCGAAGGTCCGATCCCGCAGAGAAGATCTTCCGGTCTCGTTCCGAACGCTTCCCTCATTGCGAGGATCGTCTGCGCCCCCATTTTCTGTGCAGTTCCCCTCCAGCCGGAGTGTGAAAGGCCGATCGCCCTGTGCCGGGGATCGACAAAATAAAGCGGAACACAGTCCGCATAAAATGTTGCCAGAACACATTCCGGTTCATCGGTGATAAAGCCGTCGACATCCTTCCAGTCCAGCGGACGTGAAAAACCGCTTCCCCGGTCCTTTCTCCCGACTCTCCGCACATTGGTCGTGTGTGTCTGGTCAGAGAGGATCAGATCTTCCGCCGAAAATCCGGCTGCAGCGCCGAGACGCCGGAAGTTCTCCCGCACGGTCTCTTCATTTCCGGCCCCCTCTCTCCCGAACGAGAGATTCATCGAGGCGAGATGTCCCGTACTGATTCCGCCGAGGCGCGTCGAGAAAGCGTTGAGGCACCAGCTCTCCCTATCCATTTCGGGGAAAGAGAGCCATACGACCTCCCCATCCCGGTGGACGCTCATCCGCGGAGCATTCCCATCATTCCATATAAAATCCATCTGTTCCTCCAAGCTGGCCGCTGAGCGCTCTTCCATTAAAGGAGCTGTACAGCTCTTCTCCTGCGCGGCTTGATCCGTCCGGCAGATTTTTTCTCATGCAGGAATCCCCTGCTTTATCAGAAAGAGAAGGCGTCCCTGACAAGGCGGATGCTGCCATTTTCCGAGATCCCCACCGCATCAAATCTGCATGGGGTATCCGTCATGAGCCCCTTTGCCTTCATATAATACATCGCAACTTTGAGGATCGTCCGCTGCTTTCGCGTGTCCACCGCCTCGAGCGGATCACCTTTTCTGCCGTCCGTCCTGTATTTGACCTCTGTGAAGACGAGGTACCGTCCCTCTCTTGCAACGATATCGATCTCGCCGATCCTGCAGCGGTAATTCATCTCGAGGATCTCAAACCCCTCGCGCTCGAGAAACTCCGCTGCAAGCCGCTCCATCTCCGTACCGACTCTGCGCGTGTTCAATCGTGCCATAAACCTCCGCAAAATGTATCGTTCATTCTCTCAGATATCCGCAAAACGTACAGACCGCAATCTCAGACATCCACATAAAGTACCGGCTGCACTCTCAGACATCCGCGTAAAGTACCGGCTGCACTCTCAGACATCCGCGTAAAGTATCGGCTGCACTCTCAGACATCCACAAAGTGCCCGATAAATGATCTCCTGTGGATCTCACACGGTCCATAGGTCTTGAGCCCCTCAATATGAGCTTTAGTCCCGTAGCCTTTATTTTTCTCAAAGGCATACCCCGGATATTCTTTCGCGTATTCCACCATCATCCGGTCTCTGGTGACCTTCGCGACGATGCTGGCGGCCGCGATCGAGACACTTTTTCCGTCGCCGCCGATGATCGGCACCTGGGCGATCGGAACTTCGGGGATGGTGACCGCGTCGTTCAGTAGAATATCCGGCCGGACAGTGAGAGAACCGATCGCCTCCCGCATCGCCTCGTAGGTCGCCTGCAGGATGTTGATCTCATCGATCCTCGCCGGGGACGCCATTCCGATCCCGACCGAGACCGCTTTCTCCATGATCACCTCACAGAGCATTTCCCGCTTCTTCTCAGACAGCTTCTTCGAGTCATTCAGGTAAAGGATCAGCTCATCCTTCGGAAGAATCACCGCGCAGGCGACGACCGGTCCGGCGAGCGGTCCTCTTCCGACCTCATCGATCCCGCAGATATACTCCCGGTCCCTGAACCTTCGCTCATAGACCATCATGGCCTCCGTGCGCTCGATCTCCTTCAGGCGCTTTGCCTCGGCCTTCGCCTCTTTCTCCAGCTGTTTTATGCGCTGCTTTTCTGTCACTGCCTTTTCTCCGCTTTATGATTCCTGTGGATCCTTTGCGATCGTGATCACTTTATCCGGCGCTGTCTCGAGTGAGATCCGGCCGAGGACGCCGGACCTGTACTCATCAAGAAGAATAGATGCCGCCCGTCCGTAATCGATCTCCCCGCCCTTGCGGAGACATCCTCTCTTCCGTCCGATCTCCTCCAGACAGGAGAGATCTGTGTCTGTCTCCTCAATCTTGTACCGGAGGGCAAGCTTTCCGGGATAGCCCTCCCGGAGTCTTCTTATAAGCACGAGCGCGAGCTCCCCCTCGTCCAGGATCTGATCGTTGATCGATCCGATCAGCGCAAGATTCTCGCCGACCGTCTTATCCTCGAACTTCGGCCAGAGAAGTCCGGGTGTGTCGAGCAGCTCGACCCTGCCGCCAAGGCGGATCCACTGCTTTCCTCTCGTCACGCCGGGCTTATTTCCGGTCTTCGTCATCGCCTTTCCGGAAAATGAATTGATGAACGTCGATTTCCCTACATTCGGGATCCCCGCGATCATGGTACGGATCGGGCGTTCCTTCATTCCCCTTGCTCTGTCTCTTTCTGTCTTTTCCCGGCAGGCCTCTGTGATTGCCGGCATCAGGTTCTTTACAGAGCCCCTGTTCCTCGCATCCGTCAGCACTGCGGTAATTCCCTGTTCCTTATAGTACCGGACCCAGCGCGTGTTCTCCCTTTCATCCGCGAGATCCGCCTTGTTGAGCACCAGGAGCCTCGCCTTTCCGGCTGCCAGCGCGTCGATATCCGGATTTCTGCTGGAGACCGGTATGCGCGCATCGAGGACCTCGATCACGAGATCCACAAGTTTTATATCTTCCTGCATCTGACGGATCGTCTTCGTCATATGCCCGGGATACCATTGAATGTCCAAGTTTCACCTCTGAATTAACGAAATCTGTATCTCTTCCTGTCTGACCGATGTCCGCTCCTGCACATGGCAGAACAGAATTCAGCTTCTTCATTGAAAGATCGTACTCACGATGAGGACCGGTCTCACTTTGCGATTATGATTGAAATCACAGGTACTGCGCGACGAAGAATATATGCGGCACTCTCAGGATGGCCGTCCGAAGGATGAGCGCGGCGAAATAATGAGCCAAACCTTTCCCAGGATATCGCCCTTCTTAATATTTCCCACATCCGTATAGCGGCTGTCCTCGCTGTTGTTTCTGTTGTCGCCGAGTACGAAATACTCCTCCGCCCCCAGCGTGATGCCCGCCTCGGCGAGACCGCCGAACGTGATCGGTGCGACTTCTCTGTCTTCAATATAGGTCTGACCGTTTATGAGGATCAGTCCGTCGCGGATCTGAATGGTCTCTCCCGGAAGTCCGACCACACGCTTCACGTGAACGGAGGCATCCGTCCGCTCCGAGTTGCTGTAGGCGATCAGGTCGCCCCGCTTCACTCTGCCAACGATATAGGAGGTCCGGTTGATCAGGACTTTATTGCCCGCCTGAAAGGTAGGGTCCATGGAGCTCTCCTGGATCGTAACGGAAGAACAGAAGGCAAATGCAAATACCGCAGAGAGCGCCAGAGTAACGATAATTTCAATGACCCACACGGTTATACTGCGGGTCTTTCTGTTGTACCACATGCTCTTTTTTTCGGGTCGTGCCGGGTGAATCACCTTGCTCATAAAAAACCTCCTGGCAGCTTGCACGAATGTCTGAAGTTCCTTTTCCGGAAGCCGTCTGAATGTCCACACATGTTCCATTCCGCACACAGCTTCACGATCACCTGAAATTTAAAAGGAGCCGCCGCATTAACGAACCCTGCCTTCAGCATATACCCATCACATAGTGATCGTGTACATGCCGGGGAGATTTTCTTAATGCGGCAGCCCCTTTCTGCCATCCTATTGGAATGTTCCGCACAAAAGTGCCGCGCGAAATGACAATCAGCGAATGATCTCCTTGACCTTTGCTCTCTTGCCTGTGCGCTGTCTGAGGTAGTTGAGCTTCGCTCTTCTGACCTTACCACGGCGAACAACAACGATATCCGCAACGTTCGGAGAATGCAGCGGCCATGTCTTCTCGACGCCTACGCCGTTGCTCATCTTGCGGACCGTGAAAGTCTCGCGGGCTCCGCCGCCCTGGCGCTTCATGACAACGCCTTCGAAGATCTGAATTCTCTCGCGGCTGCCTTCCTTGATCTTACCGTGTACACGAACCGTATCGCCTACGCGGAACTGCGGAACTTCGCTCTTGAGCTGTTCTGCCTCGATTTTCCTGATGATGTCGTTCATTTTCAATTTCTCCTTTATTTTTCGGATGTTCTTAATACAGTTCGTAACAGAGGACCATCGTTTTAACAACGCAAAATATTTTACTATGATTCTGCTTTGTTTGCAAGATATTTCTCAATAAACATGCGTTCCTTCGGACTGATCTGTGCCTTCGGAAGCAGGTCGGGCCGTCTTTCGGCTGTTCGGATAAGTGACTGCTCCCGTCTCCAGGCATCCACCTTCGCGTGATCTCCGGAGAGAAGGATCGGCGGGCCCCGCCTGCCGTTCCAGACTTCCGGTCGTGAGTACTGCGGAAATTCCAGAAGTCCGCCGCCGAACGAGTCATCCTCCGCGGACTCGGTATTGTGCAGCACCCCGGGGATCATTCTCGAGATGGCATCGATCATGAGCATGGCCGGCATCTCGCCGCCTGTCACGATAAAATCACCGATCGAGAACTCGTCGGTCACGATTTCCTCAATCACCCGCTCATCGATCCCCTCATAGTGCCCGCACAGGAAGACAAGGCCTCTCTCAATTGCGAGCTCTTTGGCAGCCTGCTGATCAAAGACCCGCCCCTGCGGCGTCAGGTGGATCACGCGGGGCCTGTAATCCAGATCCTTCGTGACCGCCATAAAGGCATCGTAGATCGGCTGGGCCTGCATCACCATGCCTGCACCGCCGCCATACGGATAGTCATCCGTTTTGCCATGTTTACTGTTCGTATAGTCGCGGATATTGACCGCATTCAGATTGAGGATGCCCTCCTCGATCGCGCGGCCGATGATACTGTTCATAAGTCCTGACCGTATCATATCCGGGAACAGGGTAAGTACATGAAAATCCATTCTTATTCCGTCCTTCCTGCCGTGCCGGGTAAGCTTTTGCCCTGGAACATGAGGAGCGCGGATCACATCAGATCTCCGGAAGAAGATGCACCGTGATCCTGCCCTCTTCGGGCACAAGTTCCTTCACACAGTCGTCGATTTTCGGGATCAGAACTTCCTTCCCGTCCTTCTTTTTTACCACATACACGTCGTTCGCGCCTGTCTGCAGAACATCCACAAGCTCACCGAGCACTGTCCCGTCCTCCAGATAGCAGGTGCATCCGATCAGGTCGCCGATAAAATACTCTCCATCCGCGAGGGGAAGGGCATTCTCCCTGGTGACCATCAAAGGACATCCCCGCAGGTGCTCGACGTCTTCGATTCTGTCAAGCCCCTTGAACTTCAGGATCGGCTGTCCCTTGAAATACTTTACATGCTCAATGGAAAGGGGCCTTGAGACGGCCCCTTCCATTAAGATCACTTCATCTAATGTATCGAATCTTTGCGGGTCATCACTCGTAAGATAGACCTTGACCTCACCTTTCAGGCCATGAGTCGTTGTGATTACGCCGACTTGCAGCATATCAAGCATATCTTCCAAATACTCACTGCACAATATCCACAGTGACTCTTTTATCTGTTCTGGTTGATGCGGCTTTTACGACGGAGCGGATCGCCTTCGCGATTCTCCCCTGTCTGCCGATAACTTTTCCCATATCCTGGGAAGCTACTTTCAGCTCCAGGATAAGATCGTCGCCGTCTTCTCTCTCCGTGACAACGACTTCTTCGGGATGATCGACCAGAGCTTTAGCGATAACTTCTACTAACTCTTTCATTTATTCTCCCTGTAGTCCTGGAAAAGTGATAACTGCTTTATTTTGTGATCCCTGCGATCTTGAGAAGCTTCGCAACTTCCTCTGTCGGCTGCGCGCCGTTTGCAAGCCACTTCTTTGCAGACTCTTCGTTGATCTTGTAAACGCTCGGATCCTTTGTCGGATCATAGTAACCAAGCTCCTCGATGAAACGTCCGTCTCTCGGAGATCTGGAGTCAGCTACTACGATTCTGTAAAAAGGAGCCTTCTTCTGTCCCATTCTTCTCAGTCTGATCTTAACCATGATAAAAAATCCTCCAATTATAAAAAGTATATTTATACCGATCCTTCCTTAAGGACCGTTGACAAGCACATTAAAATCCTTTTTCACGGATCCGATGTGCGCTGTACACTGCAATCACGCGGAAAATGTACGCCGCGCCGCCGTCATTCTCAGAAACCTTTCTCAGAACGGCATTCTGAATCCGCCGCGCTTTCCGAAGAGTCCGCCCATGCGGCCGGGCTTTCCGCCGCCCATCATTCCGGGCATCTGCTTCATCATTTTCCTCGTCTGTTCGAACTGCTTGACAAGACGGTTGACTTCATTGATATCCGTACCGCTTCCCTTTGCGATCCTTCTCTTTCTTGAGAGATTCAGGATCTCCGGATTCGAGCGTTCCTCCGGTGTCATCGAGAAAATGATCGACTCCGTTCTGTGAAGAGCCTTTTCATCGACCATGCCGGAGATATCCTTCATCTTTGTGCTCATCCCCGGAAGCATGGAAAGAATGCTCTCAATGCCGCCCATCTGGCGCATCTGGTTCAGACTGTCGAGATAATCGTCAAATCCAAACTGGGCCTTGCGGAGCTTCTCATTCATCTCCGCAGCCTTCTTCTCGTCGATTCCCTCCTGCGCTTTCTCAATGAGGCTCAGGACGTCGCCCATTCCGAGAATGCGGCCCGCCATGCGGTCCGGGTAGAACTGTTCCAGATCAGACAGCTTCTCGCCCATACCGACATAATAGATCGGCCTGCCTGTGACGGCCCTGATCGAGAGTGCCGCACCGCCTCTCGTATCACCGTCGCACTTCGTAAGGATCACGCCGTCGATCCCGACTTTGTCGGCAAAGGTCTTCGCAACGTTGACCGCTTCCTGTCCGGTCATCGCATCGACGACCAGGATCGTGGCATCCACATTGACGGCTTCCTTGATATTGCAAAGCTCCTGCATCATGCTCTCGTCGATCTGCAGACGACCTGCCGTATCGATCAGGACCATATTGTTGCCGTTCTCCTGCGCATGCGCAATTCCTGCCTTCACAATATCGACAGGATTCTTCCGGTCACCCATCGAAAAGACCGGAACGCCGACCTTCTCGCCGTTCACCTGCAGCTGTTTGATCGCTGCCGGCCGGTATACGTCACCCGCGATGAGCAGAGGACGCTTGCCGCTCTTTTTGAACTTTCCTGCGAGCTTTGCCGCCGTTGTCGTCTTACCTGCGCCCTGCAGACCGGCCATCATGAGAACTGTCATGCCGTTCTGCCTGACGGGGATCTCCTTCATATCAGAGCCCATGAGCTCGATCATCTTCTCGTTGACGATCTTGATGACCATCTGTCCGGGGTTCAGACCGCTCATGACGTTCTCGCCGATTGCCTGCTCCTCGACGTCCTTCGTGAACTTTTTCACGACTTTGAAATTGACGTCCGCCTCGAGGAGAGCCATCTTGACTTCCTTCATGGCTTCATGGACATCCTTCTCCGTCAGAGTTCCCTTGGCGCGGAGCATCTTGAATACATTCTGCAGTTTTTCTGTAAGGCTCTCAAATGCCATATATCAGAATTCCTCCAGTATTTCCTCAGCAAGCTTCCGGATCTTCTTATCCTCCGTCAGCTCCCTGATCTCGTTGACTTTATCCTTCAGAGAAAGGAACTTCCGCACAAGACCGAGCTTCTCCTCATACTTGTCCAGTGCTTTTTCCGTCCGGCGCACCATGTCGTGCACGCCCTGCCGGCTGATGCCCAGTTCCTCTGCGACCTCGCCGAGCGAGAGATCGTCGAATACGACCTCCTCATATACTCTTCTCTGATGCTCTGTAAGCAGTTCTCCGTAAAAATCATAGAGGAGAGACTGCGTGTATATTTTTTCCATGAGTGCTACTATACGGCAAAACAAAAACAGTGTCAAGCATTTTTTCTTTACACTTAAAAAATCCGGAAGGCGGGGCCTCTGCAGGTCATCTGCAGGGCTTCCCGCTTCCGGATTCCTGAATCTTACGGAATACATTTTTTCCGCATCGGGGCGTTTTCTGGGAATTCAGGAACGTCTCGGCGTTCTTGCCGCGCCGCGCAGGGTGCGAAGCACTTTCCAATTCCGGTCACTGCCCGGGCTTTGCAGAGAGGAAGTCCAGTTCACTCTCTTCTCAGCGCCTCGATCGGATCAAGCTTGGCTGCCTGCACGGCCGGCATTGCCCCGAAGACGATCCCGACTGCCATGGAGAAGAAGAAGCCGATGAGGATCGCCCAGATCGGGAAGACCACATCCATATCGGAGATGTAGGCAAGAACAGAGGCGAACCCTATGCCGGCAAGGATCCCGAGTACACCTCCGAGCGTCGTCAGGACGACGGATTCCGTAAGGAACTGAAGCAGGATCACCCTTTTCTTTGCTCCGAGAGCCTTCTTCAGACCGATCTCCGGCGTTCTCTCCGTGACGGAGACGAGCATGATGTTCATGACGCCGATCCCGCCGACGAGCAGCGCGATACTGGCGACCATGACGAGCATGTTCGACATATCCTGCTGCTGTTCCTGCTGCCTGCGGATGCTCTCGGAGAAATCCTCAGCCTCATAGTAGACCCTCTCCGACCTGACTCCGGTCTGCAGCGCTCTCTGCGCTTTGACCCCGGCAGACTGCATTTTGTCAGACTCCTTCGCCCGCACCGCACAGGTCTCAGGGAGGTCAAACCCGAACGGGAAGGCAAACGTCGATTTCGGCATATAGAGCTCCGGACCGTCCTGGTTCATATAATTGACATAGTCCGAATAGGTGGATATCTTCGGCTTGAAGGCATCTGCGCGCTCACAGACGCCGACGACCGTATAGATATCGCCCTTGATCTCGATCTGCTCACCAATCGCCTTTCCCCGTCCGAAAAGGTTCTCCCTCGCGACCCGATTGATGATCAGGACCTTCTTGATCCGCGAAAAATCCGTGCTCTGGAAATCACGCCCCTCGGTCACAACGCTGCCCAGCGTTCGAAAGTAGTTCTCATCAATGCCCAGAAGATCGCAGGGAATATCTTTGTCGTTATACCGCACCACCTTCTGATCATACTCGGAAACATTATATTTAAGAAAATACGTAGCGTATTTTACTTCGGATATGTTATTGATGCGCTCTTTGATCTCATCGCTCACGGGATACAGGCCATCCGGTTCCTCGTACCCCGCCGTCACGTTGTACTCCGAGCCTGAGCTCTTCAAATCGATAAATACTACATTATTGCCTCTGCCGCGGAGATTTTCTGCCAGACGCTGATTCGTCCCCTCGATCAGCGATACGATCGTCATGATCGACGCGATCCCGATGATGACACCCAGCATCGTGAGAAATGATCTCAGCTTATGCGACCAGATTCCCTGAAATGCAAGACGTATATTCTCATTCATTGGACACGATATCTCCTTTGATCTTCGCGAAAGTGGTCTTCTGTGTCTCTGCGCCTTCTTCAATTGCCGGACCGTACGGGAAGGCAATGTAATCGTCCGGAGTGATCCCGGAAGTAACTACATAGGATCCGAGCGCATTCAGGGATGTCCGCATATAGCTGGAGAGGACTTTATGCGTGCTTACGGTCACTTCCGTCTTTTCAAGGAGGCCGTCTTCCCCGCGCTTATAGACAAAGTACTGCGACCCTTCCTGGAATATGAATGCGTCATTGACATCGATCCCGGCCTCCTCGGCTGTATCAGGCAGAGTAAAGGCGTAAACGCAGTTCAGGACCGCACTCTGCATTTCCTGAGGGATCGGAGACTCCAGCTTTAACGTAACGGCATACGTCGCCTGCTCCGTACTGTCGTAGGCGATCCTCTGCATAGCGGCACTGATGGGATTTTCAGCAACTTCGATGACTGTGCCGGAAATACCGTCTGCATAGGTAAATTCGAGAATGCTCATATACTGGAGATCATTTTCCGGAACGCCCATATAGACGATATTGGAACCGGAGGACGCGATCGTAACGATCGGCTTCTCACTCTTCCCCGTTCCGCTTTCGGAGTCGGTCCGGACAGCGGAGAGGGCTGTTTTATCGACGGTTTTCACGGTTCCGTTAAAGTTCGCCTTCCTTGTGCCGTTCTCCAGGTCGCTCGAAGCCTGCTTGATCTGCAGATTGATCTCGGTGAGATCGATCTGCTTTTCCCTGAGCGTCTTTTCTTCACAGGCAAGAGCCTCAGCAAGAGATTCCGCCGTAAAGCTCTCTCCCGGGTCGATCAGATGGATGTTGGAAGTGACATTCCCGTTCGAAGCGCTCGCATTCTGTCCGTCTGTGGTCGTCACCGTCCCCGTCGTTGCAAGAAGAAGCAGGCCGGTCGATCGATCGGGCAGCCTGTCTGTATGAACACCGGCGATTCCTTCCGGTGTCCCGGAAGAAGTGCTCTCTGCATTCCCGCCTTCTTCCGGTGCTCCTGTCGGCTCGGGAATCTCTGTCGGGTCCGGAGCTTCTGTCGGGTCCGGAGACTCCGAAGGCTGCGGCTCTCCCGTCGGCACCGGTATCTCTGTCGGTTCCGGAGTGACGGCTCCCTCATTTCTTATCTGTTCGACCTTCTGCCCTGCGAGAAGAAGATCTTCCCTGGCTTTCTCCATCGACTCTTTTGCTCTCTGCAGAGCTTCCGCCTGGGAAATGCTCCCGCTTTTAGCGTCCGTCACTGCCGCGGCCGCTGTCTCGGATGCCGCGAGTGCATCCGCCTGAAGAGTCTCCGCCTCGGAGAGTAATGTCTTCGCCTCTTCCGAGACCGCTTTCTCCCGCACAGCATCGATCTGGTGCAGAGCATCCTCAGCATAAATCGCAGCAAGAGCCGCATAGGCGTCTGCGAGATCCAATGCATTCTCGGCATTCAGCTTTCCGGTATTCAGCACTGCGACCCAGCCTTCCTCCACCTCCCGCAGATTTGCCGCATTGAGCATCCATTCCTGCTTGAGATTTCCTTCCGGCTCATCCCCTTCACGGATCTCAAGGGAGACATACATATCGGAACCGCCGGCCGCCTCTCTCATGGAATCGATGAATCCCTTCGTGACCGCAGCACCTTCCCGGCAGAGGAATCTGTATGGATTCGTGATGCTGCCGATCGGATCCTCCTCCGAGTCGAATGCGAGGTTAAAAGCTTTGGAGGATGCATCGAGAACACTGTAGACCGTCGTGTCATACTTCTGCTCTTCCTCCTCCGGGATTTCTTCTTCGCCCCACTCTCCTTCGCCCGATTCGCCTTCTCCGTCAGACATCGGAGTAATGCGCCTTAAGACCTCGATATTGTGGGAGGCAGCGTCGATCTCCAGCTCGATCTTCTCCTTTTTCAGCTGATATTCCTTATAAACATACTCCAGCTCTGTCCTGTCAAAGACGACGAGAGGCTGTCCTTCCTTTACCTCCTCACCCTCCTCGACGAGGATCTCCCGCACGGTAACACCGGGTACGCGGTTCACTTTCTGTGTCGTGCCTTCCGCAGATATTCCCTTTGTCTCGCGGAACATGAAGGAGTCATCTCCCATGCTTGTGGAGAGCTCGGAGACCTGCACGACTTTCGCCGGTCCGATCGATCCTGCGCGCAGCCACTCCACGATGAAGAATGCCGCGATCACACAGGCAGCGATGACTCCGGCTATGAACAATTTATTATGTCGGAGGCCTTTCTCTTTCATACCTGCTTCACCCCATTTTCCCGTTCTTTCCTCCTGGCAATGATCATAGGGTCCATCTCCGCGTTCAGATTCAGAACGCCGTCTCTGATGACTGCGATCCTCGCCGCATGAGCGGCGATATCGATATCATGCGTGATCATAAGGATCGACATGCCCTCCTCATTGAGGGAGTGGAAAAGCTCCATGACCTGTCTTCCGGACGTTGAATCCAGCGCACCGGTCGGTTCGTCGGCAAGAATAAGCTTCGGCCGGTTCACGATCGCTCTCGCTATGGCAACGCGCTGCTTCTGTCCTCCGGACAGCTGTGAGGGCTCATGGTTCACGCGGTCCTCCAGTCCTACTTTCTTCAATGCTTCATAGGCCCGCTCCCTGCGTTCATCCTTGGGCACTTTCGCGTAGGTGAGCGGCAGTTCGACATTCTGCAATGCAGTCTGCCTTGCCAGGAGCTGATAGTTCTGGAAGACGAAGCCCAGCTTATACAGTCGAAGATCCGAGAGCTCATCGTCCGTACACTTCCCAACATCCACGCCGTCAAGGAAAAGCTCGCCGCTGGTCGGTGTGTCGAGGCACCCGAGCATATTCATGAGAGTCGATTTTCCGGATCCTGACGGTCCCATGATCGCGACGTATTCGCCCTCCTCCATCTGAAAATTCACATTCTTTACGATCTCCACGAACGAATCGCCTATAGGAAAGCTCCGGCATATATTTCTGCAGTCGATGATCATAACTGTCTCCTCCTTCAGGCCGCCGCAGCGCTGCTCTCGCCGTCCGCCGGCTCCTCTGCCGCCGCATCCGTCTCCGTCTCTTCGGGCATGGAATCATTAAGAGGAGGCTCACCTATGCGGCAGGTCATTCCCTCAGTCAGATTCTCGGCAGGCATCGTGATCGCGTCTGTGAGCCCAAGCCCGGAAAGGATCTCGTACTTTCCTTCCTCATCCTTTCCCCCAAGCTCTACCTTCCGCTTTTCGAGGAGTCCGGCTCCATCATCCGCCCAGACATAGGGATTTGACTTTTCCGCGTCAACGATATAGCTCGGATCGATGAAAATACGATTGTCCTCGTTCGGATCCGTCTTTCCCGTGACCTTAACGTGCTGCCCGCTGACCATCCCGTCTGTAGACGCAAGCGTTACATACGCAAGATTCTTCTGCTGGGATTCTGCGGACTCTTTATTTTCCTCTGTCTCTGTCGGGGCTACCTTCTTGACGACGCCTTCCCACACCTTGCTCTCATCCGTCCTGCTCTGCACCGTAACTTCCATACCGTCCTCGATCGAGTTGTAGTCCAGCTCGCTGAGGCTCAGCTTGACCTGAAGGTTCCCGCTCTTCGCGATCGTGATCACTGCACCGCCGGCGGATGTCATCCCGCTTTCGGTCGACGCGCTCTCCTGATCCGCTTTCGTCACCTTGGTGACGGTTCCGTCGATCTCGGAAAGAACGGTGGCATTCTCGATCTTCAGGTTCGCTTCCGTCACCGCTTTCTCCGCCTTCTCGAAACTCAGCTGTGCTTCGGCAAGGCCAAGCTCCGCATCCCGAAGAGCAAGCTCCGCCGAGGCGTAGGAATTCCGGTCCGCTTCATTGAGGGCCTTCTGCGCGTCATTTCTCACTTTCTGCGCTGTTTCCAGAGCTATTTTTGCCCGGTCCCTGGCGATCTCCTTGGTCGTCAATGAATCCTGCAGGGCATTCACATCATACTTGAAGAGAGGCGTCCCGACGGTGACAGTGTCCCCCTCCTTCACATAGTAATCCGATATCCTGCTTCCCTCCTCGTTATTGACCGTCACCTCTCCCTGCGTCACGACTATGCCGCCGTAAACATTCTGACCGAGAAGAAGCTTGTCCGTGAGCATGGAGACAGACGTCATATAAACAACGGTATCTTCCTCCTGTTTCTCCTGCTGCAGAGATTTTATGATGAAAAAAAGAGCCGCGCACAGGGCCGCCAGGACCAGCGCGGCAATGATCCATTTTTTGTGACCGGATTTCTTAGATGCTGCCATTCGATACTCCCTTTGTAATTTTCTCCTTACATGTAATTGAGAAATCATACAATTGCGAAACTGTGTGCTGCATGAATATTGTATGAACATTCAAACGGCTTCCGCGCCTTGAACTTCTGATCATTCGTGCAAGCTGCGAAGGAGCATTCACAAAAAGCGTAAACTCGCTTCGCTCAGACAGCACGCTTTTTGTTCATTTCGCATCTTGCGCTCATGAAGAAGTTCTAAGGCTTGTGCAGATTGTTTGAATTGTTCATACAATTTCATTCCGCACTGAGTTTCGCAAGAGCATGTTCTATCCTTACACAGGCACTTACGAAACACTGTGCTCTATGGAATTATACACAATGTTTCTCAGTCTCCCATACTTAGAATCATGTGCGGTCTGCATAGAACCGCACGACATCCTCCGCCCTGCTCGTCATATTGAGGAGAAGCGCATCGACCAGCACGATCGCCGTCATGCATTCCACCACTACGGCTGCCCGTGCGCCGATCACCGGATCATGTCTTCCGCGGATCTCGAGATCGATCTCCTCCCCGGCTCTGTTCACGCTCTTCTGCGGTCTCGCGATGGACGGAGTGGGCTTGAAGTAGACGGTCATCTCTATGGGTGCTCCGTTCGAGATTCCTCCGAGGATCCCGCCCGCATGATTTGTCCGTGCTGCGACCTTCCCGTCTTTGATGTAAAAGGAATCGTTGTTTTCGCTTCCCCGCGCGTCGGCAGCTCTGTGGCCGTCCCCGATATCGAGTCCCTTTACCGCACCGATGGAGAACATGGCTTTTGCCAGATTGGCGTCGAGCTTCTCAAAGACCGGATCCCCGACCCCCGCCGGCACTCCTGTTACAGTGCACCTCACAACAGAGCCGATCGAGTCCATCTCCTCCCTGCACTGCCTGACGAGATCCTCACAGGCATCTGCACGCGCAGCCGGGATATCGCCGACGCGGTCGAGGACCGCCCGGCATTCAATTCCCATCATGGAGAGCAGCTTCTGAGCAATCGCTCCTGCCGCCACCCGGCCGGCCGTCTCCCTTCCGGAAGACCTTCCACCGCCTCTGTAATCGCGGAATCCGTACTTTGCGTCGAACCCGTAGTCGGCGTGCCCGGGCCTGTAGCTCTCCGCGATATTTCCGTAGTCGCGGGAGCGCTCGTCCTTGTTCCTGATCAGCATGGAGATCGGCGTTCCTGTCGTCTTTCCGTCAAAGACACCGGACAGGATCTCCACCCTGTCCTCCTCATTGCGCTGCGTGGACATCACGCCGCCGTTGGGCCTCCGCCGTTCCATGTACGGGATAATATCCTCCTCGGAGAGCGGGATCCCCGCCGGGCATCCGTCCACAACGACGCCGAGCGCTTTTCCATGAGATTCCCCCCATGTAGTGATCCTGAAAACTGTTCCAAATCCGGATCCGGCCATATGTTTTCTCCTCTTCCATTCTGGAATTCCAATCTGTTTCTTATGAGAGCTGCTGCGCAGCTTCCGATAAGATTTCTTCAGGGAAGCAGACGCTCAGGGCCGCTTCTCTGTCTCCGGGTGTGGAATATCCCCACTCAGAAAAGAACCGCAGCATACAGCTGCCAACAAAGGCTCACACTGCACGCTGCGGCATATATCACTTAATAGATCGGCCGATTTATGATTATGAGGTTCGCGAAACGATTCTCATAATGGTATCTGACTGATCGTTCACATCTGCTCCCGATCTTCAGTTGAGCGGAGCGTAAGTTCTTACTCTCTTCTCAACTTCGGCTTCCGCCTCCTTCTCGGAGATATTGCGGATCTCCGCCGGCGGCTCCTGAATTTCATGGAAGATCATGCAGTTCGGAGTATCCAGCTTCTGCGGACGTCCCTTCATCGCAATGATTCCCTTATCATAATCGATCGTGAACGTCGTTATGGTTCCCTCACCGTTGTTCACGACCGCAATATGCTTCTGATCCGGGAAGAGCGCAATATCCTTCGGATAAGCGCCGGATGTAGGAAGCGCGAACAGTCTGTCGAGTCTTCCGGACACCTTGTCGATCTTGTAGCAGGCGATGGAATCGTCTCCGGATGTCGAGCAGAACAGGTACTCGCCGTCATAAGAGAGACGCATTGCAGATGCCGCGTCATGCGGATCCCTCGCGTTCGAAAGTGTGGAAACTTCCTGAACAAGATCAAATCTCGGGAAACCGTTCTTTCCGATATAATAATCGTACACGCGGATCTCGTTCGTGATCTGGCAGAGTACATACGCGTGATGTCCGTCTTTGCTGAAGTGAATGCTCTTCGGGCCGACTTCCTTTCCCATGCGGAGGACATCTACTTCCTTCAGCTTATTGAGACGATGGTCGATCTGATAAATCATGACCTGATCCAGGGCCTCATCCACCGCGCAGAGGAAATGATTGTCCGGAGTGATACGTACACAGGTGACATGCGGTCTGAAGGAACGCTCGTTGATCGCTCCCTGTCCGCGGTGATAGACACCATCCATGACACTGCCGAGACTGCCGTCCTTATGCGTATGGACAACCGTGACTTTGCCGTCATGATAGCCGGCTACAAAGAGATACTTGCCCTGATAGTCTGTGGAGAGATGTGTGCCTCTCATGCCGTCGATATCGACCTGATTGATCGATGTAAGGTCTCCGTTCGGAGCGATCTCATACACTTCAACGCCTTCATCAGCGATTGAATACAGGAATTTTCCGCTTCTTGAAGCGATCAGGTAAGATGAGTTGTTTACCGGTACAACTCTGCGAAGATAAAGCAGGCCTTCCTCAACATCTACGTCATAAATATGAATACCTTTGCTTTTTCCATTCGTATAAGTGCCGACATAAGCGACATACTTTCCTGCAGCCATAATCTTCTCCTTGTAAAAGAATCAAAAAACATTCCAGCCTGTACGGATCCAAACATGAGAAAGAGGCTATGCCTCCTCTTCACGGTATTGGTGATTCTGCATAAAAGAGGGAGCCGGAATCACCTCCGATTAGCTGAAAAGCTACATGTCGTTTTCATTATAGTACAAACTATCTGCATTTTCTACAGTTTCAAACGACGAAATGTACTTTTTTGCTATCGCTTTACACATCATCTGATTCTCTCAGGGAACCCGATCTTCTTATGCACTTTTCTCAGAGTCTTGTTCGCGTAATAGCCTGCCTTCTCGGCATTGTTCTTGATGATCCCGTCGATATATGCCTTCTCCTTTGAAAGCTCCGCGCATCTCTTCTGGAGGGGAGCGAGGATCTCAATGACGCTCTCTCCGACCGCTTCCTTCAGCTGGCCGTATCCCAGACCGGAGAACTCGGCGACCGCTTCATCCGGAGTCTTATTGGTGCACGCACAGTAAATATCGATCAGGTTCATGATACCCGGCTGCTCTTCTCTGTAGCAGATCGTCGCCTCGGAATCCGTCACGGCACGCTTGAACTTTCTGCGGATCGTGTCCGGATCGTCCATGAGGTAAATGCTGGCATTCGGATTCTCATCCGATTTCGACATCTTTTTGGAAGGATCCTGAAGGCTTCTGATCCTTGCGCCCGCCTTCCCGATGTACGGCTCCGGGATCGTGAACACATTGCCGTAAATGTTATTAAAGCGGTTCGCTATATCTCTTGTGATCTCCAGATGCTGCAGCTGGTCATGTCCGACCGGGACCAGATCCGCCTGATACAGAAGAATATCCGCCGCCATGAGGACCGGATAAGCAAAGAGGCCGACATTGATATTATCTGCATGCTTTGCGCTCTTGTCCTTGAACTGAGTCATGCGGCTCATTTCTCCCATATAGGTATAGCAGTTGAGGATCCATGCGAGCTCCGCATGGGCCGATACATGGGACTGATAGTAGATGCACGCTTTCTCCGGATCGATCCCCGCCGCAATATAGAGCGTGAGCAGCGCACGCGCGCGCTTTCTGAGCTCAGCCGGATCATGTCTCACGGTGATCGAGTGCTCGTCGACAACACTGTAAAAGCACATATATTCATCCGAGAGTGAGACCCAGTTCTTCAGCGCTCCGAGATAATTTCCGAGCGTGAGATTTCCTGTCGCCTGCATACCTGAAAATAAAACCTTTTTGCCATCCAGCATAAATCTTTACCTGCCTTCCTGGTAAGGAAATGATCATTTCCTTCCTGTAAAATCATATTGCCAACTATTGAACTTCCCGCTCCCGGCCCCCGCACCGGTGCATACGGGAAGAATAAAAGCCTCCGGCCCGCAGCCGCGCCGCATTGTTTCATCGCTTCCTGCGATGCTATGCGGCATAATATCCGAACAGGAACGCGGCGACCACCGCAAAGATCACGATGACCCAGTTGCACACCCTCGTCAGAACGCGGTCAAGGCCTGTCGCATTTCTCCCCGCAGCCCCGCAGATCGCCATTCCGGTGATCGGATACAGGATGATCGTCGGAATATAGCAGAAATTCATCGCGGAGACGATCGGATTCCTGAGACAGAAGACCGTATATCCAATCAGCGCTCCGAGATATCCGACACCCGTGAACACCTTGATCTCCCTCCTCATCCGATGCCCCATGAGGGACCGGATCCACATGACGTGGAAGAGAATGCACAGGAGAATATTCATGAAGAGAAGCAGCCCGGCCATGATGTGGGTGGGCCGAAGCTCCATATTAATGGCGTTGTAGTCAAAGATCGCGGTCTTCAGAGTCTGTGCCCATATATTGTACAGATACTTTCCCCCGGAATCGATCTGCATATCGGAAAATTCATTGATGGAAGGGAGCTTTATGCGCATCCACACGGAATACCTTCCTTTGAGCATCTCCCATGACTCATAGCTGAATTTCCGATAAAAGAGAGGCACTCCGAACCGGATCAGATTATAGACCGGCCACCACAGCGCTCCGATGCCCGCAATAAGAAAGAACCTTTCGAAGGGAGCCTTCAGGCTCTTTCTGGAAAACCGCTTGTCCCTCACCGACAGTGCCATGACAGAGAGGACAGCCGGAAGGATCGCACTCGCGGTATAGGAAACACTCATTCCCAGCCCGAGAAAGACCGCCGCCCTCGTTATATGCTTCATTTCCTTCGTCCGGTACCACGTGATGGAATTATAGAGAGCGAAGGTACAGAACATGAAGCACATGGCCTCCGGCGAAAAGGACGCACCGATGATGTAGAATGCCGGAAAAAATGTCATGAATAAAATGGACGCGACCAGCTCTCTGCCGACAAGTCCGCACTTTCTCAGAATACCGATCACGCACAGCGAACCGGCCGTCACGAAGATCGCATTCACGCACTGCAGACAATGCAGACACGTCCCGATCTTCCATCCGGCTGCACGGTGGAACACTTCGAGAAAAAGGGCGCAGAACACATGATAGAGAGGAGGCGATTCAAAGCCGCTCACAGTTCTCGGATCAAAATCGGGAAGACGGTGATTCTCGAACAGATACTGAATCACTCCGAGAGTCCCCTCGTGCGCCTGCCCCGATTCAAGATACGTCCATGTACCCAGATTTCTCGCCTGGAAATTATATCCCGAACTGACGTCAAATATTATTTTCAGAAAAAAGCCGATCATGATCACGAATGCGATCCAGAACTCATCCGGAAAACCAAGGATCCGCTTTGTCGCATTATCATCCATAAAATGTATTGTATCATGCCCGGGACTGCTCCACCAGTCCGGAAATCAGCCGAAGCCTTTCTTCCTGCAGAGCATACATTTCCTGACGTGCCGGACGATCAGAGATAATGAATAAAGAGGCCGCTCCGGAGCTTCGGCTCGAACCAGGTGGATTTGGGAGGCATGATCTCCCCTGCATCCGCTATATTCATAAGATCATCTGTCGTCGTCGGGTACATTGCGAAAGCTGCCGCCGCACCGCCGTCGACCAGCCGGATCAGTTCAAGAAGTCCGCGGATCCCGCCGACGAAGGAAATTCTGCGGTCCGTCCTCGGATCGCCGATCTTAAGGACCGGCGTCAGCAGATTTTTCTGAAGGATCGAGACGTCGAGCTGTCCGACCGGATCCGTTTCGTCGAAAGTCCCTGCCTTCGCGGTCAGTCTGTACCATTTTCCTTCAAGGTAGAGGCTGAACGTATGCTTGCTCACAGGACGGAAGACGGAGAGCTCCTCCTCGGTAAGATCCGAGTGATTCTCACGCATCGGCGGAAGCTCACAGATCTCAAAGGAATCCGCGACTGCCTTGAGAAAAGACTCTGCATCCATCCCGCAAAGATCCTTCACGACTCTGTTATAGTCATAGATCCGAAGCTCCTCGACCGGGAAGAGGACCGAGAGGAAGAAATTGAACTCCTCCGTTCCGTCATAATCCGGGTGCTCCGCCCGTCTCTTCTCCCCCACGCGCACCGCGGAGGCGGATCTGTGATGCCCGTCTGCGATGTAGAAGGAAGGCACCGTTCCGAGCTTCGCCTGAATATCGGCCTCCACATGAGCGTCATCGATCACCCACACCGTATGGCGGATCCCGTCTGAAGACGTGAAATCATAGAGGGGCTCGTGTGCATCCATCCATTCTCCGGTCATGGCCCGAAGACCAATCGTGTCCCGGAAAGTCAGGAAGATAGGACCCGTGTTCGCATTCAGCGTATCGACGTGGCGGATCCGGTCTTCCTCCTTGTCCGCCCTGGTCAGCTCATGCTTTTTTATGACATTCTTATTATAATCGTCGATGGACGCGCAGCCGACAAGACCGGCCTGCGATCTGCCGTCCATGATCTGTCTGTAAATGTAGTAGACCGGGGCACTCTCCCTGACATTGATGCCCTCGCTGAGCATCCTCTCCAGATTCTCGGAGGCCTTCTCATAGACTCTCCTGTCATAAATGTCAATGTACGGGTCGAGATCGACCTCTCCTCTGTCCACATGAAGAAAAGACCACGGATGTCCCTTCACCATTTCACGTGCTTCCGCACTGCTCATCACATCGTACGGAAGAGCTGCCACCTCACCTGCATATTCTTTTGCAGGTCTTACTGCTCTGAACGGTCTGAATACGGCCATATTCTATCCTTCCTGTTCAAGTCTCCCCAAAGTAATAAGAAACATTTCATTCAGGAACGCCTCGGTGTTCCTGCCGCGCCGCGCGGGATGCGGAGCACCTTCCAATTGCGCGGCTGCGGTAAAACCAGTGCAGGGCGTCCAGATCCTGATCCCGCTTGACTGTGCGGCATATCAGGATATGAGCGCCCCGCTTCTTCATTATTTAATCTCCGGCGCATACTCCCGCGGATGTATTCGCGATAGGAATGCGCGTCATGATACTTCTCTCCGACAAGGGATACGGACCCCGGTCAGAGATGAGAGTCTCCGGCTCAGTGAGCGGCTGCGAACTCCTTCATATAGGCAACGAGAGCTTCAACACCCTCTTTCGGCATAGCGTTGTAGATCGAAGCGCGCATGCCGCCTACAAGTCTGTGGCCCTTCAGATTCGAGAAACCGTGCGCTGCCTGTCCCTTGACAAATTCAGCGTCGAGCGCCTCGTCCCCCGTGCGGAAGGTCACGTTCATGAGAGAACGGTCTTCCTTTGCGGCTGCAGCCTTATAGAAATCCTGAGAATCAAGGTAGTCATAGAGGATCGCGGCCTTCTCCTCGTTCCGTCTCTTCATTTCCTCGAGTCCGCCCTGCTCCATCAGATAATCCGTCACGAGCTTGACGAAGTAGATCGGGAAGCACGGAGGTGTATTGATCATGGACCGCTTTTCCGCATTCAGCGCGTAATCCCAGATCTTCGGTGTGATCGGCATCGCATTGCCGATCAGATCCTCGCGGACGATCACGATCGCAAGGCCCGCAGGTGCAAGGTTCTTCTGAACGCCCGCGTAGATCATACCGAACTTCGATACGTCGACCGGCTCAGAGAGAATACTCGAGGACATGTCGGCCACAAGCGGGACATTTCCTGTCTCCGGAATATAGTGATAGACCGTGCCGAAGATTGTGTTGTTCCAGCAGACATGGACGTAATCCGCGTCCGGAGTGAGCTGAAGCTCCTCCTGCTTCGGGATCCGGCTGAAATTCTCCGACTTTGTCGTCGCAGCTTCCCGCGCATCCTTCAGATATTTTTTCGCTTCCTTAAGGGCAGCACCGGAGAAATTTCCGCTCACGATATAATCCGCGATTCCTGTCTTGTTTCCAAGGTTCATGGGCAGGGATGCGAACACACCGCTCGCGCCGCCCTGGAGGAACAGGACTTTATAGTTGTCAGGGATCCCCATAATTTTCCGCAGATTCTCTTCCGCCGCGTTGATAATATCGTCAAACACTTTGGATCTGTGGCTCATCTCCAGAACGGACATTCCTGAGCCGCCGCAGTTCAAAAGTTCCTTCTGTGCTCTCAGCAATACGGGTTCCGGCAGGATCGATGGCCCTGCAGAGAAATTATAGATTCTTCCTTCAATCATCGTAAAAGCCTCCTTAGGTAATGTGCCTTTCTATATCAAATCCATATTATAGGGCACACTGTGCAGGATTTGCAAGAGCGAAGTACGCTCATCGAAAACTTACGTCACCGAAAATATAAGGCAAAAGAATAAAGAAGACTTACATATCCGAAAACAGCATAAAAAGAACAAAGAGCCGCATTGTGGCTCTTTGCGCGCTGGTGTGCGCAAGCGTCAGCTGCACTTTCAGATGCGCACCAGTCGCATCCTCGCGGAGCGTTTTTGTGTAATAGGAAACGAAGTTTCCTATTACATTAAAAAACGGATCCGGGGGCCCCCGAAGCCCCGGATCCGCCCGCTGCGAACCCCTCAGTATTCATCCCGCTTTGAAGCGGAACTATCCGCAGCGCAGACTATTGGAACAGCAGGCCATACGAGAGCGACCAAAGATCCTCTCGAAAGGCGGCCCGCATGAATGTCAGGCTGACTGTTCATGTAAACCAGACGAGTTTACATTCATAATTCGGCCTGCTTTGCAGGCCTTTTTATCGAAAGTTCCTTACGGAACTTCCGATAAGATTCATTATAGTCCGAATGACGTTCGAGTTCCACCTTTATATGTAAAAATTTTTCACACCCTTCTTTTCTGCATGCTTCGTTCTCTTCAGACTTCTCGCAGGAAATTTACCGCATTCGGAAGTCAGATCGATGTTCTCCGGAATACTCTTCATGGAAATTCCGTCACAGGGTTGGTATAATGAATCTAAAGATTCCCCACGTTAAGAAAGGAGCCGGCATATGGAAAAGGATATACGGCAAATTGTGATCACCGGCGGTCCCTGCGGCGGCAAATCGACCGCCGTCGGATGGATTCAGAGCAATCTTTCGAAAGAGGGCTGGAGGGTCCTCGTCGTTCCCGAGACGGCCACGGAATTCATCACGGGCGGTGTCGCACCCTGGACCTGCGGCAGCAATCTCGACTATCAGAAGTGTCAGATGTCGCTCCAGCTCGAGAAAGAGCGTCTCTTCCGAAAGGCTGCTCTCACAATGCCGGATGAGAAGATCCTGATCGTCTGTGACCGCGGCGCACTGGACAACAGAGTCTATATGAATGACGAGGAATTCGCGGCTGTCCTCGCCGAAGTCGGTCAGAATGAGGTCGCCCTTCTCGACCGCTATGACGCTGTCTATCATCTGGTGACGGCGGCAAAGGGCGCTGTCGAGTTCTACACCACCGCGAACAACGGAGCCCGCATCGAAACACCCGAGCAGGCAGCCGCCATGGACGACAAGTTCATCGATGCCTGGACCGGCCATCCACATCTCCGGATCATCGACAATCGGGGGAATTTTGCGGAGAAAATGCAGCACCTGATCCGGGAGATCACCGCTTTCTGCGGATGTCCGAGCATGATCAACAACAGGCGTAAGTACCTGATCCGGTATCCGGACACGGAGGATCTTATGCGCATGCGGGGCGTACGGAAGCTGGAGATCACAAAGACCTATCTCCGGGCTCCGGCCGACGAAAGCATCTGGCTTCGGAAAAGCGGTTCCGGAGGTCACTATACTTACATGGAGATCACGCGGCGCTGGCCTGTATCCGATGAGAGGATCGAGATCGAACGGCGTCTCACGGTGGATGAATATGTTCGTCTTCTGCTCGAGGCAGATCCTTCCTATAAGGATGTGACGAAGACCAGGTACTGCTTTGCCTGGAAAAACAATTATTTCCAGATCGACCTCTATCCCTTCTGGAAGAATCGGGCGATCGCGATCGTCGAGCAGTTGAAGGACGCGGAACGGGAAATCGAATTCCCTGACGGAATCGAAATGATCCGGGATGTGACCGACGATCCGGAATATAAGAACACAAAAATAGCGAGTCTCGTCTGAAGAGACTCGCTTTCACGCTCTTCCATGCTGTGCACGGTGAGAAACGCTTCCTAATTTGCGCAGCTGAGGCCCGCCGGATGTTTTATTCATGTAACTTGCAGTATCATCCATTTCGTCAGATGCTGTTCCCGGCAGCACGGCCGCCGCGGCTGCCGTAACCTCCCTGGTTTCCCTGTCCCGGGCCCATTCCGCCCTGATCTCCAAAGCCGCCGGGACCCATGCCACCGCCCATCATGGAATTCGTGAGCTCGGTAACGGTCTGTCCGTTGACGGTCACGGTCCCTCCGCTCATCTGTCCGACTCCGTCATAGTCGAAAGCGAATTGCGCCGTGATGTCCACCGTCCCGCCGTTGATGTAGAGGTCCCCGTTGGAGTCGATCGCGTCCGTGTCCCCCTGTCCCATGCTGATCGTTGTATTTCCGCCGTTTATCGTAAGCACAATGTCGAGGGAATTCGATTTTTGTCCGGCATTGATGCCGTCATCTGAAGCTGTTATATCAATCGTTCCGTCATTGATCGTGACCTGCGTCGACTCTAACCCTTCTGCCGCGTCGATCGTGAGTGTTCCTCCGTCGATCGTGAGAGTTGTTGTCGCGCGGATCCCGTTCTTTGCGGCATCGATCAGGATCGATCCGCCGCAGATATATACGGCTCCCACTGTATCATCTTCATCATATTCGCAGTGCAGTCCGTCCTTCGAGGATTTGATATTGATCGTGCCGCCGCTGATGGCGATCAGGTCGTTGGCTTCGAACGCGTCGCCCTCACTGGTGACCGTATAAGTACCACCCGTGATCTTCAGATCATCCTTGCAGGTGACGCCGTTGTCCGTCGAAGTGATCGTGAGTGTTCCCACACCGTTCAGTACCAGATCATCCTTTGAGAAAATGACCGCATCCGTGTTCGCATCCCCGTCTTCCGCAAAGGTTCCGGTGACCGTCAGCTGATTTTCGCTGTCAGTCGTCGTCACGAAAACTTTGTCCGCCGACTTTACATATATGGCCGGAGTCTCCTTATTGGTGATGCTCACACCGTCAAGGACGATCTGGACCTTCGCCGAATCCTCCGCGTCGACAATGATCGTACACTCCTTCGCGGTCCCCGAGATGACATAGACGCCTTCCTCGCTGATCGTGATGTCCTTACCGTCTGTCACTGTATATTCGGCAGCATCAGTGAGATCCGCTTCCTGCGTAAGATCCCGCTCCGTAAATATCTCAGATTCGGAAACTTTGTCCGCAGCAGTGTCTGTGGAAGAAGTCACTGTCACGCTGCTCCCCGTTTTCTCCGCTGCGCTGCTCGCTGCAGAAGCCTCTATACTGTCTGCCGCCGCCCCGGATGCGGATGTATCCGAAGAAGCCGCTGCTGTTCTTGTCTCCGAGTCAGTTGAAGCAGTTCCGGAAACGCCGCCGCAGCCTCCGAGAACGATGGATGCTGTAAGGATGATTGCGAGAGTCCGTGCGACATATTTCTTCTTCATATCATTATCTCCTCATATTCAAAATCTTCTGTACGGGTTCCGGAACGCCGCTTTTTATTTCTTTGCGGATCCGCTCTCCCGTTTTGGTCGGCTGCATCTTGTATGATGAGATAATACGGTCTGAATTTGAACGAAATGTGTTCACTTCTGCAGAAATCTGTGAAATGATCCCGATTTCAGAGCCCGGATGGCAGCAGCCCGTGACCGGATCAGTTCTCCGGCTCCCTCGGCTGCACCCCTGTATACCCGATAATATAGTCATTAATTTCCATGACGGTCTGCGAGGGCACGTACTCCGGATCATTGAACAAGAATTTGTGCAGGGCAGCGACATTTACCGCAAGGCCCTGAGGCACGACATAATCGTTTCCGTCCACGATGGGAGTATCCTGCGTATACGGAAATCCCGAGCTTCCCTCCATATTGTAATCGATCATGACCGGGATAAGGTCCATGACCTCGTCATACTGAAGACTCGTCTTCATGAAAGTCCTCTCGGTCGTATTCATGTTCATGATCTGCATTGCCAGGTCCAGGAGCTTCGAGATCCCGGAGCTCTTCGCCTTCTCGACCAGTTTGGAAATGACATACCTCTGCCGCGCTGTCCGCCCGTAATCATAGTGATAGTCATTCCCCTGCTCATCGTAAAAGGCCGCGTCGCGGATCCTGCAGTAGGCGGTCGCCTGCATCCCGTCAAGATGGACATCTCCCGATTCCGCAAGCTCGGTAAATGCACCGACGCCCTCATTCTGCATATCACTGCCGATCTTATTGATGCGTCTCATCTCGAGATCCGTGATCTTGATGTCGATCCCGCCCATGAGGTCGATGATCTCCGCGAGACCGCTGAAATTCACGACCACATAGTCGTCGATATTGAGATCGAGATTTGTATTGAGGGTCGAAAGTGCTGCCTGCACGCCGCCAAGGGTGTAGGCGGAATTGACCTTCCCGTAGAAGGATGAGCCGTCGCTCCGCATAACGCGAAGAATCGTGTCCCTGTACAGAGATACCATCCGGATCGCTCCCGTATCATTGTTGATGCTCACGATCATGATCGTATCGGACCGGGTCTCCGAATCGAACTCAGACCCGCGGGCATCCACGCCGAAGAGCACGATATTTTTATAGCCGGTGAGCTTCTTCGCCGCTTCCTCCGGCACCACGACCTCCTCCTCATTGAACTCGGTGTCGTGCACCTTCTCCTCGTAATTGTCACCCACCCTGTTCTCGATGGCGTCTCTGACCACCTGTTTTGTCGAGAGTGTCTTGACGACTTCAAGCTTTAACGATGTCGGCGCGAGCTTCCAGAACCCAAAGAGGGAGATCACGAGGACCGCAAGGACAATGCCCGCTGTTTTCAGTATCTTTTTGTTTTTCTTCATAGAACACCTTTTCCCGGAAACATCAATAAGTTCCGTATATATCACTGTGGAAGACTGCTTACTCGATATTCGGGCGGATCCCTGAATTTTCAAGCAGCGCGCTTATATAGTCCGGATTCTGATAGAGCAGCATGATCGGAGCTGCGGCATCTCTCCCCGAGATCGGGAAGGACGCCCACGGATGCGCTTTGTAAAGCTCCACAAATTTCATGATCCCTCGCTGCACCGCAGGGGCGTCGATCTTCTCCGCATATTCCGAAAAATGATACTGCCCGCCCTCGGCAAATCCCCGGAACGAGCGCTCCCGTGAACACAGAAGAAGTTCAAGGATCATATTGTGGCCTTCCGCGGGGTCATGTATCTTCCAGATATCCCTGTTCTCGGAAGCGGAAAAGAGGTACGAGGAAAGCCTTCCGTCCGCCATCTCCGTGATGGAAGCAGCCGAGTCGCCGCTCGGCCCGCTGGCTGTTCCGGCCAGCAGCCCGTACACGTCGCAGTCGAACTTCCAGACATCGCGGAGCATTTTCCGAAGCGTGATCGCCCCGCTGCCGACCCATCCAACGTCGACGACGGCGATTCGCATCTTCTCTTCATGCTTCTCCATCCGTTTTCCCGAAGTCTCCGTCCGCTTTCCCGTAATTTCCCCTTCCATACTCAGAAGCCTTCCGTAATACCGCTTTCCCTCGGCGATCTGCGCCTCATAGTGCGCGCAGACCTCCTCCCAGTGTTCGTCAAGGAAGGAGCAAAGATCTTCGGAAGTCCGGGCAGTCAGCTCTGTATCCGATGTATAGCGGCTGCGGAAGGGAAGGATCCCCGATGGAGCGCTGCCTGCCGGCTCATCTTCCGGCTTCGGATATTCGGAGAGGAACATCCCGAGCATATCGCCGATCTCCATCGTGTCGAATATCTCGGAAAATGCATACCCCTGATCCGTCTTGTGCGTGACCATCCGCTGTACAAAATGCGATTTCATGAGGGATGCGCACATCTTCGTCCCGGCAAGACGCGACCAGAGCGCATATCTGCATTTCTCTGCCTCCTCCGGGTACAGAGCGGTATAGGCTTTCAGAAGGATCTCGCCGTCCCGGGACAGAAAGAGGATCCGGTCGATCCCTCTCTCCCCGGCGAAAGCGTGGATGAACCTGCAGTAGCCGGCCGCAAAGAGCCCTCCGTAGATAAATCCGAATTCAAACTCCTTTGAGAGCCGGTGCGTCCCGTCGTGCAGATATCCGTTCACGATCGACGCATACATCGACCCGATGAGCGGAGACAAATCCCTCGTTCTGTAGGGCTCGCCGGCCTTTGTCACATTCTGATAGTGAAGGCTCGAAAAACCCTTTCTGCGGGCCTGCCGCACGTCCGACAGCAGATCATCCCCGATCTCGATAAAGCGCCCGGCGGATCCGTTCCGGACTACATCATAGAGGCTTCCGTCATATTTGGACTTTCTGTAGTCACAGGATACATAATACGCGGAGAACTCCGGATAGCCGCAGTGAAGCAGAAGCTCCCGGATCCGTTCCTCCCCGAGATACATATCCGAGCAGACGACCAGCCTCTTTCCGCGCTGCAGGAGCTCCCGAACGACCTCCTGAAAATAAGGATTTCCCGAGGCAAACAGGATCTCCGTCTCAAATTCCGCCTGCATGCCCCGTGAAGCGCTGATGCCGGTCATGCGCTCCGCTTCGGCCCAGATCTCCGAATAATTGACCTCATAGTCCCCGAAAAGTGCATGTCTCTTCAGTCTGGCCTGCCGCTCCGCCTCGATCCGCACTCGCCTGAAATCAGGATAATCGAGCTTTTCCTGAAGCGCATAAAAGACATCTGCAGGTTCCCTGACTTTTCTGAGGATCAGTGTATCGAACACGTCAAAGGAAATGACATCGTAGGAATGAAGCCGTTCGGCCATCCTCTTCGGGGACATTTTCCTGGTCAGCTCCGATTCGGAGCCCGGAACGATCTTCCTTCCCTCATCCGGCTGAAGCAGGGAATCTGCCCGGAGAGCTTTATTCTGCAGGACATAATAATCAAAGTTCAGCGCACCGAGATAGGCGAGCGACGGAATCTTTGCGTGCTCTCCTCTGTACTCCTGATACCGCTCCCGTATGCCGGGCACCCGGTTCACCAGGCTGTCATGCAGTTGTCTGTGAAAATCTCCTCCGGTCATGATCTCCTCCGGTATATGCAGGCACACAATTCTCTTCGCTGCCTGCCGGCGAGCCGATCCCCGCTGTCCCTGTGCCAGTTCCTGCTATCGAACAAAGTCGCAGCCTGCCTGTTAACGTGCACCAGCTTTTTCCATATAACTCCCGCTGCCGCACAAGCATTTCTCCCTGCCTGTGAACGGATACCCGTTTTGCTGCAACTCCTTGCTATTTTCTAATATTCGGGCGTTTGAGAAACGCTGTACTCTATGGAAATTGTGCAAACAGTTCCGCAATTACCTGGTACTTACTATCTCTTTACGAAGATAACTTACCGCTTTATAAAATGAAAAACTCATGCGGTGCCGGACCGATGCAGCCTTCGAGAGAAAACCTCCGCCTGCAGCGCTCCGCACACAGGTCCCCTCGAACCATGCGCTCTCGTGGACCGTTCCCTTCCGGATCCCCAGAGATGTGAGCAGCCGGTTCGTAAAATGATTTTCCTTCAGATACTCCTCCGGGAATACCGGCGCCGCCTCGCGCTCCGTCTCGTCGAGGAGGTCGTCCGAGAAGGGAAGGCTGCCGAAATACTCCGCAGTCTCCGGATCGGGATCACACATGAACTTCATAAAGCGAAGCTTCCTCTTCGGAGTCAGCATTTTCTCATAGACTTCCGGTATCTTTCCCGGCTCCGCATCTTCGGCCTGGCTTCCGCCTCCGGGAACCGATTGCGGGAAAAATTCCGGAGGGATCGTCACTTCGCCGGCCGCTGTCCGATCCAGATATCTCTCGATATACTCAAAGAGTCTGTCTGCGATCCCATTCCGCCGGAAAGGTGCAGAGACCGGTTCCATATTGCCTCCCGGCAGCCTCCCCTTCCGATATCCGCACACAGTTCCCTGATCTGCCCGGACGATCGCCTCAAAGAGGCTGTTCGAGAAGAACACTTTATTTATCAGTCCCGACTTCGGCCCGAAGGACCAGCAGTGATATTGTTCCGGATCCGCCCCCTTCGGGATCTCAAAGAGGCCGTAATAAAAGCCCTCCACGGGCGTATCGATCCCGCATCTTTTCCGGATCTGGTCGATGCTCTTCTGCGTCGTCCCCGTCCACCCGCTGTCGACGATGCCGACGGACGGCGATCCGTCTCCGGTCTGTTCCAGAAGCCCCTCCTGCGAAAAATACTTGCGAAGCGGCTCCCAGGCCTCCGCGGACCTTTTCACAAGAAGCTCTGTATAGACCCGGCTTTCCGCAAGGCGTTCCCTGACTCCGGCGAGTGCGGAGTACGGAATCACCTCGTCCGGCTCGATATCCGGAAATTCGGCCTGCATTTTTTCCATATCCTCTGTCCGGAAGCCGGATCTTTTGAGGATTTTTCGAAATGTGACATTGATCCCGCCCCGGGTCACATGGGACAGGGCTTCACTGACATTCTCCGAATACATGGGAACCCTCAGTGAATACCGGGAACAGTAAAGATAACGGCATTCTATACCGATTCCATACCTTTTTACAAGCCTCTTCGCGGTTCTGAAGGGAAGATATCCGTCTCTTGAGAGAAAATAAAGGCGTCTGATCCCTCTCTCCTCCGCCTCCCTGAGCACCCACGCCGTAAAGGATAGGATCATCGGGGCAAAGAGATCTGCAAGGATCTCTTCGCTGCAGCTTCGGGACAAATTTCCGGAACCCTGTTCTCCGTCATCTCTTCTTCGCTCCCGGCTCCTCTCTTCATCCGGCTCGCTTCGATCCCGGCTCCTCTCTTCTTCCGGCTCGCTTCGATCCCGGCTATCAACTCCGTCCGTTCTTCTTCGGTCCCAGCTCCTCCCTCCGGTCCGCATGCGCTGGGCGATTTCCGGGAAAAAGGATGCAATTCCGACGAAGACTGGCTTCAGTACGTACGGAACTGCGGCAGGAGTAAGAATTTCGAGTCTCGAAAACCCCTGGATCCTGATGAGCATCTCGCAAAGACAGCTTCTGAAAGACCGATGCATCCGCTCCTCACTCTCGCGATAGAAAAACAGCGCATCCTGCAGATTATATCCGCGAAGTCCCTCGCTGTGGAGCCGCATAAAAAGCTCATAGTCCTCGCAGCGCGCAGTGAGCGGAGACACGTGGTATAACCTCTCCCCGGCTTTCCGGGACTGCATCTCCGATCTGCCCGACCTCACACTATGCTTCGTATATCCTGAGGTCAAAGCTCCGGAATTTCCCTGCATTCTGAAGCCCGGAAGCATGCTGCTTTCTTTATCAGGAAAGAACACCTCACGTCGGTACATCACAGCCGGATGAATATAGGGGGAAGAATGCAGGAAGGACCGCGCATCCGGCCTCTCCGGACGGTCCGCTCTTCCCCAGACACGGGTCCCCTCGAACAGATCCGCGACGCAGGAGGCCCACATAATATCCGGGTTCTCCCGCAGAAACTCCACCTGTCTTTCAAGCCTCTCCGGCCGGGAAATATCATCCGCGTCCATTCTCGCGATGAACTCACCTCTTGCATGAAGAATGCAGTGATTCAGCGCATGGGCAAGTCCCATGTTCTTCCTGTTCCGCGCGAACCGGATCCTCGGGTCTTCCGCGGCCAGCTTTCGGATACTCTGACAGATATCCTCCGTGGAGCCGTCGTCACAGATCAAAAGCTCCCAGGACGGGAGCGTCTGATTCCGAATGGAGCGCACCGCAGCATAAAGCGCGGGAAGATCCGGCTCGTAAGTGCCCATGATGACACTGACAAGAGGAGCTCTCACCGTATTCATTTTTTCTGCAGGCTTCTCCCTCTCTTCCATGAACATGCCTTTCTATTAAGCCGCTCCCAGCTGTGATCCTGCCTGAAGGAAATGCGTCTCTGCCATTCTCAGATACGAAGATTCCTTATCCTCGCCCCTCGGGAGATGACATCTGAAGAAAATGCGTCACCATCATTCTCCGGCAAGCAGATTCCTTCACCGTATCCCGGAATGCTCCCGCCTGAGGGTAAGCTCCTCATACAACGCAAGCATCCGCCTCCGTGTCCGCTCCTTCGAGAATCTCTGAGCAGACTTTGTACAGCGGTCTGCCATTTTCTTCCGCTCTCCCGGCGTCATCTCCATGATCTTCCTGATCCCGGACGCAAAGCCGTCCACGTCCCGAGGCGCGCACACATACCCGTTCCGGCCGTCAAGCATATACTCCCGGGTCCCTCTGTTCTCCGCAGCGACGACCGGAACGCCCATGGCCAGCGACTCGAGTCCGGCCATGCCGAGTCCTTCCCGGATCGAGGGAAAGACGGTCACGTCGGCAGCACCGTAAAAGTCACGCATCTTCCTCTGATAGCCGAAAAATCGCACATCTTCCGACAGTCCGAGTCCCGCAGCGTACTGCTTCGCCTCATTCATGAAATAACCGTCTCCGCAGATCCCGTAAATGATCCTCCTGCCGTTCGAAAGAGCACTTCTGCGCAGCCTGAGGATCGCACGCATCGCAGTCACATGATTCTTATTGCGGTTCATCTCTCCGACGGACAGAACGAAGAAATCCTCCGGTCTGATACCAAGCTTCTCCCGCATTTTCGCCCTCTCGGCCGGGTCGGCGGGACGGAATTTCACGAGATCAAGCCCCACACCCGGGACAAAGCAGACTTTTCCGCCCTTCCTTGGCCGCATCCTCTTCGCAGCCGCATAATCCTCCTGATTGATCACAACGAGGGCATCCGTAAGCGGGGCAAGTGCATGCTCGGCCGCCCGGTACAGCACCTGATTGAGAAGCGGCGCACCTTTATAAAAATGAAAACCGTGGGCCGTATAAATGACGATCGGATGACGCTTCGATAAACGCGCGGCAAGCCTCCCCAGAACACCGCCGACAGGTGTATGGCAGTGGATGAGATCGATTTCTTCATTTTCAATAAGTACCAGCAGCTGGTAAAGAGCTTCAAAATTCATTCGCAGCATGTAGGGCGATCGCGCTATGGGAATTTCATGATAAATCACACCCAGGCGGTCCAGTTCCCGCAGATCGTAGTGATGACCGTCTTCCGAACTGTTCGATGCGTAGTGTACAACGAAGTCCAGAGCCTGAAGAAGCCGGACATTTTCCAGCTCGAATTTCCACAGAAAGTCTGACTGATGTGTAAGTATGAGTACATTCTTCAACTGATTCTTCTCCCGCGTCTCTACATCTCACGCATATTATCAATCAGGGATTGCCGAAGGACTCTGCATAAGCTCCTCCGCATACCGTTTTCCCCACACGTAATCGTACTGAAGCAGGCGGAAGGTCTCATAGACCTGTCTCTGCCCCTCGCTCATTGCCGAAAGCTCCGTAAAACTGCCGTCATTCCCGGCAAGCACCTGACTGTCCGACGCGCCGTAGGTATCTGTCATAGAAGCCACATACTGCCTGTAGGGAGCCATGGAAAGCCCGTAATTGCGGAGCACAACCGGGAATAGCTCACCGATCCCCATGATTCCCATATCCCCTGTCATCTTTCCGGTGCTGCTCCATACAAGGAACGGCACCTTATGGATCTCAAAGTCATAACGCAGCGGATCCGCGTGCCAGGAAGTCTTCTCAAGCATCCGGTCATCCTTCGGTCCCGCGTTGCTCACATGGTCTCCGAAGAAAATGACGACCACTTCCTCATCGACTGTCCTGAAGTAGTCGACCAAATCGCCGAGCGCCCTGTCCGACTCATGAAGTCCTGCCGTGAAATCATCGATCGATCCCCGCGCGACCTCCCCGTATACGTCTGACTGCCAGCCGACCCTTCCGGGCTCATACATCGAACTCTCCCAGTACCCGCCGTGGTTCTGCATGGTGACGGCAAAGATGAACTGGCCTTTGCCGTCCGCTTTTCCCTCTTCATACTGTGAAATGATCTTTTGAAAAAGCTCCGCATCCGATACGTAGCCGCGGACAGGATCCGCCTTCGAAAAAGCATCCTCAAAATACAGTTCGTCGAAACCGAACCTGCGGTATGCATTTTCCCGATTATAATTGGAAGCGGTAAAGGGATGCATCGCGGTCGTCCCGTAGCCCTGCGCTTCCAGATCGCTGACGACCGTGGAGAAGCCGTCATCGATAAAGCTGCCGTAGACCATGTAATCCTCAGGAAAGAATTCTCCGCTGAATCCGGTCAGGAACTCGAACTCGCTGACGACCGTGCCCCCGTTGAAAACATGGGTGAAGAGCTCACCGTGGGCTGACTCCCCGCAGAGCGACCTGTAACAGGGAAGGACATCTGATTCGAAAGAAATCGTATCCATGCGGGTGATATCCCAAAAAGATTCACTCATCACCGCGATAATCACCGGAAGAGGTCTCTCTGTGCCGGATTTCTCTGAATCACTTTTCTCTGAATCACTTTTCTCTGTATCAGATCCCTCTGTCCCGGATTTCTCCGTGCCGTCAGTCAATACGTCTGAGCGGCTGCTTTCCGCGATCTTTTCATTTACCAGAGCGGATATTTCCTCCATCTTCTCCCGGCTGTACCCCTCCGGCTCGGCAGCCTGATCGAAATAATAACAGTATTCCAGGAAAGCCGACAAAAATCCTCTCTGCCGATAATAGTCGTTGACGCGGTAGACCCTGTACTCCGAGTCATTCGCCTCCACCTTGCTGTCGATAAAGCTGGTCCGGACAAATAAAAATGTAAGCGCCGCAGCGCAAAGGGAAAGTCCGATCCGGATGATCAGCCTTTTCCGTGAGCTCTTCGAAATAAACGATCCTTTTTTCCGGACAAGTACAAGGAGGACTCCGGCAAGAAGGAACTCCGCCGTTACGAGCACAGCCATCGCAGGTATGGAAATCTCATATTTTTCCGCGACGCCCGCCGCCTCGAACGCCATCGTGTAATCCCATGGCAGGAGCGGCATTCCGCGATTCAGAAGCTTCACATTGCTAATAATGCAGCAAAGATCCGCAAGAAGCGCGGTGAGGAAGAAGCCGGGCCATATTCTGTTGAAAAGAAGGGAAAGGGTGATCTGCGAAAGAAAGACAAAGACTGCCCCGCGGAGAAAGCTCTGGGGCTCGGCCTTCAGATATGAAAGAAATACCGCGCCGTCGTCATACTGGATCAGGCTGACTCCGACGACGATCAGAACACTCAAAATGGCGCATAATACGATCCACGCACATGCGCTGTAAACCTTCTCCGGGATTTCCCGCCGTCTTCCCCACAGAATACAGAGAAATGAGATCAGTACGAACGTGAGGACCTGCAGCCACAAGTGCCTCTCCGGGAAGACAAATACGCTCGTATCATACTGAAACCAGACGGTATCCCAGTCGATGTTCTGATAAAGATCCACACGTTCTGCCGGTTCTCCGTCGATCCGGATTTCGGCAATTCCAGATCCCACCTCAGAGACCATTCCCACCTTCAGGGAATGCACCTCCCGAAGAGGTACGGTGAGCGTCTGCGGGGCGTCAAAATCATATACACGAAGGTAGTCATTCGCGGAGTCATAGGTCCAGAGGCTGCCCTCTTCGATCTTCACCTGCGCGAGATTAATGTCCCGCCCGTTGACGGCGATATGGTTGATACGCACATAATTGCTCATTGACGCATCCTGTTTTTCGCCTGTCGCGACGATCGTAAGGGTGAGGTCCCGGTTCAGGGACTTCAGATAAAAAGGTCTGAGGATCGTGAGGCCGGAAACAAGGATACAATAAATCCCGATTACCAAAGCAAGATTCTTCAGAAAGCTCTGTCTCATTCTTTCCCTGTCCGTCCGTTCCTTCAAATCGCCCTTCCTCTGCCTTAAATGTCCGAAAGGATGCTGCTGTCAGCGAACTCCCGCACTTCCTTTTCGTCAAGCATCATATAGAACCGCCCTGCGATCCTCTTTGTCCCAAAATCTCCGGCCTTCTCACTGCGCGCCGGCGCGCTCGGGGAGACATACAGATCCACGGTCTCCGTATCGTCCGCAGTCCGGCACTCCGCCGGATCGTTCTTATCAGCAGAAGGGACGAGCCCTCCTTCCTCCGGATCGATACGGACATGCTGCACATCGTCGGGTAGCGCATTTACAGGATTCGTATCACCGGTCCTGTCGATGTCTTTGCTGTCAGATGTTCCGGATGAGACAGTCTTCTCCATTGCCATCCTCTCCGACTCCGTCCGCTCCCTGTAGGGAACGATCGCAGCAGCGGAGAGATTATCCTTTTCCCCTCTTGTCTTGTCAAGTTCGATCAGATACTGAAGATGCAGGGAAAGGTCCTCATCCCCGGAAAACTGCCGGCCGCTCAGATAACGGATCAGCTCTTCGTCCGCAAGGTTGTGCCAGAAGCCGTCCGAGCAGAGAAGAAATGTATCTTTCCCGCGATATTTTCCTGTGTAGAACAGGGGATGTATGTCCGGAGTCACCCCGATGCACTCCAGCAGCATATTTCTTCGCCGGTCCGTCTTCGCCTGCTCGGGAGTGATCTCTCCCCGCCGCACAGCCTCCGCCACGACGCTCTGATCCCTCGTCAGCCGGAACACTCTGTCGGGTGTGATGACATAGGCTCTGCTGTCCCCGACATGCGCCATGAAGTACTCGTCCTCCACAAGGAGAACAGCCGTCAGCGTACTTCCCAGAGAGATCCCGTGCTCCGTACCGTATCTCACGAGCTTTTCATTGCAGTCGTAAATGATTTTTCCCCACTGTCGAAACAGCTCCTCATGTGAAAAATTCTGATCATAGATGGAATAAGGGTACTCGCATTTGAACCATTTCTCGAATGCCTCGATCAACATCCTGCTCGCCAGCTCACCGTTCTCATATCCGCCCATCCCGTCACAGACCAGCGCAAAGAGGACCTCTCCGCGGTCCGTCGACGCCTTGAAGAGCCCGATACTGTCCTGATTGCTCTTGCGATGCGTACCGATATCCGTAAAGAGCGCCTGATAAAAATTCATATTATCCCTCTCCATTCAAAAGCCGTTCGTCAACAGGCACAAAGACCATCCGGTGGGATCCGACAAGAAGTCTCATATATGCTCCGAGCCTTCCGCAGCTCCTTCTCGGCTCTCCGTTCACCTCGAAGGGTACACC
The DNA here is from genome assembly GCA_946629525.1 of uncultured Clostridia bacterium. GTDB lineage: Bacteria > Bacillota > Clostridia > Lachnospirales > Lachnospiraceae > Chordicoccus. The sequence continues at coordinate 67,011 of CAMOXU010000001.1, forward strand.
GGGCTCCGGAAGGATAGAAATCGCCTTATACTGCTCGATGGTCGCAAGGAGGGTCATATTCTCCATCTGTCCTGACAGCACGAGGCACATTCCGTCATAGTCGTAGATGAACATCGATTTTTTACACAGCTCGACGCTGTGATCCTGCTGCGGGCCATTCTGCAGGATGAACCAGCCGCGGACCGGGCCTTCATTCTTCAGAAGGGGTTCGTCCCAGCCATCCTCCTCATAGAATTCCTCCCCGTATCCGGCGTCCCCTTCGGGTATCTCCCCGAATGATCCGGCCTGCGAAATTCCTTCTTCGGCAGGCGCCTCTGCCTCCTTCGAAGCCGGTGCTTCCTCCGCCTTTTCAGCTTCTTTCTGGCTTTTCGAAGTTCCTGCGCCGACCTCCTCCGTACGTCCGACGGATGTGTCGAGATTTCTGGGATCCGGAACACCATCCTTCGTGAAAAATGGAATCTTTATCCCCGGAATATCCTCCTCATCAGAGGGGTCAGGCTCTATCTCGTCTTCCGGGAAATCGGCATCCCCGCTGTCCGCTGCTGTCCCGTAATCCGCAATTCCGTCTGCCGATCCTGGAAATGCGCTGTCCTCCGGAATCCCCGCACTCATATTATTGTCTGAGGAACCGGTTCCGGAGAGATCTTTCTCTATTGCGGAGTCCGTTCCGGGAAATCCCTCAAATGCCGCGAACGGCTCCGGGCCTGTTCCCGCGATGCTTTTTTCCGGCTCAAAGGTTCCTGCGCCTCTCTCAGAGGTCTTGTCATACGGTTCAGAAGTTCCTGCGCCTCTCTCAGAGGTCTTGTCATACGGTTCAGAAGTTCCTCCGCTTCTCTCAGAGGTCCTGTCGAACGGCTCAAAAGAACCTGTTCCGACGACCGTGGCCGCATACGGATCATCGGTTCCGAAATCCGGCCCGGAAAAGTCCACCGGCTCCGCCGCAGGCCCGAATCCCGGAGGGGCAGAAAAGTCCCCTGAAAAAGAATCCGGTCCGATCGTTTCGTCCATACCCACAGGATGCATGATCGCCGGATCGACTCCGGCAGTCGACGAGACGAGCTCCTTCTGCTCCGCCGCGATCTTACTGCAGTAAGGGCAGGCATCATAAAGTGAAGCGTCATAAATATGATTATTGCTGCAAAAAACGATCCTGGGTCCGCTCATCACTTCCTCCTTGGGTTATAATCTGGAACGCCGGGGCGTATCGCCGCACCTCACAGGATACGCAGCTCCTTCCAATAGACGCGGCCGCGTTCCGCCTCCGGCTTTGATCTCATCATTGCGACTCTTTGTGCGGCTTCACCAGGAGCCACGACTCAAGCCTCGAATCCTTCACTTCACTGTAATTTCTCACGAGCAGCGGGTTCCCGTCCGCAGATCCGTCCTCCTTCAGATCAAATCCGATCACATCCTCATTATAGGCCTGCAGCAGGTACCTGTTATAACTCACATATACAATCCTGAACAGCTGGTTCGTGCTGTCACTCGCTTTCCTGACAAAGAGCTGCTTTGAATCCGGATCAAATTCCAGACACATATCTGCTCCCTGCTTATCACAGTAGATCCTGTAGCGCGTCTCGCTTCCTGTCGCCTCGAATCTGAAGAGGAAGGGCTGATCTCCTTCCGTCAGCCATTCCGACTTATATACGACGACCGTCGGCTCCTTATAATACTGCGGATCGTCATTGACGCAGGCTGAGGTCATTCCGTCGAGAGAAGACGCGATGTTGAACGTTCCCTCGACATCTCCGACCAGATCGCCCTCATGATATACGATGACATCCTTCTCGGAATCATCCTTCTTATTCCACATCATATACCACTGCTGCGACTCATCTGTCTCATCGTATTCCGCAAGGACCGCCTCGACTCCCTCCTCCGGATTTCCGTCCTTCGGGGCCAGGACCAGTCCCGAAGCCGATTTCAGGATCACCTTGTCCTTATCTTTCTCCTCGTCGTGCCCGCAGAAAATGAAAGACCACTGCTCCGTCCCCAGCCCGTTTCCCTTCGAGTACTGGCGGATCGTCTCGCCGGCTTTCTCAGCCTCCGTCTCGATCAGACTGTTCGTATGTGCAGCCCGCAGCTTATAGATCTCGCCGTTCTTATCGGTCACAAAGAAGCGGTTCTTGTTGGCCTCCTCATATTTCTTCAGCTTCACGGCAGTCCCGTCGTCTCCGAAGCCGCTGTCGATCCCGATGATCAGATCATAATTCTTCGCATTGCGGAAAATGTACGTCCCCGGCTCGACATCCATCGCATCCCCGACTTCGTAAGCGACTTCCTCCACAACGGAAGCTGTGCTTTCCGCTTTTGAATCCGTCGTGACAGGAGCCGGCTTCCCGCGTCCGAACGCGAGAAATGCGATCGCCGCGCCGACCACCACTGCTGCGGCTGCGACGGCCGGAATGAGGATACTCTTCCCCTTCTTCACATTCATGGCATTCCAGAAGTCATCGACTGTCTGGAAGCGGTCGCGGGGATTCTGTTCCATGGCCTTTAAGAGGGCGTTCTCCTGGGCTTTTGACATTTTCACGCCGTAGGCCGTCGGCTTCATGAGGATAGCTCCGCCCTGCCTTGCGAGCGCGTCCACCGGTCTCTCCCCGGTAAGACAGTAATACATCGTCGCCGCAAGCGCGTAGACATCCGTCCACGGACCGATCACCCCGTTGATATCCCGCTGCTCGATCGGGGCGTAGCCCTTTTTAAAGGAGATCTGACCGGTCTCCCCGTTCGAGCCCATTTTCTTCGCGCCGCCGAAATCCATGAGCTTCGCCCTTCCGTCCACGAGGACCATGATATTGTCAGGGCTCACGTCCATATGGACCACGCCGAACTGGTGGACCTTGGTCAGCGCATGGCGGACCGGATCGAACAGCTTCAGGGTCTCGTCCATGGTCATTCTTCCCCGGGAGATCCGCGACTTCAGCGTTTCTCCGTTCAGATATTCCATGACGATATAAGCAGTATTCTTCTCCTCGAAGAAGTCCTTGACGTTGACGATCCCCTCATTGTCCTTCTCGTTGAACATGGCGAGAATGCGGGCCTCGTTCAGAAAGAGCCTCTTGTTCTCTTCAAAAAGCCCCTGATCCTCCGGACGCACACTGACATTCGACCTGGCGTCGCGATAACAGATATTCCGGATAAAAAGCTCCTTCACCGCGACGACGACCTGAAGCGTAGCGTCAAGAGCTATATAAGTCCTTCCGAAGCCGCCTGCACCGAGCGCACGGCCGATAATATACTTTCCGTTGAGCGGCGTCATCGGCACAAGCTCGTTCTCCGAGACAATATATTCCTCGTTGCGGAACCCGCAGTAAGGGCATGTGCCCCCCTCGACGGGCTTCTCGTGCATGCAGTTAATGCATATTCTTCTGAAATCCATGTATCGTCCTCCCATGACCTGCGTCCAAAGGCCAGCAGATAAACCTTGCCATTTCCGGATCTTATGATGCTCCCGGAATACCCATTTCCATTTTCCTTACTTTTCGAACCGGGAATTTGCGAAAGTCTGCATTCTGCCGGAATTCCATTCCATACAGAATTTCGAAATCACCTTACTTCCCGAACAGTCTCTTAATGTTTATTTTAACCTTCTCTGTAAAGAATGACCAGTCCAAGATAAGCCAGATCAGCCCTCTTTTGACCTGCGGGCTCCCGTTCACCATATCAAGGATCCGCTTCGCGTCAGGCGTGCTGTAAAGATCCGCCGAATCGGCTTGCGTTCCGGTGCTCGCGCGCGATCCGGCTGACTTCTCCGCCCGGTCAAGCTCACCGAGCGTTCTTCCCAGGAACTCTGCTATATTGATCTCCTCGGATGCGCCGAACACAAGATCCTCAAAATACGAGGCGGAGAACACCTGCATGTCCGCCGGATCCGGGAACCGGAGCAGGCCCTCGAACGGCATCGAGACCTCCTCCCCGGAAAAATCGAGGACTTCCATAAAATCGTGAAAATGCGATCCGAACGCACGGATCAGATCCAAAGCCCCCTCCTGCATCCTCCGCACCACGAACCGGGCAGGAATGGTATGGCGGGAAGGCTCGAGGACCGGTTCTCCGGATTCGTCAAAGCCCAGGCAGCTTCCGTTCGGATCCGAGAAAATATGCTCGCGTATCATGCCGGACACGGCCGGTCTGTAATCGTAAAAGCTCCTGATCTGAAAGCCGCAATATGCTTTCGCAAGGACCGACGTCTCGTAATCCTCATGGAGAAAGGCCGCGTCCACGCGCTTCCCGGCGGCTTCACACACCGCACTCTGGATTCGTCCGCTGTAGCCCATGTCGAAGGCGAGACTCTTCTCCGGGATCTTCCCGTAATATATCTTCACTCTGCGGACAGCTTCCCTGTGCTTTTTCTGATCATACAGATTCTCCAGGAAGAAGTCGATGAAGGCGTGCAGCTCCTTCACGCTCCCGAACGTCTTGCCCGGATCGATCTTCGCCCTTTTGAGGAGTGACGAGAGGAATGGTTCTTTCATTTTTTCCTCATCCGCGGCGAAGGCAAGCACCCGGGCCAGCGTCCTCGGCGTATGTGCGCGATACTCGATCGGCAGCTGATAGAAATTCACCCGCTCCCGGAGAAGGACCGGCATGACTGCCTTGCGGGAAGCCTGCAGATAGAAAAAATCAGGAATATCCGGCTGCGCCGGTGTGCTTCCCGGATCATATAAATCCGGCTGTACTGACCGGCTTCTCAGATCCTTCGATCCTGGCTGCGTGCAGATATCATGTATTCCTGCTTGTGTCGGCCGGACACATTCGAGATATACCTCGAGCGCCTTCATGGGCAGATACCCGTCTCTCGCAAAGAAGACGAGATGCTCGTATCCGTACTCCCGTACGGTCTCAAGGAGCCATTTTACGATCCCCAGCATGTGCATCCCAAGCGGATAAAACCCCATGAGCCAGGGATCCATATTGAAATCCGTCCCGGCGTTGAACGTCCTGTACGGATTATCAAAATACATATTCGCGGCAATCGCGATCATAGAGCGGTATCCCAGGTTCTTCCTGAGCGTTCCGCCCGTCCGGTTCCCCGAAAAGGCCAGCTCTCCGATGCTGCCGAGCCGGTTCGTCCTGCAGCCCTGGATCCTGTTCTCGAAGACCTCACGTGCCTTCGGGAAGAAAATGCTCCTGACCCCCGCCTCATGGCTCCCGAGGATATCACTCTCCCACGAATCCCCGATATGAAAGAGATCGGAAGACGTGACTCCAAGCTCGGCGGAAGCCTTAAAAAAGAGCCCGCCTCCCCGCTTGAGCTTGCGGTACGAGCAGGAAAGAAAGACCTTCTCATACCCGGCTATTCCGCATTTTGCGAGGATCTTCCCGACCGTCTCCTCCGTGAGATACATATCCGAGATAAGGATGACCCGCTTCCCGACAGCCATGGAAAAATCAAGCAGTTCGCGGCCGGTCCTTCTTACGCTGCAGAACCTGACCTCAAGATCCTCCTCGAGCTTTCTCAGCGTGTCAGCCTTCTCCTTCCCGATCCCGTAATGGTCCGCAATAAAATCATAGATCTCACACAGGGTGATGTCCCCCCACCCGTACTTCCTGCCGTAATATTCCCGGGCCAGCGTCTCTCCTTCTCTCCGGATCCGGTCAAAGGAAATGAATGTCCCGAGAAGCTCCTGTGCCTTCCGGTCGAGGAGCAGAAAAAGGTCCGACGGTTCGAGGAAAGGCCGCACTATGAGCGTATCAAAGATATCAAAGCTTATATACCCCGCTTCGCTCTCCCGTATTTCCCTCTTTATGTTCATGAGCCCGCCGTTCCAGGGGGTCTGCACACTCTCGAAAAAATGCTCATCCGCAGGCCGTGACTGCACACTCTCGGAAAAAGGATCCTCAGCAGGCCGTGACTGCACACTCCCGGAAAAAGGATCCTCAGCAGGCCGCGCAGACTGACTGCCGGACCGAGTAAATCCATTCCAGATCCCGGAAGCAGCCATCTCCGGTGTCTCTCCCGAATTTCCCATACGCCCGTCTTCGCCGGTTTTGTTTCGTCCTCCGGCGGGATCATGTCTCGTCCCGGACTCAAATTGTGCGAGGAGCTTCTCCGCTTTCCGCGCATCCTCACCGTGAAAAACTCCTTCGGCAAGACTCCGCCACATTCGAACATAATGGGCTCGTCCGCCGCGAAGCCCCGCTTTCACTTCATCGGAAGCTTTGCTCTGCTCAAGATATGCATCCGCTGCATCGAACACAAAGCACATATCATGCAGATTCTTTTTGAATTTCTCAAAGGAGATCTCTCTGGCATCCGTCGAGGCATTCTCATTTACACAGTAAAAGTACACTGCGCTGTCACAGGCTGCCACCTTCTCCGCATGCAGAAAAAGAATCGACGAGAAGAAGATATCCTCCGTCATCACGACGTGCTCGCGGGCTTTCTCATACTCAGGCATGCACTTATCCCACAGGCTTTTCCGATAGAGCTTGTTCCAGACCGTATGCCATGAATAATTATAAAGCTCCTGCGAAAAATAAGCCTTCTGCACCTCCGCTCCGACAAGCTCGTCGAACAAAAATGCACTGTCATGATAATTATAAATATATCGTTCGCCGTTCTCCTCCCGGACGGTCCCGCCGATCACGATGTCCGCGGATGTCTCCTCGGCCCTTGCAAGGAGGACCCGGTAAAAGTCCGAAGAAACATAATCGTCGCTGTCCACGAACGCAATGAACTCCCCCGATGCCTCCCGTGCACCAAGGACCCGGGCGCGAAGAAGGCCTGCATTTTCCGAAAAATCAAGGAAACGGACGGACGGGCCTTTTCCGGAGGCCGCATCCGGCTCTGTATATTTCCGGACTCTCTCCCGGATATCTCCCTTTGATCCGTCATTTACCACGAGGATCTCGAGATTCGGATACGTCTGTTCCAGAAGGCTGTCCATGCATCTTGTAAAATATTTCTCCGTCCCGTACACGGGAACGATGACCGATATGAGCGGTCCGTGATTCAGGTCATTCATCTGACTTTTCCATCCTCTTGAGGAGCTGCCTTCCGAACAGGCTCTTTGACAGTTCTTCTCTGTATTTCAGAACTTTTTTCACTGCTTCATCCTTTGCAAGGACAGCCTCCTCCACTGTCTTTGAGGCGCTGCCGCAGCGGTCAAGAAGCTCCGCAATGTACGCGTCCTTCCCCGCAGTATTCTTTCCGTAATCCTCGATCGTACTTATGAGCTCCGCGATATAGCGATCCTTCGCGTCCGTATCTTCTCCGTACTTTTGAAGACCCGTCTGAAGCTCTGCGATATAGGCGTTCTTTGCATCCGCATCCTCTTTATACCTTTGAAGGCCTTCCAGAAGCTCACTGATGTAGCGGTCCTTCTTTTCCGCATCCTCCTTATACTTCCGGAGACCTTCCAGAAGTTCTTCGACGTAGGCATCTTTAAGACCGGCATCCTTCTGATATCCGGCAATGCCCTCACGCAGCTCTTCTATATACTTCTCCTTCTTATCCGCATCCGCACGAAAACCCTCGATTCCTGCAAGAAGCGAACGGATATACTCTTCTCTGGCAGCAGCATCCTTCTGACAGTCGGCAAGACTCTCAAGAAGCCCATTCACCCGGTCCTCAATTGACGCGATATACAGATCCTTTCCGGATACCGCCTCTGCATATTTCTGCAGATCACCCCGCAGCTCCCCGATATACTTATCCTTTGCAGCAAGCGCTTCGTTGAGAGTATCGACATCCTGCGAAAGCTCTGTGATATAGGCTTCCTTCCCGCGGACCGTCTCCTCAAAGCGGGCAATCTCAGTATGCAGCGCATCGACCTGTTTTATCAGCGCATCGCGATACTCTGTCAGGTCACGAATCTTAAAGAAATTCTCCCTTATGACATCCCGGTGCCCGTTGTCTGCATGATTTGCAAGCATCTGATAGTGATCGACGGAGACCTCTTCTTTAAGCCTCCGGTATTTTTCCGGGTCAAAACAGAGAACGCCCAGCCCGAAGCTGAAGGGGAATTCCATGGTCAGCGGATACTCTGATACGAGCTCCTCCCAGAAGACATGCGAGCCCAGCACCTCCCCAAACTTTTCCTCGTCAGCGATGTCGTGGAAAAAAATCACTCCGTCCTTTTTTACTTTATCCTTCCAGGTCAGGAAATCATGCTTCACATCCTCATATCGATGGGAACCGTCGATATGGAGAAGATCGATCGATGCGTCCGCAAAAAGCGGAGCCGCTTCATCGAAAGTCATACGGAGCATATGGGCACCTTTGCCGGAAGAAGTTCTGCAGCATGAATCTTTTTCGAGGGGACCTGCATCGGCTGGATCTGCTCCGAAAAAACACCGGTCCTGGATCTCCTTATACTGCCCGTATATGTCTTCCCGGTAGTCATTCTTCGTAAGAGAATCCCCTTCCCATGTATCGACGGCATAGAAGGAACCGTCGATCCCGCCATCCTTCATCGCCTGCAAAAAGGCAAATGCGGAAGATCCGTAGTGACTTCCAAGCTCCACGATACAGGAAGGCCTTTCATTCATGACATAATCGTAGGCAAAGGCGCGGTGTCCCGCCCACGGAGAATATCTGAGCATCACCGGATTGTAAAGATCCGCCTCAAATTCCGGAGAATAATATCTGAATGTCTCTGATTTACGCATTTTTTCTCCCCTTCGCATGAGCGTGATTCACTCCTGTCTCTCGAGCCGGAAGTGCTCCATCTCATTGTTGAAGACACCGTAGATCAGCTTCCCGTGCGTCGTATTGACCAGATGGATGGCCTGGTTGATCCAGCACTGTTCGACCTGATTCAGGACCTCATATCCCTCGCCGATCCCAAGCGTGATAAAATAATCCCCTTCCCTAACTTCCGGCCACACGAACTGGAAGGAGATCATACTTTTCCCCTCATAAAGCGCCGTCCCGGCATATCCGGAGGTCATCGATGTCTCCCCGAAGGTCTCATTTCCAAAGGTATCCCGCACCTGATATCCGACGATGATGCTGTCCATCGGCCGCACCGTTCTCACCAGCATCCGCACGTACACGGTCTTCCCGGCCTCACAGTATTCGGCGAACGGGACCTCGTCCACCTGATAGTAAAAGCTCTCGATCACGGCGTCCATTCTGCCCGAATACCGGCTCTCTTCCGGGCGGACCAGCTTATCTTCGGAAACTCTCCGGAAGCCGTCCTCGATCTGCTCCCTCACTTTTCCGTCCAGAATACTTCCCTGTCGGATCTTGAAATATTCCGTCACGGCCTGCCCTGCCTCGCCGTCAAAGATCAGCACCCCGTTATTGAGCACCAGCAGTCGCTTGCAGAACTTCGTGATCGAATTCAGATCGTGGGATACGATCAGGACGGTCGCGTGCTTCGACATTTCCCTGATCTTCTGATAGCACTTCTGCTGAAAGAACACGTCCCCGACGCTCAGGGCTTCATCGATGATCAGAATATCCGGCTCCACCGTCACCGCGATGGAAAATGCCAGCCGCACGAACATCCCCGACGAATAAATTTTCACCGGCTGGTAAATGAACTCCCCGATATCTGCAAAATCGAGGATTTCCTGAAGCCGCTTATCCGTCTCCTCCCGGCTCATTCCCATGAGGAGTGTGTTCAGATAAATATTTTCGAGACCCGTGTACTCCGGGTTGAAACCGGCGCCGAGCTCCAGCAGGGCTGCGATCCTGCCCTCCGTGCGCACGCTGCCGGAAGTAGGCTGAACAACGCCGGTCAGGATCTTTAAGAGCGTGGATTTCCCCGAACCGTTGAGGCCGATAATACCCACACACTCTCCCCTGCCGACTTCAAAGCTGATTCCTTTCAGTGCTTCGAAATCACGGTGATAGCGGCGTCCCGTGACGGAGAAGGCTTCGCGGATCTTATCCAGCTTCCGGCGGTAAAGCGGATATCGTTTTATTAAATTTGAGACTGATACGACCGAATCCATCCTTTACACCTCATCCGCGAAGAAGGGAGCAAGCCGCCTGAAGACGACCCGCCCGAGAAGCCAGAGAAGCAGCGTTATGCCCCAGAAGGTCAATGTCTCTCCCGGGGTTTCCCAGAACCATCTGTGGAAAATCAGGCTGTCCCGGTACCCGTTCACGATATAATGCATCGGATTGACCGAAAGGACCCTCCTGACGGACTGATCGACCATCGTCTCCTCGTTCCAAAGGATCGGAGTGACCCAGAATCCGATCTGGACAAGGACATTCACAAGGGCATTCATATCCTTAAAGAACACAGTGACTGCAGCGAGGGACCAGGTGAGACCGAGACCCAGCGCGCAGACAGAAAAGCTGTAATATACGATCTGTATTGCATACGGGGTAAGTCCGTAGCCGTAGACCAGGAACATCACAAGAAGAAAGACCACAAAAAAGGCATGCACAAAAAGCGCCGACAGCACCTTGATGATCGGAATGCGGCCGACGTCGAACTTTATCTTTTTCACGAGAAAGCTGTATTCCACCAGACAATTGCACCCCTGCGTGACCACATCCACAAAGAAGATCCACGGGATGTAGGCTGCGGAGAACCAGAGGATATAAGGGGCGTCGCCGACCGGCAGATTCTTGAAGCCCCTCTGAAATACGTACCAGAAGACCAGGATCGTGACGAGAGGCATCACAAAGGCCCACACGATCCCCAGCAGGGAGTTCGAGTAGCGGGACCGGATATCATTTTTTGCAAGCTGAAGAATGGTGTTCAATTTGTTCTTCTCCTGAATAATCGTTCCTTTAGTAATGCCCAAAAGAGAAGCAGCCCGGATATCCTGTTCGGCAAAGGATATCGAAGGCTGCTCCGGATCACTCCATCTCCTCGTGATCGATCATCTTCTCAGACAGCATCTCCCACTCGCTGAACCTTGTAACGCCGTGTGCGACCAGATCGTTATATAACTTCTCTTTCTCTGCTCTCCGCTCTTCCGCCGTCCCGGAAAACTCACTCAGCCGCAGCATCGCCTTCACGTATCTCCAGGACAGTTCGCTGCGGACAACAGCGTTCAAAGTACGCTCGTTCTCACAGGATTCCCTTGCAAGATCCCAGTATTTGTCGATCTCATCCGCTTCCTCCTGACTGATGGAAAAGCAGTTTACCATCTTGTGATAGATCGAGAAATATGAATCCTTTTTCCTGTCATGAATTGCCTCTATGGCAGCCTTCACGTACCGGCCTCCGGCTCCGTAATAATTATCGCAGAACATCTGCATTTCCTGATCCGCATCACAATACGGATCGCGAAGAAGCCTTGCGATAAGATAAGCCCTGAGCTCACCGAATTCGGCATCACATTGATCTATGTAATAGTTTCCCTCCTCAAAAACTCCTTTCATGCCCATCTCGTAAAAATACTGAATATTTTTCTGGAGCACGTCAAAGTCAGGGAAAATTCCGATGGTAAAGGAATAGTTCGTCGCGTAATCCCATATATACATTCTGTCGCAGATCGCGCACCACTCTTTAAGATCCGCAGCGAGAGCTGCATTCTCAGGGCAGTCCGGATCATTCAGCGCGTGGCTGTAGCACCCTTCAATCGTGCAGTATCTCACGATGACATTCTCTTCCGGAACAATATTCTTCGGAGCCTTCCTCGAATACTTGTAGGCAAAGGTATCGATCGCTATATTATCATACCCTTTTTCCTTCACCTCTTTCGCGATCCGGTTGACAAATGAAAGAATAGAGCCGGCATGTGAACCGCTGGCATTATCCAGCGCACTGCACTGCTCACATTCACAAAAACTCTGATTGTCGGCCTGTGACAGAGAGACGATTTGAAGGGCTGCATTCGGATCCCGCTTCTCTTCCAGAAGCTGAAAGACCTCCGACCGCACGATGTCATAAACGTCCTCGTTCGTAAGACAGAGCTGATCCGGCACTCTCTTCCCGTCATGCAGGGCAAAATACTCCGGATGGTCCGCAAAATATTTATCCCTTGAACAGAACTCAGTAGAAAGTGTATGGCAGAAGTTTCCCAGGTAATCTATGTCTCCGCCCTGCGCACTCGAAAGATTCCGGTGCGATCCGCTGTTCAGCCCGTTCATCATGGAATAGAGCGGATCCCAGGGACTTCGCCAGTCCGTGTCCGTAAATTCAAAATACGGGTCGTACTGAACTTTCTCTTCAGGGAGGCTGACCGTATCCGCAGAGGATGACATTCCCGTATAGACCGAAAAAAACCTGTAGCCGCAGTAATCCATGAGAAATCCGCAGACACCGTAAATCGTTCCTCTCGACCCGGCGCCGTAGATGGCAAGGCCTTTGTCGAACGGAGTGAGAAAATACGAGCCGTTCGTTTTGCCGTCGACCTCTGAGGTGTCAAAGGCAGCGGTCTTTCCGATATAAAACCCGTATCCGTTGAAGGGCTGGTTCTCGTCAATACGCGGACAATCTTCTCCAAGAAGCTGCGAAAGATACTGTGAGAGCATGTCCGCCGCCGTGATCTCCGTCTCCGAAGGGGCAGCCGAAACAATTACCGCATATTCCTGATCCGGATCCGCCTCATCCCGGCCTTGACTCTGTGTACTCTCTTCCCCGGTATGCTCTTCTTTGCCGCTCTGATCAGCTCCCGATTTTCCTCCACAGGAGGTAAGAAGGGCAAGGAGAAGGCAAACCGTAAGATATCTGATGACCCAGGATCTTTTCATCCACATCTCCCTCATTACGGCTGCAGATGTAATTCTCTGCGCCGGTACCTTTCCTCTTGCTGCCTGAAAGGCTTCTCCGAAGAACGCCTGCCAATCATTTCCAGAAATAATTCATGATTTTATCCAGCTCGTCACGGTCCATCGGCATGTCTTTCAGCTTTTTTCTCTTCTCGATCAGATCATCGACCTTTCCGATCACTCTTGCCGGATTTCCTCCAACAATCGCACCTTCCGGGACGTCTTTCGTCACAACACTGCCCGCTGCCACGATCGCATTCGGGCCGATCTTCGTATTATACATGATGGTCACGTCGGACCCTATGGCTACATTATCGAAAATCTCGATCGTTCCCATATGATACTCAGCGAACTCCGTACCGAGCTCGACTCCGATCTTTCTCGACAGCATATCATTGATCACGTCGTGTGTGATGAAATTGACCCTGGCAGCGATCACGATATTATTATGCAGCTTCACCATATACGGCTCTTCCGGAATCGATCTGGAATACCAGTATACGTTCTCGCCGAATCCCGCGAACATGCAGCTGTCTGCAAGAAATTTCGATCTCTTCCTGCCGCTCATCGCAACGATCCTGGCCTTTATGGCAAGCATCTGCTTCTGATTATATTTCTTTACTACTCTTTTCGGCATACTTCCACACGCCTCCATCCTCATTCAGAGTGCACTGACCTTCCTCTTCTGCTTTGTTCCGGAAAAAGAGAACCATCTCATTAAAGACAGCACCAGGCAAAAACTTCCGATGCTTTTTTGCTTACTTGCTTTCTGCCTTTCAGCCTTTCGACAGGTTTCTTACTTTCCGCCCTTCAGCCTTCCGACAAGTCCGCGCAGTCTGTCATACCTGTCATATCCAAGTGCCTTCTGAAGCCCTCTGATCACGACAATATGAACGGACAGCTTCTTCTCGACCCAGCTTGCATCCATGTGATGGATCGTGCACGAATTCGGGGTGACCTTCTCATGCCAGTTCTTCACGTCGAATGCGGCAAAGTACTCGATCGGATAGACAGCGATCCCATCTCCGATCTCCTGGAAAGCATTCCTTGAAAGATCCAGCCCCCATTCCTCCGCCTGGGCGCTGAAGCCCACATTGATCGGAGTCAGATCCATGCTGCCGTCTTCCTGAATGAACTTTCTTTCGTGGTACTTCTTCTCAAATTCGTCGATGAACGGATGCTTTTTTTCGCAGGCGATAAATGCCGTCGTAAGTGACCGTTCACTCTCGAATCCGAGGACCATCGAGCGTCCCTCAAGATACTGATCAAAAGGCCTGACGACTTCGACATCCGTATCAAAATAGATTCCGCCGTATTTCTGAAGAGCCTGTATCCTTACATAATCGGAAACAAACGCATACTTCCCGGCCTGATAAGCTTCCTGCACATAGGCAGGCGCCGATGAGACATCAAAATTCTTCTCAGACCACTTTATGATCCTGTAGTCAGGGAGATTCTTTCTCCAGGTCCCGATATATCTCTTCGTGCTGTCCGGAAGTTCATTTCCTCCGAACCAGCAGAAATGAATTACTTTGGGAATCATATTTTTCCTCCACGTTCTCGCAATGAACACGCTCTTTGCGCAGCACTCATTCATGCGGATACCCGCGATCCGATGTGCTGCCTGCCTGCGCGTTGACCTTATTTATCTGACGAGCTTCCCGTAAACATCCAGAACATAATCTGCGTACCCATCCGCAGAAAATACGCCGGAAGCCTTCTCCGCTATATACGCATTATCCATTGAGGATACAGCCATCTTCCGGATCTTGTCTCTAAGATCCGCCGCATCGCCTGCCTGCGCAATATAGCCTGTACGGCCATCTTCCACGAGTTCGGGAAGACCGCCGTTCTGCGAGACGATCACCGGGCGGCCCATGGCCTGGGCCTCCATGATGCTGTACGGGCCGTTCTCATACCATTCGCTCGGCAGACAGACGCAAAGAGAATTGGCTACGATCTCCTTAAGCTCATCTCCGCTCTTAAAGCCAAGCATAAGGATCCTGTCCTGCTGTCCGAGCTTTTCGATCAGCTGCCTGATCCGTTCCTCTTCCGGTCCCGAACCCACGATATAAAGCTTCTGACTGACCTTTGACTTGCTGAAAGCCCTGACCAGTGTGAGAATTCCTTTTTCCCTGCTCAGTCTGCCGAAATAAAGGAAATACTCTCCGCGTCCTCCGGCCTGATAAACCGTTCCTTCAGGCAGGAAATTTCTGGCGTATTCCACCGGGCACTTAAAGACGCCGGCTTCCGTGATCTTCCTCCTGTAAAAATCGGAAGGTGTGATCACATAGTCGATCTTCCCGTAGATCTTACGGAACTTATATACATAGGCTTCCATGGAAGCGAGAATGCTCTTGGCTTTCGACCCCTTCATACAGCCGTTCCTCGCGCAGTGCCAGTAATGGCCGTCAAGGCAGTCCTCACATACCCGTCTGTGGTGCATCATCAGATAGTTCGGGCAGACCGACTTAAGATCATGCGCGGTATAGACGATCGGAATATTCTTTTTGCGGGCCACTTCCACGATCGACCCGGTCAGCTGGCTCTGGAAAATATTCAGATGGATGATATCCGGCTTTTCATCATCGAGGAGTTTAGCGAATTTCCGGGCTGCCTCCGTCGAATAGAGAAGGTGCGCGGAAGCCTTCGCAAGCTTCATCGGATTCCCGGAGGCGTTGAAGTCTACATTTTCCACGAAATACTTTTCCTGATCACAGGGAACATTCCGTTCGTCCTTCATCGAGAACCAGATAACTTCATGCCCTCTCTTTTTGAGAAGATCCCCGAGAGAAAAATAATATGTCTCCGAACCGCCCTTGACATAGTGAAATTTGTTTACCAGAAGTATCTTCACCTTTTCTCCTCCTCTTTGAAATTTGTTCTATCAGACAATTGTCCGTACAGAAATCCGTATTACTCTGTCACTGCGGAATGCCTTAACGACCGGGCAGCGCACACAGACCCGTTCAGGCACCTCTCGACAGCCCGACTTTTCTGAGGACCTTATTGAGAGACATTTTCGCAAATTCGACCGTGAACTTAAAAGGATCCGTTCTGCCGAACACCAACGTGATAACAATCGCTGTTACCACAACAGAGATCACACCCTTGACCAGAAAATCCGCCAGAGTCGGAAGCGCAATTACTTCGTTGATAAAATGCATTGCCGCGATCTCCGCCGCAAAGACCAGAGACATCCTGACCCACATAAATGCATACCCGGCTGCGCTGGTCTTAAAATAATCCCTGAACAGAAAATACGTCTTCGCCACGACCTCTATGAGGTATGTGCACATAGTTCCGATCAGAATACCGACGAGCCCGATCTTCCTTCCAAGAATGATCGAGACGATCAGATTCGTCATGGCGCTGATAAAGGAGATATTCCGGCCGATGATAAAGTCGCCCGTAAGGAACATGGCATTCTTCAACGGCTCGAATACAATTGACACAAAGCAGAGGATACAGATCATGGCGACCTGCTGCATATTCAGAAGATACTGATTTCCGATCCACATCTTCACAAAGGGCTGCACACAGATATACGTACCGACAGACGCAAAACTTGCATAGACATAGAAAATGAATGTCATCCTCTCCAGGTTCGTGATTTTTTTCTCCGTGTCCTCCGTAACAAAAAGGTTCGCCATGCTCGCTGACGTCGCAGCCATCAGCTTATCTGACAGCTGCTTAAAAACGGCCGTCACCGTTATGTAGTTCGCGTAGACACCGGTGAGGATCGTGCTGACGAGCGCGGAGATCAGGAGATTATCCGTAGAGTCAACGACCTTGCCGGCAAAGAGCATGATGAACAGATTCTTAATGTTGGCGAAGACGCTTTTTCTATCCTCCCTGGACAACTTATCCTTCCTGTTCAGATACGGATACGCCTTATCAACTACCCGGGAAGCATATGCGTTCGAGGCGATCGACTGCACTATATTGACGCCGAGAAAGACAAGATACTCTCTTGTAATCGCCAGCATGATCAGAGCGATCACCGTACCGATGATCCTGGAAATCGTGGAGACGATCGTATAAAGATACGCATTCTGGTCCGCCTGCAGAAGAGACGCTTTATAAGAAAAAAGATAGGATGTCGCGCTTTGGAAGACGAACATCAGATAGGCGATCCTTATATAGCTGAATTCATAGTTCTCAATTCCCTTGATCAGATACTGCAGCCAGGGAGTCAGGGCGAGCCCGATCACCATCGTCGCAGCGCCGATAGCCCAATAGGCCGTACGGAACAGATTCATGAGCTCTGAGACTTTTTTGTGATCCCCTTCCGCCAGAGGCTTATACAGGTTGTAGACGATCGCAGATCCGACGCCCATCTCAGCAAGAGAAATCGCGGAGATGACCTGCGTGAAGAGGCTGTTTATAGAATGCGCATCAAATCCGACAAGATTGATGATGACAGGCTTGGACACAAAAGTAAGGATCATAGTCACAAGCTGTGCGATCATCGCAAATTTCATATTGCGGACACTCTTTTCCGTTCTCCCCATTTCCTGACTCATCGCAAAATCCCCTCCCGATTCAAGCTCCGGTATTATTTGATATAATTGCAGCGATCGAGCACATAACCGATTGCCTCTGCCCGTGCGAACTGAAGCGATTGAAGCATATCCTTCACCTTCTGCGGCCGGGCATTTCCCTGTTCAATTCTGTAAAGCACGGCGTCCGAACAATCCGCCAGGATGACCGGTGCTGCAGTGCTGCCGCACAGCGGCCCGTCGATCAGTACCAGCTCCGCCTCTTTAAGCAGAGCATCCAGCGCATTCCGCACACTCTCCTCCGTCAAAGACTCGGGATCCTCATCAAAATTCGTGAGTACAATATTCTTGCCCTGCCCGCGAAGTTCGGATTCCAGCAGACGCGCAATCTCCGACTGTGCCTTTTTGTTATTGATCCCCGTAAGAAGGAGGACTTTCGCATTCCGCTTCTCCGTCTCCTCGGATATCCTCCTCCTCATACGTACAACGGCCTTCTTATAATCTGCTTTCTTTCTTTTATTGACAGGAATCTGTGCCAGACACGGCATATCCGTGATATCCGATACATCCTCCGGAGTCTCGAGATCTGAGAAAAAAAGCGCATAGGCGAATAAAAGCCCCAGATACACAAAAGCACCCAGGAAGACTCCTATAACGATCCAGACCACCGGGTGTGAAAGAAAGCCGAGGGAAGAAGGTACTTCTTCCGTATCCAGATTACTGATATTCAGCTCCACATATCCCATGATCGGGAAGATCGCGTCCTCAAAACACGAAAAGATCGCATCCCGAACAGCCTCCGCATTCTCCCCGGAATTTGAAGTGACAGAGATCGTGATCAGATTCGTCATATTCGTAACGCTCGTACTGATCTCCGCGTTCAGTTCATCTTCCGGTTCAAGCCCCAGCTCTTCTCTGATGATGCGAAGCATATAATCGCTTCTCATAAGACTCACTATTGAATTGTTCGCTACCCCCAGTATAGAAGATCTGTTCCATCCCGTACTGTTCAGATCGTAATTATACTCAAGGGAGTCCGACAACAGCAGGCCGAGCGTAAAGCTTCCCTTTGAGACATAACTGTTTTTTACGAGCTTCTTTGAAAGCAGTGCCATAGCACCCGTCACACAGATTGTCATAAAAATGATCAGCGCCAGCGCAAAGACCCGATATCTGCGCGTATAGCGAAAGAATGCCCGGAAAAAGGCCATTATATCAATATAATCTTTTTTATCGATAACTGCCTGCTGTTCTTCCGTTCTATCCATCTATCCCATCTATCCCATAAATCTTTAAAAATGAAAAATTCAGACGCCGTTAAGAACAATCCCGGCGAATTCAGAGCGTCCCTTCGACAGATCCGTGATCAGACGGTCTTCCGCGAAAAAACCGGCCTTCCCCGGTGCGCAGACAGCAAGGGAATAATCTGATTCCGAATTCCAGATCCTCCCATCTTCAGCTCCGCCCCAGACTCCGCTGCTGACCAGAACAATATCAGCGAGGTTCTTCGCTTCCTCCATGACCCTTTTCACGTCATCCGGTGTATATCTATACTGCTCGTCCCCGCTCTCATTTAACACCCCTGCATAAGCAGTCAGTATATTCTTTCCTGTATTCCTGACGCACACGTCCTTCACGGAGCATCGTCCGCCCAGAGCATCAAGAAGCCCCTGCTCCGGGAGATCAGCTTCATCCTTCCGCCTCGCGCTGAGCCCTGTATTCTCAAAGTCCGCCTCAATAAGAAGAACTGTTCTGCCCAGAGACGCAAGTTCATCTCCAAGCGCACATACGAATTCCTCCGTTCCTTCATTCTTTGAAGACGAAGTGATTAGAACCGATTTTCCGTCCCGCGCCCGAAGCATCTGCCGGAGCTCCTCTGCCATTTTTCTGATTGCGGCAGTCCTCTGCCCCTGCATCTTTTTTCTTCTTGCTGCAGATCCGAGCTTCCCGGCAGGTGCCTCCGGAATCAGGAAAAACCGCGCATCCTTATACTGCCTCTGGACAGAGCCTGCGGTCTTATATGTCTTACTGACCACGTAAAGAAACGCAAGAAACGCCAATACGGCAAATCCCATAAAAAGGGTAAGCAGCAGCCTGTAGTTAAGAATCTCTGATGAGTTGGACGGCTCCAGGGGAATCTCGGGAGGAACGACAACATTGAGGATTCCGTTGCCCGTCAGATAGGCAGCTTCATTGTTATAATACTCAATAAATGCATGATACGTATCACAGGCATCCTTTGCGGATGTGCTTACAACTTTGATCGTCAGCAGATTCGTGTTGGATAAACAGGAGGAGGAAATTGTCCGTTCCTCCGAATCATCCAGCAGCTCTTTGAACCCTGACTGAAAAGCCTCACCTGACAAGACCCCGCTTACTGTGGCCGCTGTATCCATTCTGTCTGCCGAAGAATCCGCAGCAGCCATCTTGTCATCGGGATAGACCGCAACAACGCCGACCACTTCATATTCAGGGGAATACATCAGTGTACCTGCTGCGCCGACCGCAAGATAGGTTATGATCATCATTGCCACAGACATCCAGACATCCGGCAGCAAAGTCCGGATGAGCCCCCGGACACTGATTCCTCCCCACCGAAAGTCATTGAACATACAAACTCAACCTCCATACTCTCCGACAACAACAGTGAGCCAGGTTTCCGCGATCAGATCTTCAGAAGGAGCAGAGGCCGAAGTCTGCTCTGCCGAAGAGACGGCAGAATAATGGACTTCATATACCCCGTCCTTCGCTGTGTCCACTTCCGAGTCAATTTTTAACGTATAGGATTCCGGAGAGCGGACCGCACCCGTGTTTGGTGCCGTTACCTCATCAAAATACTCTTCAGGAGTAAATTTTTCTCCCTTATCGATATATACCACATAGCTTTTGAGGGACATTATATCCCCCTTATCAGCAGGATCCAGTATATGCACAGGAAAATCCATATTCACTTCATCGCCAAGGCTGTTCTTCACATAGACAGATACCGTATATTCCCCCACCACATCAAAATCCGCATCAGTACCCGTTATCTTTACCCGCTTCGTTATATTTCCGTCAAGCGCGTCATACGCTTCTGCATACTGACGCATGGCAACGTTCGACGAACCTTTCGCGTAAAATACAAGAGGACTATAAAACGTTATCTTCGGAGGGCTGTAATCAGTGAACCGGACTTCTCGCGTAAAGGTGGTGCAGTTTCCATCGCTGTCGTACACTGCATAGTCAAGATCTGCCGTTCCCCTGCTTTTAAACTCAGAGAA
Organism: uncultured Clostridia bacterium; assembly: GCA_946629525.1. Taxonomy (GTDB): domain Bacteria; phylum Bacillota; class Clostridia; order Lachnospirales; family Lachnospiraceae; genus Chordicoccus. The sequence continues at coordinate 87,407 of CAMOXU010000001.1, forward strand.
ATTCCCGACAATAATTTCGTCTGTAAGATCTCCATCTTCCTTATCAGACGCAGTCAGTCCCCTGAGAAGATCCGTATCAGAATATTCACACGATACCATGATCGTATCCGCTGTGCTTGTAAAAGAAGGCGGTTCTCCTCCGTCACTTCTGTTCATGACCATAAAGGCCGCATAACCTCCAATTGTCAGAATAAGCAAAGCCAAAACACAAATCCTAATGATTTTCATCCGCTGCGAACCTCGCATCAACTTTTTTCAGGGCCGTTTCAGTGCTTTTGCTGTCAGATGCTCTCGGTTGCCGGTTATTTGCCCCATAAAGCAGAATGACATATGGAACCATCATCGCCCAGAATCGCGGCGTAAACAGAATTGTCTCCCAGATTGCGTAAAAAAGAATGATCCCGTATATGACAAGATAATTCAGTCCGTACTTCTGCTTTCTGTTCACGATGAGACTGATGCCGATGATGACCAGTGCACAGACATAGATGGCGACACCGAGCCTTCCGGTCGTACAGTAAAGGTACAGATAATTCATGTCCAGTGAGGAAGTATATACGCCGAATTTACTGATCCAGTTATTCGCCTCGTTGGTGATAAATGCGCTATTATCCACAAACCCCATTCCCGTCCAGTAAGTGCCGAGAATAGGGATCCAGTGAACATTCTCGGTGACATTCAGACTTCTGTTCGAGACAGACCAGATCTGCCCCCACAGATCCGTCGCAAGAGCAAATCCAAGAAACCCGAACAGGATCCCTCTCCCTGTCCTCTTCAGGAATCCTGCAGATTCGTGCGTAAAGCTGTATTTTTCACCAAGAAAGATAATGATCGAACCGAGGACGAATCCTGCCGCACAGATCATCGGCGTTCTGGACGAGAGCGAAAGCATGATGAACATGATAAAAATCGTAGCCAGCATGATCAGGATCTTTCCGCGGGAATTAAACAGCTTATTCCGCGAATGATACAGATATACCATGAACAGTATGCACAGGACGATAAAGCAGCTGTTCCCTGCAAAATTTGTATTCATGTAGCCAAATGAAGCGCGCACCATCTCGTGTGAAAGGAAGGAGCGAACTGCGAAGACCGGATCCAGAAGCAGCTGATTACTATGGGTAAGCGCCTGCACAACAAGAACAATAAGCAGCGCCAGTCCCGATGTCACTGTATACTCTTCCACACAGTCATAATAAATCACTTCCACAGTAGCGGAAAAAAATACTATAAGATAGAGCAGCGTTGTCTTCGTATGCTCCATGATCTCTGCCAGCACAGTATAGTTGACGAACAGATATCTCCAGGCCAGCGTGTGCAGAGTCAACAACCCGAAAACTGCAAGCACATTCCATCTGCACACTCTTTTCCTTCGTGTTACTATATCAAGAAGGCAGAATAATATGAATACATATTTGAATTTCGCACCCATTCCTCCAAGGGCAAAATCCGTCGTACTGAACATGATCCAGGTCATAAAGACAAAATTAATGACCAGGAATGCAAACTTTCTGGTAAATGCCATATCCGATCAACTCTGCTTCATCAAAATAATCCTGTACAGCCTTCTCTTCAGAAGCCACAGGAGCAAGGAATACTTCAGGGTATTTCTCTTCCCTGCGATCAGATGCAGATATCCGGCTTCTCTCAGAGATTTCCTCATAAACGGGGCAGAAGCATTTTCTTTTATATACTGCAGCTTCTCTTCGTAAGGCATATCCGCTCCCCTCACGAAGAGACACTCTTCTATGAATTTTCTGGAAAGGAAATTGGATATCTCCCTGCTCAGCTCCTTATGGAGTTCCTTCTTTCTCGTATAGCAGACCACCCATCTGCGAAGATACTGATTATTCACGAGCGTCTTCGGATGAATGACCCTGCTGGCAGACGATTCCGTCTCTCTGTAAAAAAATGCATTCTGCTCCACTCTCACAACCTTCTCCGCGCAGCAATAGAGCTGCAGCGAAAAAGCGCTGTCCTCGCTCAGGCAGAGCTTCTCGGGAAAATGGATCTTATTCTTTCTGACCAGCTCGCGCCTGATAAGTTTTGCGCACGCACTCCAGATTGTTACATTATCCAGTCTCGCCTTTTCCCAGAGAACATTCTGATATTTCGCAAACTGGAGGACCGCGCGTCTCAGGAGACCCGGATCGGTTTCTCCCGCAATGAGAGGATCGTCCTCTCCGAGATTCACCCCAGCCCCTTGACTGAGAAACCGATACTGGAACAGCACGACGTCCGCGTCCGTCTCAATCCTGTGGGCAACAGCCAAAAATCCCGGATCCATCACATCATCGGAATCAAGGAAATTGATCCACTCGCACTCCGCCAGTGCGATTCCCTTGTTCCTGGCTATGGAAACTCCCGCCGCATCAAGGCTGACCGCTTTGATATTCGGATATTTTGAGGAATAGCTCCTGCACATGTCCCAGGAGCTGTCAGAGGAGCCATTCTCTACCAGAATGATCTCATCGTCTTCGTTCATTCCCGGAAGGACAGATTCAACGCACTCTTCCAGGTACTTTTCACTGTTATGCACCGGAATAATTACTGAAACATTCATCTTTTTCCTCCCTTTAAACAGGCATTTTCCTCGGTTCCCGGGAAAAGACCAGCCAATATCCATAGCAGCATACAGTAGATTTTATTGGAAGCTGCGAAGCAGATTCCGATAAAAAGGCCGATTTATGATTATGAGAACCGCGAGGCAGTTCTCATAATCATGCACATTTATGCATATCAATGTATTTTATCATAAATGCCGCCGTTTTTTCCATATTTCACAAATTTCTCATATCTTTTATGCGGCGTATCCGCCGGACCGGCCATCTGTTTCTCCGGTATAGTGTCAGCGGGTCTTCAGTGCAAGCTTCGCCTCACGGATAAGACTTCTTATATTGCCTCTCCTGACAAGCCTGTATAACGGCAGGAATACATAGGCCCAGGCATGCTTGTAGAAGAACGGATAAGCTTCCCGAAATCCTTGTCCCTTCGGGTAGATACGATGCAGGATATAAATTAATCTCGTCTTAAAATGAATATTCTCCCTGCCTCCATCTCTCACTAATCGTTTCCGCATGTTGTTATTTCTCGTCCCAAACACACCGGAACCCAGTATATACTCAAGCATCTGCCTCTCCGAATATGTCAGCTCCGTATTTCCTGCCGTGCGATAGACCAGTTCAGGTTCACTAAAAACCTTTTCTGCCAGATGCGCCAGTTCCTGTTCAAATTTAGTGATACGAAGCTTATGAAACTCCCTGTGCAGGTAATTCCTGTCCATCTCAAATCGTCTGTTCAGCAAATATACGTCCGCAAGAGTCCGGAGTCCGGTACCACCGTTATATTCATAATGCTTATACGCGTGTCCGATAAAGTATATGTAAAAATCCTCATTTGAGAAGTGATACTCATATCGCTTGTCTTCATTCCTGATCAGGCGATCGCTAAAACCGGAGAAATATGCATAAAGCTCCGGTAATGCCAATCTGCTTATCAGATCTGTATGCATCTCAAATAGATATGCCGGTTCTTTTACGTAAACATCATGATTCGATTCTTTATACTCTGTGACATGATATCCTCTCTCGTACATAATATCATGCACTTTCTCCTGATAAGAAGCGTCAAAAAGAATGTCATTATCGCCCATCTCACGCATTCCAAAGTCAGGATAAAGATCTGCTATGATGCATCCCTTAAGCAGTACATACCAGATGCCTTCCTCCTCAAACCGATCCAGAATATTTTTCCGCTCCACATTCATCAGAATATTCTTCCGGATAACAGAATCGGTATACACCCGACATTCAGAGGCTAGTTCCTCATCCATGTATCCTAAACATCCAGTCTGCTCAAGCGACATATAAATTGCAGAAGCCAACATATGCCATTTCGCCAGCCTGAATACTTCTGATAAGTCCATCACCTCAAGACGAAATCTGTCCGGTGCTGCAGCATTGAGCATGCAGGCAGTCAGATAGATAAAATCCCGAGCGTTTTTTTTGTCTGTCGTCTTTTCACTCTTCAAAACACAAGATCTCCTTATTCAAAGTCAGAGATACGATTCTATTCTGTGTACATATTCTCTCTGACATCCGATCTCTTCTACCTGATCAGAAATCCATCGCCATCCGCGTCTCGACCTAATCAGAAGTCCATCGCCATCCGCGCCGATTCTTCCTCTGTAAGTTCCGTCACTTTCGTTTCCATGACCCTGTAAACCCGCTCACACATATTCAGAACGGATGGCCGGTGCGTCGTCACAATACAGGTCTTATTCGGATGGTTCTTGATGATGTTCTTCAGCACCTTCCTCTCGGTCGTCACATCAAGGGCCGACGTCGCTTCATCAAGCAGGAGGACCGGTGAGTCTCTCAAAATTGCCCTGGCGATGGCCACTCTCTGTGCCTGCCCTTCTGAAAGGCCTTTTCCTCGTTCCCGCACAGGGGAATTGATTCCTTCCTTCATCTTCTTTACAAAATCCCAGGCACAAGCAGTCTTCAGAGCCTCAATGATTTCCTCATCCGTCGCCTCTTCCTTCACCATCCGGAGGTTCTCGGCAATCGTTCCTGCAATCATCGTATTGCCCTGCGGCACATAGGCAAAGAGGTGTCTGGATTCCGCATTCGCATCGATAAAGATATCATTCTGCCCGTTCGCCAGGATCCTCACGAACCCTTCATCCGGGCGAATCAGTCCAAGAAGAAGCCGGATCATCGTCGTCTTCCCTTCTCCTGAAGGTCCGACCAATGCGACGATCTCACCGGGATTCGCTTCAAAGGAAGAGTCCGTTATCACGCGCTGATCCTCCTCATAGGAGAAGTCCACTTCGTCCATCTCGACCCGAAAGCCATCCTGCACATACGAATCAAGTTTCGTACTCTCAGCCACATGGACTTCTTTGGGAAGCTCCACAAGCTCCCGGATTCTGTGTGCGGAGACAGAGCTGGACAGAAAATTCGGAATAATAGAGACCGCATTGTTGAATGCAGAAGAAAGAGAACTTCTCTGCTGCAGGAACAACGTCATCGTTCCATATGTAATTCTATGGTTCCAAAGTAAAAAAAGGCAATAGAAAAAAGAGACCATCTGGACGAAAAAGCCCAGAACAGACATGAAGATATTCGTTGCGATCGTGAATTTATTGTGATTCAGCGAGACTTCCCGGTACTCCTCCTGCCGTTCTCTCATCTTCCGGCTGTACTGCCCGGTAATCCCGAAGGACTTGATCGTGTCGATATTATAGAAAGTCTCGGACTGAAAACTCATCATCTTGCTGGCTACTTCTCTCGTCCGCTTTCCGTATTCTCTCTGCTTTTTGATGATGAATCTGGATGAGATCAGCATAAATGGTGCACTGATAAATGCAATTAGTGCCATGACCGGATCATAATGCCAGAGAACCGCAAATGTCGCAAGAAAATTATAGCCTGCTATGATGATGGTAGGCAGCCAGCTCACCGCATTGTTGGCGACCGTCGTGATATCTCCGCTGAAGCGATTCAGAATATCACCGTTTGAATATTTGCTGAGAGCCATCCAGTCCGCATCGATCACCTTGTCGAAGATATCCGACTGGATATCATTGTAAATGTAGATTGATATCTTTGCGGAAATCCGACTGATCAGGCTTCTCGTGACAAGACCGAACACAGAACTGAATACCATGAGTACGACAAGCACCAGAAGCTTGTCCGTCTGATACCCCGTTACGATATCGATCAGATACTTGCTGATGATAGAACCCGCCAGCCCCATCGTCGAGCTGAAGATGCCCAGCAGTACATAAAAAAAGATTGCGCCCTTATAGCGGGCGCTGTACCCGAAGATCCACTTCCAGTCATCGATGATTTCGGTAAAGGTTCCGTCATTCAGACGGCCGACCATTGTATTCAAGAAATCGGAATGAAATCTTCCTTCATATTTCTTTTCTTCCATGCGTTCCTCTTCTCAGCACTTTTCCTGACTTCCCTTGTTTGACCATTCATACTTCCCTGCGCTATCATGTCAGCCTATCTGGAAAACATTCTTCGTTTGAGGCGGGATCCGATTCTCCACAACTTTCGCTTTACCCTCAATAAAAACATTCGCACCGGATAGAAATCACACCAGAGATGAACATACATCAGATACTTCTTATCGGTCATCCGGATTTCTTTGCCGTCACGCACCAGACGGACCATCTTCCCGATGATCTCCTCGTCCTTAATATCGTACTCAAGGAATGTATTATTATCTCCGGCTATAATGTACCCATCCGGAAGGACACGAAGAATCCTGTGCAGAACATATTTTTTTCCTCGCTTGTATAATACCACATCGTACTTCTCACATCTCTCATCCCCTTTTGGACGAATTTCTATGATATCCCGATGCTGACGCAGAAGCGGCATCATACTCGTGCCCTTGCAGGTATAGACAATATATCCCCGCTCAGAAAGCAGTTCTTCAAATGAATACGTTTTCTCCATATCTTTCCAGACATCCTCACATAGTGTAGTCGGAATCACAAGGATTTTCCCTAAAACACTGCCGATGTACCCGAATACTGCTCCTACCACAGTCGGCATATGTAAACACTCTTGCCTTGTTATCCGGACAGCCCGCTGTAAAGAATAGTATAAAACATATTTCAGCGATCAAAAAGAAAAATCGAACGGGCTTGCCATTTATGTTATAATAAAATTCCTTAAGATAGTCGTTTATTCTTCATCGTACTTTTCCTCATGGCTTCATTCGCGAGACACGCACTTAATTCAAAATCATAAAAGCTTTTTCTCTATGGAGGTTTCTTTAAATTGGACGATAAAAACACATCTCTGTTCAGAAAGAAAAATTTGGAAAAAATAGAATCCCCCGAATCACTGAACGATTACCTGCAGGTCACATCCCCCGGCGTCTGGCTCGTACTCATCACCATCGTCGTTTTTCTGATTGGCACCTGTATCTGGGGCTTTTTCGGCCATATCGACTCCAAGGCAAAAGCTGCTGTCATCTCTGAGAATGGCTCCACAGTCTGTCTGGTTCCCGCCGACGCTCTGGAAAGTGTCGTTCAGAACCGCACGATTTCACTGGACGGTGCAGATTATACGCTTGCTCCCGACACACTCTCGCCGGAAGCCATCACTGAAGACACCAATATCTACTGGATCCTTGCGGGGGACTATGCAATCGGTGATATCGTCTACATAATCCCTTTGACCGCTTCTCTCCCCGACGGAGTGTACAGCGGAACCATTATCACGGAGAGAATCTCACCATTTTCACTTTTACTGAACTGACAGGGAGTCCGCATGCAGAAGAAAACAACAATCCCAAAGCCCGTAGAAAAAGGGGTGGTCAAGGTACCTGTCGTCATGCAGCTCGAGATGCTCGAATGCGGCGCAGCCTCCCTGACGATGATCATGCATTACTATAAGAAGTGGATCCCTCTCGAGCAGGCCCGCGTAGACTGCGGCGTATCCCGCGACGGTTCGAGCGCAAAAAACATCATCCGCGCCGCGCAGAGCTACGGCATGACTGCAAAGGCCTGGAGACTGGAACCCGAATCTCTCCTTGAGGAGGGCCCTTTTCCATGCATCTGCCACTGGGGCTTTAATCACTTTGTCGTCCTTTGCGGTTTCAAAGGAAAGAACGCGATTCTCAATGACCCGGCCAGAGGCAGGGTCACTGTTCCATGGGAAGAGTTCGACAGCCAGTTCACCGGCGTCTGTATCACGATCGAGCCGGGTGAGAATTTCGAACCGTCCGGAAAGCCTAAATCTCCTTTCACGTATGCAGCAGAACGGCTGAAAGGATCCTCCACGGCAGTGATCTTCGTCGTCCTGACGACCACGATCTCTTCCCTGATGGGCATCATCAATCCGCTCTTTAGCAGAGTCTTCCTCGACCGCCTGTTGACCGGACAGAATCCGGAATGGCTGACTCCTTTTATCATCGCCATGAGCATCTTCGCGGCAATCAACATCATTGTCCTGTGGATCGCTGCTTATTACAGTGTCCGGATTCAGGGAAAAATGGCCGCTGTCGGAAGCGCCTCCTACCTTTGGAGAATCATCCGGCTTCCCCTCCAGTTCTTTGATCAGCGGCTCGCGGCAGACCTGTCTGACCGGCAGGCTACCAACGCCTCGATTGCCGGAACACTGGTCGAGACCTTCGCACCGCTCATGCTGAACGCACTCATGCTGGTATTCTATCTGTTCGTCATGCTTCGGTACAGTGTACTGCTTACAGCGATCGGAATCGGTGCAATCCTTATCAATATCGGGGTATCCTCGATCATCTCGAAGAGGCGGGTCAATATTTCCCGGGTACAGATGCGTGACGCCGCCAAGCTCTCCGCCGCCACCGCCTCCGGCATCAAAATGATCGAGACCATCAAATCAAGCGGGGCAGAGAACGGTTTCTTCGGACGTTGGGCAGGCTTTCAGGCCAGCGTCAATAACCAGGAAGTACGGTATTCCAGATTGAATGCATTTCTGGGCTCCGTCCCGACACTCATCTCTCAGATCGCGAACCTCGCGGTCCTCGGACTGGGTGTCGTCTACGTGCTGCAGGGTCACTTTACGGTCGGTATGATCATGGCTTTCCAGGGATTTCTGACTTCCTTCATGACGCCGGCCTCCTCCTTGATTGCAGCCGGACAGTCCATCCAGGAGATGACCACCCAGATGGAACGCGTCGAGGACGTCATGAGCTATCCGACCGATCCGATCTTTGAGCCCAGGGAGAAAAAGGCACCGTTCCGGAAGCTGACCGGCGAGATTGAGATGAAAGACATCTCCTTCGGCTATTCAAAGCTGGATGCTCCTCTGATCCGTAATTTCAGCATGCATGTGAAACCGGGTCAGAAAATCGCATTCGTCGGACGATCCGGCTGCGGAAAATCGACGCTCGCAAAGCTGCTCTCCGGTCTGTATCAGCCCTGGTCTGGTGAAATTCTCTTCGACGGTATTCCGCTTCCGGAGATTGATCGGAACGTATTTACCGGATCTGTCTCCGTCATCAATCAGGACATCATTCTTTTCGCAGATACGGTAGAGGCGAATATCAAAATGTGGGATGATTCCATCGAAGATTTTGAGATGATCCTTGCAGCAAGAGATGCCGGGATCCATGACGATATCGTTCAGCGAAGCAACGGCTACCGTCACATGATGCTTGAAGGAGGCAGGGACTTCTCCGGCGGACAGAGACAAAGACTGGAGATCGCGCACGGACTGTCCCAGGATCCGACTATCTGTATCCTCGATGAGGCGACCTCAGCCCTGGACTCCAAGACTGAGTATGAAGTCGTAAATTCGATCAGTAAGCGCGGGATCACCTGCATCATCGTAGCACACAGGCTCTCCACCATCCGTGATTGTGACGAGATCGTTGTCCTTGACAAGGGACAGGTCGTCGAGCGGGGAACCCATGAGGAGCTCTTCGCAAAAGGCGGCGTATATACCAAACTTGTTATCAATGAATAAGGGGACATCTCCATGAGTTGGTTTGATGATCAAATAGAATACAGGAAGAGTCGAGAGCGCCAGCTCCTGACGGATTCCTTTGAAAATATAGCAAGAGCCATCACCGGCGGAAACATCAGCAGTGCATTTGATGAAAATGCAAATGTCAGTGATGCCATCTCTCAGCTGCTCAAATACTACCATATTCCGGAGAAGGAACTCCCGCCGAAGCTCAAGACGCTCGAAGACCGTCTTGACTATCTGCTCTCCTCCTCCGGCATCATGTACCGCGGAGTCATCCTGAAAAAGGGCTGGCAGCACAACGCGATGAGTGTCATGATCACGACACTTACGGAGGATAACTCTGTCATCACGATCCTTCCGGGGCCTTTCGGCGGCTACGTCTATATCGATCCGAAGACCGGCCGGAATGTCCGGATCACAGACCGGACAGCCGATAAAATCGGAACAGAGGCATATTGCTTTTATAAGCCGCTCCCGGGACGGGCGCTGACCCTCAGAGATCTCATACAGTACATGATGGGCTGTCTTAACGGCTGGGATCTGGTCTCCTTTGCCTTAAGCGCTCTGGCAATCGCGCTCACCGGAATGCTCATGCCAAAGCTCAACCGTATCCTGATGGGACAGGTCGTCCAGTCAGGGAGCTATGAGCTGCTCTATGCAGTCATCAGCTTTATGTTCTTCGCTACAATCGGGAGCACTCTGCTTTCAATTATCCGTCAGTTCCTGCTGGCCAGAATCAATACGAAGCTCAGCGTCAATGTGCGGGCCGCTTCCATGATGCGCGTGCTCTCCCTTCCTGCGGACTTTTTTAAGAAATACACATCAGGAGAATTAAATGAATACCTGAAGTATCTGAACGGACTGTGCAATACGCTGGTCAATACCTTTCTTTCTGCAGGAATAACCAGCGTCTTCTCCCTAGTCTATCTCACACAGATCTTTACCTATGCGAAGAGCTTGGTCATTCCATCCCTGACGGTCACTGTTCTGACTGTTCTGATCGGACTTCTGGCCAGCATCATGCAGATCTCCATCAACAAAGAGAGCATGCAGCTCGGGGCAAAAGAAAAAAGCGTCTCTCTGTCCATCCTCAACGGGATCCAGAAAGTACGCCTCTCAGGTGCTGAAAACAGGGTCTTTGCAAAGTGGTCCGATATCTATGCGCGTGAAGCTGCGCTCACTTACAACAAACCTGCCTTTATCAAATTGAACAAAGTGTTTACCACCGCAATCTCCCTCATCGGAACGATCGTCATGTATTATACGGCAGTCAAAACGAATGTCTCCGTGGCCGATTACTTTGCCTTCAATACGGCTTATTCCTATATCTCCAGTGCTTTCACTTCCCTCGCTTCCGTTGCACTGGCAGTTGCCACGATCAAGCCGAGTCTCGAGATCATCATGCCTCTGCTTGAGGCCGAGCCGGAACAGAAAGAAGACAAGGAGACGGTGACCAGTCTCACCGGCTCCATTGAGATTTCCCATCTGAGCTTCCGTTATGGACCGGATGAGCCCGACATCCTGAAGGACCTGAACCTGACCATCCCGGCCAGACAGTACGTTGCTATCGTCGGAAAAACCGGTTGTGGGAAATCCACCCTCATGCGTCTTCTGCTCGGCTTTGAAAAACCCACGAAAGGAACCGTGTTCTATGACAGAAAAGATACACGGCATCTCGACATGCGCTCCGTGCGCCGATTGATTGGCACGGTCATGCAGGATGGAACCCTGTTCGGCGGCAGCATCTACGAGAATATAACAATTTCAGCTCCTACTCTCACAGTCGATGAGGCGTGGGAAGCGGCTAAAATTGCAGGAATCGACGAAGACATCCAAGCTATGCCCATGGGCATGAGCACTGTCCTGCAGGAAGGCGGTGGAGGCATATCCGGCGGCCAGCGGCAGAGGATCATGATTGCGAGAGCCGTTGCTCCAAAACCAAAGATCTTGCTGCTCGATGAGGCAACCTCTGCCCTTGATAACATTACTCAGAAGCAGGTCGCTGAGGCGCTTGACCGTATGAAGTGCACCAAAATCGTGATTGCGCATCGTCTGTCAACCATACGTCATTGCGACAGAATTTTGGTGCTTGACGGCGGAACAGTGATTGAAGATGGGTCATATGAAGAGCTAATGGCTAATAATGGCTTCTTTGCTGAGTTAGTAGCTAGGCAACAATAAATTTCAATTAGTATCACAAACTATTTGAAGCGAAACCAGGTTAAAGATAATCAATCATAGGAAAACCCAGTCCTCTAATTTCTGAGTCCTCGCGGATTATATTATACGCTAAACCAAGGTCTCACCTATGGTACAAACAGAATTGTATACCTGCAAGAAGAAATTTATAGCGAGACTCATATATACTTCTGTATTTCGCCTTTCCTGAAATGAAACAATATTAATGCCGTTCATTTCATTCATTATAGACCACTTACAGACTCTTTGGAGAAGAAGAACGTCCTATTAGAATCTTAGCTATGTTCCCACTTTTCCTCACTCGCCTTTATTCCAGCATATGCAATTCTAGCAGATTTCTCATCCATGTTACAGGTCAGCTTATAACACGGAATGTCCTTGAATTTGCCGATGAGACTATATGCCTTCAGCGCCAGTTCTGTCTGTTTAGGTATGTAGGTCTGTTGAAGGAGAGTCGGCAACATCTCATGGAAAGTTATTGGCTTGATAAAATTCTCTTCTCCTCTTTGGAGAGCAATTATACCTGCCAAGGGTGAAGAAGTATTTGTATTAAAACCTTCTTTCCCACACCAGGGTGTTCCGTAAACGAGCTTTGTCTCTGTATTTATAAGGGGTTTATCCCCATTGATTATTATTGTCTCCGGGAACAGCTTCTTCCAGTTGAGTATATGGGTAGTCTTTCCGGTTCCAGAGGGAGCAACAAATATATAGCATTTATGTTTTACATCTATTGCAGCTCCGTGTATAAGAACAATGCCACATTCTAATAAAGAATCCGATACCATTTTGCAAATAAGCAGCGATTCTATATCTTTATAATTATATATGATGGCAACCTGCTTATCAAATGTATTAATGGAGGGAATATCATTCTGAAAAATTTGTTGGAAATTCGTTATATAATCGTTTTTTGATATCTCAATACGCAAATCAACTTCGTTTGAAGAAGAAATATAGTCGTAAAACTCATTCATTAAACATTTGTCTATATTATTTAAAGAAATTGTTCTTTCTGCAATACAGACACTAAAAGAATTCAAATGTTTATTATCCTGTGACGATTTTTGATCACGATAAGCTTTCTGAATAACCCCCAATCTTCTCACTCCTCAAGACCTTTTTGGAAGGGAATAACACCCTCCTTTATAAACATCTTTGTACGTTCACAAATTCTGCGATCACAATGCCCTATTGCAGGACTATTCTTATGAGCTGCAGGACATGTAATACAAGATGAATA
>CAMOXU010000002.1 GCA_946629525.1 uncultured Clostridia bacterium
TGTGGATCTTTCCGCTGGGCGCACGGTTCGAGAACAGCCTTTCCGCGAAATTTAAAAATGCAGCGCTCATGAGCATCGGAGCCTTTCCCAGGACCCTGGGTATGATGGCTGTCACGGGTGTGGCGGCTTTCATTTTTACGCAGTCCATCCGCCTTGTGCCGATTGCAGCCTGTTTTGGACTTTCGCTCCCGGCTTATCTGTGCGCTCTGTTCTACTATCCGGTGATCAAGCGGCAGATCCGGGCGAGGACGGGAGAGACGGAGGACTCCGGGGAGCCGGATAATTCAGAGGAGATCATAGAGTAGGCGCCTGCTTTTCCACATCTTGAGTGAATGTTAGAAGTTCCTGGCGCGGAAGCCGTTTGAATGTTCACACAATTTCCATGGAGCCAGTACTTCGCATGCGCCGGACGGTGCAGATTTCTGAAAGGAGACGCTTTATGAAACTGAAGACCGGACAGACAATTCGTGTAGGATTTGCATTTCTTGCGATCTGCGCCTTCTGGCAGATGTACAACAACGTGGTCCCGCTTGTTCTCACGAACACGTTCCATCTGAACGAGACCTGGTCCGGCGTGATCATGGCGATGGACAACATCCTAGCCCTGTTCCTGCTGCCGTTTTTCGGAGCGCTGTCTGACAGGTGCACATCCTCTGTGGGCAGGCGGAAGCCGTTCATTCTGTTCGGGACGATCGCATCGGTCGCGCTCATGCTGCTCCTGCCGATCCTGGACAACAGCTATGCCGCAGAGCCGTCGGGCGCAAAGCTCGCAGGCTTCATCGCGGTGCTCGGTCTCATCCTGATCGCCATGGGAACCTACCGGAGCCCGGCGGTCGCGCTGATGCCGGACGTCACCCAAAAGCCTCTTCGCAGCCGCGCAAATGCGATCATCAACCTGATGGGAGCTGTCGGCGGGATCATTTACCTGCTGATCGCCACCGTGATGTATTCCGAGAAGAAAGTAGCCGGGCTTGCCCACGTGAATTATCTGCCGCTGTTCCTGATCGTTGCGGTTATTATGCTGATCAGTCTCATGATCGTGATGCTTACCGTCGACGAGCCGAAGCTTTCCGCGGAGGTGCGGGAGTATGAGGAGCAGCATCCGGAGGAGACCCTCACTGTCACCGACGAAGGGGGAAATGAAGAACTCCCCGCGCCTGTCAAACGCAGCCTTCGGTTTCTGCTCGTGTCGATCGCCCTCTGGTTCATCGCTTACAATGCCGTGGAGACCTGGTTCACGACCTTTGCGAACCGCATGTGGAACATGAGTCTCGGGAGCGCGTCCCTGTGTCTGACGATCGCGACGGTCGGAGCGATCATTTCCTATATCCCGGTCGGGGCGATTGCGGCGAAAGTCGGAAGGAAGAAGACGATCTACGCAGGGATCGTTATGATGTTTACCGCCTTTGCGGCCGGATTTATCTACACACTCATCTCCGATCAGTTCCATCCGGCCCTTTTCGGTCTGTTTGCTCTGATCGGTATTGGCTGGGCGTCGATCAATGTAAATTCGCTTCCGATGGTAGTGGAAATGTGCAAGAGCAGCGACATCGGAAAATACACCGGAATGTACTATACCTTCAGCATGTCCGCGCAGACGGTCACGCCGATCGTCGCGGGCTGGCTCATGAACCGCGTCGGATATACGACGCTCTTCCCCTATGCGGCCGTGTTTATGGCGGCAGCCTTCCTCACGATGCATTTTGTCCTGCACGGGGATGCGAAGGAGCCCGGGAAGAAGGGGCTTGAGGCGTTTGATGTGGATACTTAATGAGCGAATTCCGCATCAGGACTGTTGAGATCGGGAGCCGGATGGCTTCCGATGTGCATTTGCAGCGCAAAAGAAAAAGCCATGAACGGCGGATCACAATTCCGCTCGTCATGGCTTTTTTCTATGAAGCGAAGCAGCGTAAGTACCGCATCCATAGGACGCGGCTCAGCACCGCATGGGGTGGAGGTTCATATTCCGGTCTGCTTCCTGCAGCTTCCCGCGTCCGGATCTCCGGCAGGAGCCGTACCGGGATATCCGAGAAGTTTTTCAGGAAGGTGCCTCACACCCTGCGCGGCACGGCAGGAACGCCGGGGCGTTCTTAAAACACTGCTTTATTCGATATGCCACAGGTAGGAGGTATCATAGGTATCCGGCAGGACGACCCAGTCGTTCCCGTCGTCGATGTACCATCGGTTTTCCTCTTCGTCCCATTCCATCCAGCCGAAATCACCGTAATCGGAAGAGATTCCCTCGTACCAGTACTGCCAGACCGGCGGATCGACGTCCTCGTTATGCCAGAAGTAGCAGTCCGTGTCCGCGTCATAGTAGCTGTCATACTCGTTGGACCAGGAATACGTCCGGCCGATCGCTTCGACATAGAAGGAGCGCTTTCCGTTCTCTGTCTGGAATGCAGAATCTGTGCCTGTATACGTATCTCCCTGTGACGCCCTGTCCCGTCCGACGGAATAAGCGATCCCCCCGGCCAGCAGGGCAATGACAGCCACCAGAGTGATGATGAATATGGTTGCTCTGCCTTTCGTACCGACAGATCTGCTGCCGGATCCTGCGCTGTCTGCCTGCCCGTCGTAATAGCCGGAGCTTTGGTCAGCAGCGATATTTTCCTCCGGCAGAAGCGTGAGGTTTCCTCCGCAGTTCGGGCATTTGGCCATCTCGCCGTCCTTCGGGACGATGGAGACGCGGGTATCGCAGTATTCGCAGATGTAGTCACGGATCGAGAGGCCTTCCTCGGGTGTCGCATAGAATTCCTCGGTGGCCATGTCATAGTAGCCGGCGCGGTATTCTTTGCCGCTGTCAAGATCGGTCCAGGCTGCCGGATAGAAAATGAAATACTGATCGCGCAGCTGATGGACGCGCGGCCTGTGGTTATGGCCGTAGCGCATGTATTTTGTCGACCGCTCATTGTAAACGGACGAATACTGCGGCGGCGCCTCCCTGAGGTAGGTGCTCTTGCGGGAAGATGCGGCGCGCGGTGCCGGTCCGGACCGGGAGCTGTTTACAGGCGCACTCGTGTGCGAAGTCGTGCTGTGTCTGGAAGGCCCCCGGGAGGAGGCGAAAAGACCTCCGAGCATGCCGGCGGATCGGCCGATTCCGGAACCCGTGCCGGAGGACCCGGTCGATCTTCCCGAACTGCGGGAGCTCGAACTGCTTCCGGAGGAGCTTCTGGAAGAAGAGCTGCTTCCCCTGGAGCTGCTGTGGGAGGAGTAGCTCCTGCTGGGAGAACTCCTGTGAGAGGAGGAGCTTCTGTGTGAGGATGAACTTCTGTGTGAGGATGAACTCCTTCTGCTTGGCGGCATAATATTTTCTCCTTAAGTTATTCATTATCCGAGGGTTTGCGAAAATGTGTGCAGACTGTTCACACGGCTACTATTGGAGCGCGGAGTATCGCAAGACCCTGTTCGTGATCGGGCACGATACGCAGGTGAGTCCTGAACCCGGTGCGTATAGTTTTCGCTGATAATAATATATAATACCATAGATCTTATCGAAAGTTGCGAAGCATTTTTCGATAAAAAGGCCGATTTATCGGCCGCGTTATGACCACAGAGTTCGTCTTGACAGGACTGCTTTTGATACGATACGCTAAATATCGAATCGTGCTGCCGGGACGATGTATCTGATGGTGAATATGCAGGAAGTTTCAGTGCAGCATTTTCCTTACATGGGGGTTATAGAATATATGAGAAGCGGAAAATCTCTCGCGGCCCTTGCGCTTGCTGCCATTCTTGCTGTCAGCGGCTGCGGAGCGGCAGGAAGCGGGGCGGGGGGCTCACAAACGAACGTCGGATCGGGAAGCGCCGAAAAGTCAGGTGAGAAAGCGCGGGAGAAGGATATTCATGAGCGCACGATCTTTGCCATGACCACGGTCATGAGTCTCAGGGTCTATCATCCGGACGGCGAGGCGATCCTTGATCAGGCCGAGGAGGAGATCCGGCGGATCGAGTCCGTCTTTTCGACCGGGGATCCCGCAAGTGAGATCGCAAAGCTCAACGCGTCCGGGGAAGCCGTTCTCAGCGAGGATGCAGTGGAACTCCTCGAGAGGGCGCTCTCGATATACGGGATGACGGGCGGAGCGTTCGACATTTCCATCTATCCGGTCATGAGAGCCTGGGGATTTACGGAACTCTATGACGAGGAGAATCTCGTTGAGAAGGAGAATACGCCGGTCGATATTCCGGACGCGGAGACCCTCGCGGAAGTCCTCTCTCACGTAGATGCGTCGAAGATCGAATTTGACGCGCAGACGGGGGAGGTCCGGCTGCCGGAGGGCGCGGAGATCGATCTCGGAGGGATCGCCAAGGGCTATGCGGCCCAGCGGGTCATCGAAATTTTTAAGGAAAATGGCGTCACGAGCGCCATGCTCGATCTGGGCGGGAATGTCCAGGTGCTCGGAACGAAGCCGAACGGCAAAGACTGGAAGGTCGGACTTCGGGATCCGGCCGGCGAGAAGCCCGTGATCGGCGTCATCGCCTGTTCGGACAGGGCGGTAGTGACCTCCGGCGGTTATGAGAGATATATAACCGGGAGAGACGGGAAGACCTATCATCATATCATCGATCCGAAGACGGGCTATCCTGCCCGGAACGGCCTTGTCTCGGTGAGCATCGTGTGTGACGACGGCACCCTTGCGGACGGACTTTCGACTGCGCTCTATGTCCTGGGGACGGAGGGGGCGATCGCGTGCTGGAAGGAGCATTCGGATCTTTTCGACGCGGCTCTTCTGACAGAGGACGGAAGGATGTACATTACAGAGGGGATCGCGGATGCATTCTCCTCAGATGTCTATGATGCGGAAGTCGTACGGAGAGAATGAGGCCGGATAAGGTCAGGCAGTTCATGGCCGGAAGGATAATCGGTGAGGCCGGATGAGACCGGGAGGCCTGCGGCCGGATAAGGTCAGACACTTCGTGGTCGGAAGGAGAAAAGAAATGACCGAGGAGGAGAAAAAGAGGGCGAAGCGGCTTTTCAGGGAGCTTGGATGGATCCTTGTGATGGGAGCTGCCTACGCGGCCTGGTTTTCATTTACCGGGATCGGAATTCCGTGCCCGATCCGGCTCGTGACCGGTTACCGCTGTCCGGGCTGCGGTATCACCCACTGCGCGGTCAATCTGCTCCATGGCAGGATCCACGAAGCCTACAAAGCGAACCAGTTCGTGTTCATACTTGCCCCGTTCGGCCTGATCTACGGGATCTGGAGGGCGGTCCGCTATATACGCGTCGGGACCGAGGAGCTGTCGATTCCCGAGACCGTCGTCTTTGGCATTCTTTTGGTTTTGGCGATTGCTTTTGCTTTTTATAGAAATATATATTTGATATAATGAACAGTATAGCAATTCGTCCTGTTTTGCATGCCTTTTATCAAAAGTTCCTCACGGATCTTCTGATAAGAGGTAAGATATCATTGTGACAGATTATGTAATTATCATGCAATTATGGTGAATGATAATTGCATTGCGCGGTAAATGGCACTTTCAGGCAGAAGGAAGAGAGTGCTCCTGTCCGGTAACTGTTCATTTGTACATATGATAAGGGGGATTCTTATGTTTTGTACCAGCTGCGGAAGGCAAATTGAAGACAATGCGGCATTCTGTCCGTACTGCGGCGCAAAGGTCCTGGCTTCCATAGACGATTCGGAGACAGGGCTTTCCGTCGGCCCCGACTTTAACTCCGGCGGAGCCGGAAAGGATGACAGCTCCTGGGATGAGAGTGTCCCTTACGGAGGTTCCGGCGGCAAAGGCGGGTCCGGGTACAGTGACGGCGGATATTCCGGCGGCAGCGGCTATGGCGGTTCAGGCTACAGCGGCGGGTCCGGCGGAAGCGGATATAACAACTCAGGCTACAGCAACGGGTCGGGCGGAAACGGCTACAACAATTCGGGCTACAGCAACGGATCCGGCGGAAACGGATACAGCAGCTCAGGCTACAGCAACGGGTCGGGCGGAAACGGCTACGGCAATTCGGGCTACAGCGGCGGATCCGGCAGCTATGGTGGTTCAGGCTACAACAGCGGATCCGGCGGAGGCTATGACGGCGCAGGCTATGGCAGCTCGGGCTACGGCAGTGGATCCGGCAGTTATGGCGGTTCAGGCTACAGCGACGGTTCCGGCTACGGCGGATCGGGCTACGGAAGCGGTCCGGATTTCGGAAGCGGCTCGGGATACGGAGGCGGCTCCGGCTTCGGAGGAAGCGGCGGGCCTGACTTCGGCGGCGGGCCGGATCTGGGAAGTGACCGGTCGTTCGAGAAGAGAACGGAGCCCGCGAAGCTTCGGGGATCGGGCACAGTGGAGCGGATGATCCACCTTGGCAGCGGTCTTGTCGGGTTTTCACCGCTTCTCGGTGTGGTCTTTTCTCTGCTCTTCGGACTGCTCATGCGGGTGATCATGGCATTTTTCTGGAGATCCGCGATATTCAGCGCGATCTCTCTCGTCAGACAGATCGTATTTGTCGCGTGCCTCGTCCTTGTCATCGGAGTACTGGTGGGATCGGTCTACCTTGTGCTCTCCGGAAAGATAGAGCAGACGCAGGAATTCATATTTGTCCTGATCGCTTCCTTTATTGCGGTCATTTACTTTGCACTGCTGATCGTCCATCAGGTGCTCCCGGTCAGGATCATTCTGATTCTCGCGGATCTGGTGCTTGGAATCGATCTTGTGGCCAAACTGGTCACTTATGGAACGGGTCTGTACGGCAGCTTTAATCTTCAGGAATCGCTGAATGTCCTGCGGAGCAGGTCTGTCGAGAGACAGGCGCGGTCCGGCAAAGGGAATGCAGGCCCCGGCGGGGCAGGCAATGCCACATCTTACGGCGCTGCGGCAGGTGCGGCTGCGTACGGCACACTGTCCACTGCGGTCGACGGACGGGCGGGCGGCAATGGCCCACAGGGATACGGCTCTCAGGGATATGGCCCGCAGGGGTACGGTCCGCAGGGCGGAAGTCCTTATCCCGGCATGAACATGGGAGAATCCTACTTTGACGGTACGGGCGCGGAGCTTCTCGGCAACCTGATCCTTACAGTGCTTGTGTCGACACTCACCTGCGGAATCGCGACACCCTGGTTCCTCTGCAGGATCTACAAGTGGAGGAAAGAGCACACTGTCATCGACGGCAAGCGGCTGACCTTCAACGGCACGGGCGCAGAGCTTCTCGGGAAATGGATCATCTGGGAGCTTCTCACGCTCATCACCTGCGGTCTGTATTCATTGTACGTTGTCATAGCGCTCAAAAAATGGGAGCTCAGCCACACGGCTTACATGGGTGGTCCGGAGATAGGCGAAGCAGTCTATCCGGGATCACTGTTCGACGGATCCTTCGCATCCTATCTCGGGAACTCGATTCTGTGCAGCTTCCTGACAATGATCACCTGCGGCATCGCGTATCCGTGGGCGAGCGTTCCGCTCCTCAAGTGGGAATACAACGGCAGTGTCGTTTCGGGCGATCGCGCCGGATATTTCGGAAAAGGCACGGATATGTTCGGCATTTACATTATCAACGGGCTGCTCTCGTGCATCACCTGCGGCATCTATACTCCGTGGGCGATCTGCAGAGTCAACCGGTATGTGTATTCGAACGTGCATATCGTCCGGAGAGGATAAACTTCAGAAAGCCTGCGGCGGATCGCGGCCGCGCAAACGAGAGGGTGCCGGGCACCCTGCGCTGCGCGCCAGGAACGCCGGGGTATTCCTGATAGTAAAGAAAAAAGCTGCTGCACTCAAACGAAAGGATGGGTGCAGCAGCTTTATTTCACTTGACAAGAAAAGGTAGATGTAGTACCATGTACTACATGGAGGTGGTGTTATGTCCTTTTCTATCAGGCTTACAGATGAAGAAAGAATGCTGGCGGAAAGCTATGCCAAACTTCATTCGTTTTCTCTGTCAGAAGCTTTTAAGAGAGCTTTGTTTGAAAAAATTGAAGATGAGTATGATATCATGGTCGGACAGGAAGCATATGACGAGTATATTGCTGATCAGAAGAAAAGCCGCCCTATCGGTGAACTCTGGGAGGAATGTGATATTTGAACTACAGGGTAGAGACGACAACACGTTTTGACAGGGAATTTAAAAAACTGGATCACTATACACAAAAGATGATAAAAGGCTGGATTGAAAAAAATCTTGTCAACTGTGCGGATCCCAGAGTACATGGAAAAGGGTTGACAGCTAACCGAAGCGGCCAGTGGAGATATCGGATAGGAGACTATCGACTTATTTGTTTTATTGAAGACGATAAGCTGGTAATTCTGGCACTTTCTATCGGACACAGGAGTGAAATTATACCGGAGGTCTTAAATAAAATACCAGATCTGTGATCATGGATTTTGGGATCTTGCATGCCTGCATGTGAAATTCAAAGGAAGCAATAAAAGGGAATGGCAATTTCGTCGGAAAAAGCCGCTTCTCTGACAGAAAGAGGGATGCTGCACAGGGTGAATGATCGCTGTACAGCATCCCTCTTTTC
The DNA here is from genome assembly GCA_946629525.1 of uncultured Clostridia bacterium. GTDB lineage: Bacteria > Bacillota > Clostridia > Lachnospirales > Lachnospiraceae > Chordicoccus. Next base: position 8,466 of record CAMOXU010000002.1, read on the forward strand.
TCTTCCAATCATAAGTCCGCCGTCTGTTTTGGCAGCAGACTGTGACTTCCCCGCACCGCAGCCGTTCTCTACAGCAGGAAATGATTTTCCTGCTGTGCAGAATTTTTCTTACGTTCGTCACATCTCGCCCATGATATCCGACCAGTGCGCGAGGACCTTATCCTTGTGCAGCTTCTCGCCGATCACGATGAAGATCTCCTGTCCGCGCTCGATCGGCTTTACCTCGACGGAGCGGTGCGTCGCGTTGAGTTCGATCCAGCTGCCGTCTTCAAGGGGCATAAAGCCCTTGATCCGGAAGATGTTTCCGCAGGAGCTGTCGGCAAAGAGGCTCTGAATTCTCTTGAGCAGATCATCCTTCGTCGTCCTTGCTTTGAAAATGTAGACCGAATCGTAGTCATTTTCCCTGTCGAAGGGGAGCTTTACGTGGTCCTCAAGCAGGTATCCGCAGGAGGCAATGTCAGAAAAATCGTCGTCGGTGAGGTCGTCCCAGTTCTTTTTCAGCACGTCGCTGTCTGAAAAGCGGCGCCTGCATCCGAACATCTCCATCACTTCATTCAGATGACGGATCGTGTGCCGCAGATCATCCGGGGTCGATTCCTGGGATCTTGAGATGATGACTTTCCCGGCGTTCGCGATCTGCGAAGCCAGCATATAGTTCGACTGCTCGGACAGATCATCCTCGAGCTTCGCGTCGACGATGGCGATGACGCTGCCGATCTCGTACCAGCGGTCGAGCGGCTCCTCGCGGAGGACATCGAAAAATTCGTCGACGTCGAAGATTCCTGACGGCTCTACCAGCACGCGGCCGGCGCCCCGCATTCCGAAGGAAATCAGTTTTGTCTTGAGACGCCGCATGTGTGTCTCGAGATCACAGCCGCCGGTGACCATTTCGAGGTCACAGTTCGCGCCGAGAAGCTCCTGAAGGAGGAGCATGTCGACGTTGACGGCTCCGTGATCATTTTCAATGATGCCGATATTGCCGCCGCTTCGGACAAGATAGTCGGCGTAGCGTTTCAGAAATGTCGTCTTGCCGGATCCCAGAAATCCGGTGATGAGGTCAACTTTGCGCATAGGGGTCTCCCTGATTTTCGATAGTTATGGCAGAGGTTTGCGAAACGCTGCATTAAAAGGAAAGGTCCATCCGATTCCATTTTCCACAGAGCTTCGCAATTTCCGAATTCTTATGAATGCGGAATCATGGAAGCCAGCGACATCGCGAGCTGGTTCGCCGGCAGTGTCTGGACCAGAATTGTGCCCGGGCCGGTGATGACCGTATTGAACAGGCCTTCGCCGCCGAGCAGGATGTTCTTCACGCCCTTGATCGTGACGATGTCGAGGGAGCAGGACGCATCCATCATCGCCAGATATCCGGTGTCGATGATCTTCTTCTGGCCGGGTGCGAGCACATATTCGATCGCGGCTCCGTCGATCTCAAGGAAGACCATTCCGTCACCGCTGATCTTCCTCATGAGGAAGCCCTCACCGCCGAAGAAGCCTCCGGCGATCTTCCTCTGGATATAAACTTCGTTCTGGAGATTGCCGATACTCGCGAGGAAAGCGCCCTTCTGAATGATGATCGGGGTGGACGGTGTGACGCGGACCGCGCGGATCGATCCGGGGAAGCTGGATGCGAACGCGATCTCGCCCGGCTGATTTGCAACGTAGGTGTTCATGAACATGTTCTCGTTGGTCATGAGACGGCCGAACATCTTGCCGAGACCGTTTCCCTGCGTGCTCATCTCTATGCCGGGATCCATCCAGGCCATCGCACCGGCTTCACACTGGATCGCTTCGCCTTTGGCGAGCTGACAGCAGACGACAGGAAGGTTTCCGCCTTTGATTTCGTAATTCATACTTTGCCTCCGTTTTTGAAATATGCAGTGAATATTTACGTGCAGCAAAAAATCTGGAAGTCGGTAGATGTAAATATTATGAGAACTGCTTCGCGGTTCTCATAATCATAATTCGGCCTGCTTCGCAGGCCTTTTTATCGGGAGTTCCTTACGGAACTTCCGATAAGATATATTACAGGAACCGATTCGCGAACCCTGTAATCGAACTTCGGCCGATAAATCGGCCTTTTTATCGGCAGTTCCTTGCGGAACTTCCGATAAGATATATTATATATTGAAATGTTCTGAATTGAAATGAAAAACAAGAAAAAAGTCTGTAAATGCAAAACGCCCGGCTTAAGTGCCGGACAAGCTGCATTCTATATTATAAAGAAGCGGGGCAATCTCATCTGCGATGCAACCTGCTTTATGCGGTCGGGCAGGCTTGCCCGAAGGAATTGCGCTTCGTTGTTTTTTGGATTTCGGCACTGCCTTTTCAGTTTTACTGATGAAAGGCAGTGCCTTTATATAAGAGAGATATATAAGAGAGAAGGTTGCCTGTATCAACCGTGTCTCTGAGTCTGTCGTAAGTGGGCAGCGCATCCTTCCCGGTATCCGGATCCCGGCGAAGCCTCAGGGCCTCAAGCCTGTCGGATCGGTATCCGATGTTTTTTGTGAACCTGCGTTTGCAGGGTGTGCGCTGCGGTTCATTCCGCTCTTATCTATACTCTGGAAAAAGGTTTGCGTATGCCGGCGGATCTCCGCCCGGCTTTTTTATGTGCCGGGCTCCTTGCTCCCGGTGTTTTTTCTTGTGTCGGGCTTTTTCTCTTGCCCTGACATATATAGATACGAGAGGCTTTCCGTGAGGGATAAATATTTCTCTATATTTTTTTCTGCTTTTTCGCCCCTTATTCTCAGAGGAAATACAGGTTCGTCCGGAGCCGCCTCAAAAACACGGATTCTTACTTTTTAAATGAAAAATAGGCGATCCGGGAATATACCCGCAAGACCCGGACGAAGAGCTGTTTCGGAATTCCTTCCGCAAGACCGGATAAGGAGACCTTTTGGAAACTTTCCGGCAGAACAGCATCCGAAGTGGTTGGGTTAAATTTAACTGTATATAAAATCCAGAAAAGGTGGTATGATTATTGGACGCACCCGATTTCGGGAACCATGCCGGCGGGAACGATCTGCCGGTCGACGCTCTCCCTAAGAGCGATGTGAGAGCGTGGTCCGCTCTCCTTTTTACGAGGGATGTGTTCGAAGGTATATGCTCGCCGGAGCGGCTAAGATCAAACGGGGGAAAAACGAATGAAATCCATCATCAAAGGCTACAACAACACCAGTCTCATTCTGCGCATTGTGATCGGGCTCGTAATTGGCGCGATCCTCGGACTCGTCGCACCAAAGCTTCCGGTCATCGGCCTGTTCGGCGACCTGTTCGTCGGTGCCCTGAAGGCGATTGCGCCGATTCTTGTATTTGTACTTGTCATTTCCTCTCTCGCGCAGTCACGCGAAGGATTTGACTCCAGGTTCGCGACGGTCATTTTCCTGTATATGATCAGTACGCTTGCAGCGGCAGTCGTCGCGGTCGTCGGAAGCTTTCTGTTCCCGCAGACCCTTGTACTGACAGCAGATGCCGCTGAGCAGGCAGCGCCGTCCGGAATCGCGGAAGTTCTCAGGAATCTTTTCATTAATATGATCGCGAACCCGATCGCGGCGATCTCGGAAGGAAAGTACATCGGTATCCTGTTCTGGGCTGTCATTCTCGGGCTGGCTACAAAATCCGCTTCCCAGACGACGAAGCAGGTCTTAAATGACATCTCCGACGCAGTCTCGACAGCTGTCCGCTGGATCATCAATCTCGCGCCGTTCGGCATCTGCGGAATCGTATTCACGAACGTCGCGGAGAGCGGACTTGCAATTTTTACGACATATGGAAAGCTGCTCGCGCTGCTGGTCGGCTGCATGCTGTTCTCGGCTCTGGTCGTCAGCCCGCTCATCGCCACGATCACGATGGGGAAGAACGGCTGGCCGCTTGCGATCCGCTGCCTGAAGGACAGCGGCATCACTGCATTTTTCACCAGAAGCTCCGCAGCAAATATCCCGGTCAACATGGAGCTCTGCAAGGCGCTTCAGCTTGACAAGGAAATCTATTCTGTATCGATCCCGCTCGGCGCGACCATCAACATGGACGGCGCGGCCATTACGATCTCCATCATGACGCTCGCCGCTGCACATACGCTGGGCGTGACGGTCGACGTTCCGTCGGCGATCGTTCTGTGCGTACTTTCGGCGCTGGCAGCCTGCGGCGCATCCGGCGTTGCCGGCGGATCGCTGCTGCTGATCCCGATGGCGTGCTCGATGTTCGGTATCTCCAATGACGTGTCCATGCAGGTCGTTGCAGTCGGCTTCATCATCGGCGTGGTACAGGATTCTCTGGAGACAGCGCTGAATTCTTCCGGCGACGTGCTCTTCGCGGCTACCGCGGAGTATCGGACCTGGCTGAAGGAGGGACGGGAGCTGCCGAAGTTCCTGTAAGATTTCTTATCGGAAGCTGCGAAGCAGCTTTCGATAAAAAGGTCTGCGAAGCAGGCCGAATTATGATTACAGGGTTCGCGAAGCGGCTCCTGTGATATCAGGAACGCGTCGGCGTCTTTTCGCAATCATAAGATGCACATTAGAAGCAAAGAACAGATCAGGGGCGGACACGAAAACGTGTCCGTCCTTTCTTGTTTCGTATGGAGTTTTCTGTTATTCTAAAATAACGGGAGTCTGTTCTGCCCGGACAGCCGGGTACGCAGTCCCGCTCCGGAGTGCTTTACGTGAGGGAATCATCTTATGAAAAATAAAAACATCGACTCGATCCTGATCATAATATGCCTTTGCATCATTGCGGTACTGTCCGTCAATCTGATCCTTTCCCGCGGAAAGACAAAGGCGGACGCTCCGGTCGCGGCCTCACCGGATTCCGCGGCGGAAAGTGCCAAAACGCTTGAAGAGCAGGCGGCAGCGCAGGCAGCAGCTGAATCTGCGGCGGCGGAACAGGCGGAACTGGATGCGGCTGCGTCCAGGGCAGAGGAGGTCGCCAATGAGATCGCCCAAACGACAGATCCGGCAGAGGAGCAGGGGGCGGCTTATCCGAACGGAAAGCCCGGATTCACCACGGAGAATATTGATTTTGACTACATCAATACGCTGGACAACGGGATCATCGGGGCCGGATATTATGACGGAAACCGCGATGAACTGAACCGGCCGAACGAGGTCGTCGCGAATCAGGACGCGTACGCGGGATATAACGCGGTCTTCGTGCGGGATCCCGACAACACCATCATGCTGACCTTTACACTGGGATACGAGGCCGGGTATACCGCCATGGTCCTCGACACGCTGGCGGAGAGAGGGATCAGGGCGACGTTCTTCGTCAACCATATGTATGCGAGTGAGAATCCGGATCTCGTCCGGCGCATGATCGACGAGGGCCATGTCGTCGGAAGCCATTCCTGGTCGCATCCGGAGCCGGGAGTTCCGGCGCTCGGGATCGAGGGTGCCTATGAGGACATGGTCTCGATGCAGGACTACATGCGGGAGAACTTTGCTTATGAGGTTTTTCTGTATTCCTTCCCGTCGGGCCGCTTCAGCATCGCGACACTGGAGCTCGCAAGGGAGCTCGGCTATAAGACTGTATTCTGGAGCTTTGCCTACAACGACTACGATCAGACCAATCCGCCCTCGACAGATGAAGCTTTCGCGAGATTTGTCGGCGAGCTGCATCCCGGAGCAATCTATCTGATGCATCTGATGGTTCCGGCAAATCAGGAAGCGCTGGGACCTTTCCTCGACGAGGCGATGGCGGAAGGGTATACGTTTGTTACCTACTGATCCGTCCACAGGAAAACTTTCCCCGGCAGGTTACACTTGAACAATTTGGAAGGCGCTTCGCGCCCGGCGCGGTGCACCAAGGCGCCGGGGTTCTTGATCGGAAAGTCATATCATCAGAAAATGATGTGACTTTCTTCTTATATATAAGCAGATTGACGCGCATGACTCCCGCCGCATATGTTACGGGCATTGCGTGATACAGAACAGAAAATAAGTCAGGAGACAACCTTATGCACACACGCGGCCGTACCGCCGGAATCGTCCTCGGGACATTTGCATGCTATATTCTCGGATTTCTGCTTCTGCGCCGGTATTTCTATCCGGTCCTGCGGCGGATATGCGGGTTTCTTCATATTATATATATCGGCGGGTATTTTTCGGCAGCCCTCTTTGAACTCGCGCTTCTCGTGTTCGTTCTCCTCATGATGAAATGCACGGGACAGCTCCGGGTCCTCAGGGCACCCCGGGGAACATTTTTCAGAGGGCTTTTCACCGGAGGATTCATGATCGCGATGGCGCTTTACGCGATCGTCTCGGCGATCATTTCCCGGATGGACAGCCTCGCCTTCCAGGGGAAGGGGACGATCCTCTTCTCGACGATCCTTTTCCTCTTTACGGGGATGGCGGAGGAATTCATGTTCCGCGGGATCACGGCGGACGTCCTGCTCCGCGGAGGCTTCGGCGCAGCCGTGAAAAACGATGCATCCGTCTGCGGGAAAGACGCAGTGTCCTTGCGGGAAGCTGAGAGTACGGCGGACGGCATCCCCGGGAGTGCCCCGCGGACGCAGGCCGTTACGCCCGGGCGCGTATGGAGAGCGGTCCTTATATCCGGGCTCCTCTTCGGGCTCATGCACGCGCTGAATTTTCTCAGCGCAAATCCGACAGGCGTGATCGTGCAGATGATCTCGGCGGCTCTTGTCGGCATGCTGATCGCAGCCATCTACTGCCGCTCCGGGAATATCTGGGTGGTCGCCGCGATCCATGCGTTCAATGACATTGCAGCGGGTTTTCCCACACTGGTCCTCCGGGGGGATGGCGGGATCTCGGGAATCATCGGATCCTACGGTCTTATGCATCTTCTCACGCTCCTCCCTTACGGGATCGCCCTTCTCTTTCTTCTTCGGCGAAGTAAGATGGGAGAGATCGCGGAGAATTTCGCTCCGTGAGTGCCGGTCCCTTCCGTACGGATGCGCAGACCGGGACCGTAATATTTCACAAAGTTATCACATTTTTAAAAAGGCTCTATCAAATTATAGTCCTTTAATGATAGTGCATCGTATATAGTAGTGTACGGATACTATACTCAGGCAGCTGCGGAATTCTATGTTCACAGGAATTGTATGAGTAATTCAAACAATTCCTGTGAACAACAGAGTTCCGCAGACACCTGACACTATCATTAAAGAAAGGAGATCAGACAAAGGCAGGCAGAAAATGGAAGGAAAAACAAACGAAAAAGTTGAAAACCTGGTCAAAGTTCCGCTGTACAAGAAGACATGGGTGAGAGTGCTCGCCATTCTTCTTGCCATCGTGCTCGCAGTCTCGGGCGTTCTTGTGAACGGGTACATATCGGACGTAAGAATTGCCGAAAGCGCTGATGAGATGACGAAGAAGCTCGCGGAGCGGGAGGAACTGCGGAATCAGTGGACCCCTGTTGTCGGCGAAGAACTGATCCGCGCGCTGCGCGAACAGGGAAAAGCAGACACAAACTACGCAAAGGCTATGGCCGCTGTGGACGAGGGGCGTTATGAGGACGCGATCGAGCCGCTCGAGAGCCTGACGGAACAGCTCGCGGATGTGCAGACGAAGGATGAACTTCTGCGTCTTCTCGCGGACATCTACTATTCCTATGGCCGCTATGAAGAGCTGAAAACGACTTGTGACCGTCTGCTCGAGATCGACCTGGACGGCGACGGTACTCTGCATTTTATGAAGGGCTTCGCGGAAGCGCAGCTTGGAGAGCACGAGTCCGCAGTCGAACATCTGGAGGAGGCGCTTAACCGCAATTTCGGCGGAGCCCAGTACTGTGAACTTCAGCTCCTTCTCTCCGCGACGAATGCGGGAATGCAGGAGAAGGCGATCAGCACAGGCGAGAAGCTTCTCAAGGAAGAACTGGAAGCCGAAGGCGAGATCGTCACCTGCTATCTGACAGGTCTGAATTATCTGCAGAAGGGCGAGCCAAAGAAAGCAATTCCTTTGTTTGATCGGCTCCTTAAGGTCAGCACGCTGACGGAAGCTCAGAAAGCGGAGTACACCTACATGAGGGGTGTCGCAAATCTTTCCGCCGAAGACTACAAAGCTGCGAAAGCTGATTTTGACGCCGCCATCGCGCTCGGACTGGATTCCACAGAGCTCCACTACAACGCGGCGGTCGCAGATCTGGCTCTTGAAAATTACGACGAAGCCGTAAAGGAGCTTGAGATCGCAGCAGAGAGAACGGACAATGAGGAACTGGCGGCGTCCGCAAAGGAAATGCTCGCATCCATCAGGTCGGCGCAGACAGCGGGATGAGACCGAAGGTATAAGAAATGTGCATTTTATGAATAACGGCGAAGGAATTGAAGACAACTATTAAAAAATATACAGATTAAGATTTTTTAAACTGGTGGAAATTCTATCCCGGATATCATAAAATAATAATATCTATACTATAAGGCGTACTATGCCCAAAAACGGCATGGTTCACAAGGAGCAATATGTATCCGTATAGACGGCACAGCCCCGGAAACTGTACCGAAAGACCCTGATCGCCAGAAGATCCAATCAGCCGGAGAACGACGGTCGGGCAGTAACTTATAGACAATGGTTTCTTTTGCTTTCAAAACACAGGCATGATGCGCAGGCCGGGCGACCGGCAGCCGGGGAGTATCTGTGCGGGAATGAGGGGTTGAAGGCAGGGGGAACGAAAGAAACACAAGGAGAACCATATGGCGAAAAAGAAGAACAAACGACTTAAAGTATTGATGGCCGGATTGATCTTCTGCCTCGTATTGAACGGGGCGATGGCTGCAGCCGTTTTCGCGTCGGAGGATGATCCCGTTGTCGAAGAGCCGGCAATCGAGGAGACCCTGACCGGTGCAACCGATGAGGAAAGCACCGATCCGAATGGCGGAAGCAATGCGGGTTCCGAAAACCAGCAGGACGCCAACACCGGTTCGGAAGGGAACCAGTCCGGTTCTGAGAATCCGTCGGGCAATACGCCTTCGGGATCAGGAAGTTCGGAGAGCGGCTCATCCTCACAGAATCCGGATGCAGGCGGCTCGGGAAGTTCTTCCGGGCAGAACTCCGGTGAGTCAGGTTCGGGTTCAGGATCCGGATCAGGCTCAGGATCGGAATCAGGCTCAGGTTCGGGTTCAGGTTCAGGATCCGGTGAGTCCGGTTCGGGATCAGCCTCAGGATCCGGATCGGGATCAGGTTCGGGTTCCGAATCAGGCTCCGCGACCACTGACTCACACGCGGGCAGTGAATCGAAGAACACAGACGTCTCTGATCCGGCAAGTGTGGCGGATGGCTCCGCATCTTATGTGGAGAACGTCTCCGGCGGATCGAACTCTGTAACGGAAGCAGTCAAGAAGACGAACAGCGCATCTGCCATCACGGCGGACGAGAGCGTTCTGACAAAAGCGTCTGAATCGGCGGAAGTAAAGAACGCCATTCAGCTCGCAGTCGACGAGGCCCTCAAGGCAGCGACGGCCTCCACAACTGAACTCACAGTGACAGTTGAGGACGGACAGTATGACGGAGATATTACGATCAAGAAGGGTGACGGTCAGACACTGAGTGACGACCTGAAGCTCTACATTCTTGCGAGCGGGTCATACACAGCTGCGGAAGAAGGCAAGACGATCGACAAGACGAAGATCACGGCGGGTGCTGCAGGCGGCGCAAAGGTCGGCGGCAACATCTCGATCGACGGGATCAACGTTATCCTTGCGGGTCTCTATTACTCGCTGGATACGACGATCAACGTTAAGAATTCCAGGACGAGCATCTATGGAACGGAAAAGGCTGATACGATCCATATGACACTCGATGAAGGCGGTACGATCGATACTGTCCGGGCAGGAAACGGCGCGGATGATATCGCACTCTCAGGAAAGACGAAGACGGACGGAGTGGTGGCGACGATCTACGGCGATGCCGGAGACGACACCTACACGATCGACCTCCTTGCAACAGTCAAGGAAGAGACGACCACTACGACCACGAATAATACGAATGGCGAAGGCTCTTCCGAAACACCGGAAACACCGGAGACGCCCGAGACACAGCCGGCCAAGCCGGAGGTCCGCATCTCGGATTCCGACAAGGTCGGAACGCTGGAGCTGACCGGCAAGCTGAAGGACGAGAATTCTCTGACGGCTGAGGAAAAGACTACCGGAGCTACAAAGAGCGTCGTCACAACGGCTGTTGAATCAGAGGGAACGACAACAAAGATCACGGCAGTAGGCATTTCCAATTTCACAGATTCTCTTGAGAATAAGAAGACAGTCGAGATCTCCACTCTCGCGTCGAGCTACAATGAGGAACTGCAGAACTGCGCGAACTACGTCTTCAAGGGCAAGGTGGAGAATACGAAGCTCACGAAGACGGACGGAGCAAAGTACTACACGAACTTCATCGTCAAGGACGACGGGACGCTCACGGTCGGCAATCTCGATGCCGGGAACGCGAATCTGAAGCTTGAGGCGGAGAAGGTCGTCGTGAACGGAGCGGTCAAGGCGAAGACTGTTAAGATCAAGGCCCTTGACGCAGCGGAGATGCTCATCGATACGGAGCTTCCGGTCGAGGTCGCGGGTGTTCAGGAGATCAAAGTAGGAAATGCATTCAACATGAACACCGCAACGGTCGATGTCTCGAAGAACGGATCGATCACAGCGGACAGAGTCAGCATCGAAGCGGAGACGAAGGCGACGATCAAGCCGGAGGAAATTCTTGAGAAATATAATCTCAACATTCTGGCGATCAAGTCCCTCACATCCAGAATTACGATTGCTGGCCTTGTCGAATCGACACTTGGAAATATCTGGGCTTTTGCAAAGGCAGCCCTGAAGGCTGACGAGGCCGACAATGCGGAAACGGCATTCAATGCCCGCATAGTCCTTCCGGATGCAATCGTTGAGGTGCTGGACGGCGGTGTGCTGAAAGCAGCCATGGACGTAAGTCTCAAGGCGGTCAGCACAGTCGATCTGTTCACCAAGGCGGTCAGCACGGAGAAACTCGCGGTGGCGGTAGCCGCAGGTATCGTCAACAATGATGCCCATGTGACCAACAAGGGCACCATTAAGGCGGTCGGCGACGTCGATCTGAATGCGAAGGCGTCTGTGAAGGCGGTCACCAAAGCGGAGAAGGGCTCCAAGCAGTCGAAAGACACGACCTACGGTGCCTTCATCGCGGCGGGGATCATTATCCAGGATGCCAGCGCGTCGGTGGAGGAGCACGGCGAGATCCTGGCGGTCGGCAAAGTGACCTTGAATTCCGAGTCGATTGAAAATGTAAAGACACTGGCAACTTCGGAAGCAGCCAAGTCTGCGGAAGAAGGAAAGAATGAAAATAAGGACACGGACGCGGACAACACAGAGAAGACTCTGAAGAATACCACGGAAGCGGCCAAAAAGAGTGCGCAGCAGAACGGTGCCGGCGCAGACAAGCAGAAGAAGCTCGACGAAGTGAACAAGAAGATCACTTCCGGCGAAGGCAAGAATATCACTGCGAAGTCGACCGAAGGCGCTACGATCACTGCGAACTCCAAGGCCAAGGCAGGCGAGACGGTCAATGTGACGGTCAAGGCCAAAGAAGGCTACAAAGTGTCCGGCGCGACCTACTCTTATTATGAGCCGGGTTCGGCCACGAAGACGACGAAGAATCTTTCGAAGGTCAAGGACGGTGTGTCCGGTTCCACCGGCTACACGTTCGTGATGCCGGATGCGGATGTCGTCCTCGAAGCTTCCTATACAAAGAAGAATACCAATGACACGCCCTACGAGGACGATCTCTCTGATCTCTTCAATGACGACAGAGACCAGGACGGCGAAGGTCCGGCACCCTCGGCGATGTTCGAGAACGGCACCCAGGGCGGCGGAGACGCAGATACAACGAGTCCGAACGGACAGTACACGATCACTTCCTATACACAGAAGGAGAACAGCAAGAATCTGGGCTCCGTGTTCAATGAGAACGGAAAGGCCAATGAGAACGACACAGTCGTGATCACAGTCAATCCGGCAAAAGATTATGAACTGAAGGAAGGAACACTGAAATACACCTATACGGAAGATGGCACTGAGAAGACAGAGACCATCCAGAAGACGAACGGCGCATACTCCTTCAAGATGCCGAAAGCGGACGTCAAGCTTTCCGCTGAGTTCCAGAAGAAGGACGGCTCCGGCAGCTCCGAGACCAAGTCCTCCGACAATATGTACGGTGCGATCGCATTTACATTTGCAGGAAACTGGAATCTGGTCTATGTGGATACGACGGGCGTTCTCTTCGCGAACAAAGGACTTTCTCTCGATGGCAAGGCAAATTCGAAAGTGCTCACACTTGCGGATGCCTCCAAGGTGACCGAGGCTGCTTCACAGGCTTCGAAGTCCGACACAGAGAAGAAGGAAGAGAAGAAGAACGAACAGAGCGGCAATACACCGGGCGGCAATACCGAAGGCGGTAATACACCGGGCGGTAATGAAGGCGGCAGCGAGAGCGGAAGCAGCGAAGGCGGCGACCCGGCTCCTACTGTCACACCTGGCGGCAATGAAGGCGGCAGCGAGAGCGAGAGCGGAAGCAGTGAAGGCGGCGACCCGGCTCCTTCCGTTACACCGGGTGACAATTCGGGTTCCGGAAGCTCCGAGGGAGGAAACTCCGGCGATGCTCCGGCTGCGGATCCGACCGGCGGCGACGCTCCGGCAGCAGACCAGGGCGGCTCCGGTGACGAGAACGAAGAAGACAACGCAGCACCTCTTACCGGTGCGAACGGCGACGAAGCTCCGGCTCCGGCTCCGTCGGAAGGCGGAAATTCCGGAAGCGGCAGCGGAAGCTCCGAGAGCGGAAACTCCGGCAGCGGCAATAACGACGGCGGAAATTCCGGAAGCGGAAACTCCGGCAGCAACGAGGAGAAGAAATCCGAAAAGCTCAATCTTGGCGGCGCACTTTCTCTCGGTGTTACCAAAGTCGTCAACAAGGCCTACATCAAGGCCGGCCAGATCTACGCGAACGGCCTGGATATCAAGGCGGCCACAGGCACAGCCGGCACACCGCTGACATCCGTAGTCAAAGCATTTGCAGGAAACGCCAAGGCTTCCACTGCGATCGGCGGAAGTATAGCGATTCACGTAGTGACGGATAAGACCAGCGCGTTCATCGCAAAGGGAGCGACGGTCAATCTGCAGACAGATTCTCCGCTCTCTGTTAAGAGCGAGGGCTTCAGCAAGGTCATCACTGTAGCGGATGCGGCAAACGCCGGCAATGGCGAGGAACTGGGTGTCGGCGCGGGACTTGGAGTTGAGGTCAATGGCCATGACGTCTACAGCGGAATTGAAGACGGAACGGATATCAAGTCCTACAAGAAGCTCGTGGAAGCGGACGCATCCAAGGGCATCACGCTTTCTGACATTGAGAATGCGGTCGCAAAGGGAATCGAGACTTCGGCTCCGACCCTTTCGAAGATCGATGTGACTGCAGATCATACAGGTGACGATCGTCTCCTGGTCACATCCGGCGCAGGCGGAAAGACCGGCGGCGCGGGATCGCTCGCTGTCATGTACAGCGGTATTGATACCAAGGCATATATCGGCGAGGCGAAGGAAGCGGATGAGCTTCTCACCGCAGCCGGCGACCTCAATGTAAAGGCCAACAACAAGGAGACAAGAGAGATGGCTGCAGACGCTGCATCGGGCGGCGAAAGCACGGGAGTCGGCGTGAATCTGATGATCACGATCGAGAATGACAGCAGCCGCGCTTATACCAAGAGATCTCTCAAGGCACAGAATATCAACGTAAAGTCCAACTCACAGGTCAAGACCAAGTCGCGCAGCCGTTCGAGCGCAAAGGGGGCAAAGGCAGACAACGCCAAGAAATCCGCTTCCGAAGGCGACGGCTCGGACGGTGCCTCGGACAAACAGGCGGACAAGGCAGTCGGCGGAGCGACTAAGCTTGCTGGCCAAGGAACGAACAACGTCAACACGGGAACAGGCAATTCTCTCACAGCCAACAGACAGAAGGCCAAGTCCTCTGAAGGCAGTGTGGAGATCGCCGCAGCACTTACCCTCAATATTCAGTACAACACATCCGAAGCGAAGATCCTCGGCGGAAAGAATGTTACGACCGTTGAAGACCTGAATGTCATCGCTGAGGACAAGATGGATGTCGATGTCCTTGCAAGCGGCGCAGCGACCAACTCTACAACGGGTATCGGCGTTGCCGCAGCTGTATCGAGCATTGAATATGACACCGTAGCTTCTGTCGCGGCGGAGAATGTAGCTGCAAAGAATCTGACTGTAAAGGCCGGATTTGCGACCGCAGCGGAAGACGCGACGAAGACAGATCTGCTGCACACCAATAAGACAGAGGCGATCGCAGGCGCGGGCGCCAAGAATGTCGGTGTTGCGGGCAGTCTGGCGATCGGCGTAGTAGATGGCTCGAATAAGGCAGTCATCGAGAAGGAAAATGTCACGAGCACTGCATCCGGAAAGCTTATCGTAGAGGCGATCGGCGGCCACAAGGAAGAGACGACAGCCTCTGCCAAGGCGACGAAGGAAGGCTCTGCTGATAAGAACAAGCAGACAACGGATTCTGCTGAGACAAAGAAGGAAGATGGCAACGTCGGTATCGGTGCAACCTTCGCGCTCGATATAGTGAATACCGAGACGGAAGCTGAAGTTGACAGCGCAACAGCAAAGGGCGTAAGTGTCCTGATCAATGCGGTTGACAATGACTTCCGTCAGACGACATCCGCTTCCGGTACAGATCCTGTCACGGTCAAGAAGGAAGGCGAAGGCCAGAATATCAACGGGACAGCGGTCGATGCATCGGTGGCACTCGGCATCGTCGACAATGTAGTCAATGCCAAGGTCGGAGAGAACACTGCTGTCTATGCGACAGGCGAAGCGAAAGCTGATTCCGGCAAGGTAACAGACCGCAAGCTCGATGACAATGCGGCAATCGCGGATGCGGATATCTTCGTCAAGGCAACGACGAACAGCAAGGCCGATACAAAGGCAAGCGGTTTTGCTACGGCAGACAACAGCGCGGTCGGCGCGGCAGTTGCAATCAATATTGCTTCTTCCGAGGCGAACGCAAAGATGAACGGCAGACTCTATGCGAACGGCAATGTGCTCGTCAAGGCATATTCCTATGATGAGGACGACAGCCTGGCTCTTGCGACAGCGATCGGTGCGGATATGCAGCGCTTCCTGACCAAGTTCCAGAGCAACGAGTCCGACAGCGAAGAGAAGAAGAAGCAGGATGCCGAGAAGACAAAGACCGGCGATAACAAGAACACGAAGCAGAGCAATCAGAATAATGAAACTGCAACAAATATCAATAATGCTCTGAACAAGAACAAGAAGGCAGAGGGTGAAAATGCTGAAAACAGCAAGTCCCTTTCCCAGAATGCTCTCGGAACACAGGACACAAGGGCTGAGGGAACAGAGAACAGTACTGTCCAGAATGCGCAGACCAATGCAAACCAGGAAGCTTCGAACAATTCTTCGAATGTTCCGGCGAACGGTACGAACAACAACAGCGCAAAGGGAACCAAGATCCGCGTCGCAGCGGCAATCGGTCTCAACATAACGTCTCATACGGCCAACACGATTGTGACCGGACTCATCTCCGAGAGCAACCAGAATGCAGTTATTGAGGCGATCAACCACAGCAACGGAACGACGAAGGGCTCTGCTGCAACAGCTACGATGGCTGACGGCGGCAAGGACAGCTACAACATCTCTCTCGGTGTAGGCATAGCTGTAAACCACAACAAGACGATCGTCAAGGTCGGTGATGAGAAGAAAGAAGCTCATGTAGAGTCTGCGGGCAACATCATTGTCAAGGCGGAAAACACACAGAACCTCGACGGCGCGTATAAGGGTCTCCTCACCGTTCAGTCGGTTGCCGGAACATCGGCAGGCGGATCCAATTTCGCAATGGCCGGAGCAGTCTCTATCCTGTACTCTGCGACAGACACAGAAGTATCTGTTGGGAACAACTCCGATATCATGACCAAGGCCGGCGGCAATGTCTCCATCTTCTCTACGGACAAGAGCAAATATGCTGTCCGCGCGGCAGGTGTCGAGGCAGGAAGATCTGCAAAGGGCGGAGTAGGCGCTGCATTTATCAACGTATATGCTGACGATGTAGTACGCACGCTGATCGGTGACAAGGTCACCATCAAGGGCAACGATGTAGCTATCTATGCGGAGAAGGCAAAGGTAGACTGGTCTGATTACAAGAGTACATTTGAATTCAGCCACTACATCAAGTTCACCAAGGATAAGGAAAGGGATACAAGCAGCCTGATCCATATCAATTACAACAGCAAGTCTTCTGAGAAGAAGGACGGAGAAACTACTCAGAACGATTCTCAGAAAAATGCTGATAACAAGACGATCGAGGTCTACAAGAATCTCAATGATGTTGAGAACATCCTTGCGAAACTTGACGACCTGAACTTCCTCTCCAGCACGAACTATTATCTGGAGGCAATCTCCGGTGCGATTGCGACAGGCGGCGAGGACGATAAATTCGCGGCAGCCGGCTCTATTGCGCTTCTCTTTGAGAACGTGACAGTCGAGACAATCCTCGGGAAGGAAGTTGTGATCGAGGCAGCAAATGATGTACGTATCGAGGCGGCATCGGATGTCACTGCAAGAGAACTGGTCGGCGGCGTGAGCTTCGACGGAAGCGCAGACGCAACGATCGGCGCGACAGTAGCAGTCATCTCCACGGACAACACGATCCGCACAGTCGTGGGTGACAGCGATGTCATCACGGCAGGCAATACGTATAAGCAGACTTCCTCAGAGATGAATAACAGCCTGATGGTGACCTTTGCGGGAACCCATGCTGATAAGGTCTCTGTGGCAGGTACGATTGCAATCGGCGTTACTGACGATGACATTTATGCAGGCGTCAGCGACAATGCACAGATCACATCGAAGGGTGAGGCCGAGATCAAGGCTCATCTTGAGAATGATATTCTTGAGATCGTTGGTACACTTGCAGAGAGCGAGAAGGTCGCTGTCGGCGGTGTCATCAATGTTCAGGCAAGCACAAGCAAGACCGCGGCGGAAGCCGGAACTTCTGCACATATCACAAGTACAGAAGATTCTGTGAAGCTGACAGCAGAGACTGAGGAAGATTTCGTCAGTGTCATCGCAGCAGCTTCGGCGGCAACGGGAACTGCTCAGGTCGCAGCTGTTCTGAACGTCCTTACATCCGACAGCAAGACATATGCCAATACAGGTGCATCGACATTTGAGGCAGCCAAGGATGTTATCATCAAGGCGAATACAGACAGCGATATCGTGACAGTCGACCTGACAGCAGGTTATGGTAAGAAAGTGGCAGTGGACGGCATCCTTTCCGTCAACGTGCTGAGACGTAAAGTCGCAGCGCTGGTCGGAGAGAATTCTGAAATCATTGCAGGTGAAAACGCACAGATCCTGTCCTCTCTCGACGAGAACATAGTCATGGTCCTTGTCAGTGCAGCAGGATCTCAGAAGGCAGGTATCAGCGGACTGATCCCGATCATTGTCAATAAGAACATTGTTCGTACAGTGATCGGCAATGTGGATGTGGATGATGCTCTTACGAATACCGAAGATATTAAGAACGGTATGGATGAGAACACTACCACAATCACGGCAGAGGGCAACATCTATGCTGATTCCAGAATCGACTCTGATTCAGTCTTTGTCCAGCTCTCCTTCGGATTCGGTAAGGATGTAGGCGTAGGCGCTACGATTTCTACTGTTGTACAGCAGAATCTCGTAGACACCATCGTCAACAACTGGGCAGCCCTCAAGGCTATGGCAAAACTTCCGGCAATCAATGTTTCCAAACCCGGAAAAGATGCTGACGGTAAAGACAGAACAGATTCGAAGACCGGTATTATTCTGTACGCTTCTGCTAAGGCTGACGTCACAATGGTATCCCTGAGCGGGGCCGGCGGAAAGACAGCTGCAGTCGGCGGAACAATTAATACACTGATCGTAAACAACACAGTACGCGCACATGTACGTGATCACGCGACTCTGTTATCCGGTGTTGATCTGGATGAGTGGGCAGCAGATGACAGCTATGCGGTCGAAAGAATCGATGGCTCGAATGATGCAGACATCGATGTGGAGGCTGACTCGTATGCAGACGTCGTCGACGTGGTCGGCGGGCTCTCCGGAGCACAGACAGCTGCAGTCGGCGCAACGATCGCGTATCTCGGTCTGAATACCAAGGTAGAGACGCTGACGAACGCTTCCTATATGCTTGCAAGCGGCCAGATCGATGTCAAGGCGCTGAGCAATGATATCGTCTTCCTGTTTACAGTAGCAGGCGGCGGTGCCGGAACAGCAGCGGTCGCGGGCAATGCGGCAGTCGTCAATGTAGATAACTTCACAAAGGCTGAAGCAAGACAGGTCCTTCGCGCAGATAAGGCAGTCAATGTCGTTGCATCTGCAAAGGAAGACCTTACCAATGTAGGTCTCTCAGCGACAGGTGCCGGAACAGCAGCAATTGCAGCGACCGGTGTAGTGATCAATCTTGATTACGATACCTATGCAAGGATCTACGATGCAGCGGATATCAGAAGCAATGAAGTAAATCTTACTGCTTCTACAATTTCCAAGCTTAATGGCTTTGCAATCGGCGCAGAAGGTGCCGGAACAGCAGCAGTCGGCGGTTCTCTTGAAGTGATCGTCGTTGGCGGTTCCACAAAGGCAGTTGTCGGCGCGTTTGCACAGATCAGAGGCGTGGACACAACTGCAGAGGAAGATGACAGAGCAGGCGAAGTCGTCATTCTGGCATATGAAGAGATCGATGCACTTGCGGTCGTCGCTACAGTAGGCGGCGCGGGCACTGCTGCGATTGAACTCTCAGTCCTTGTGGCGAGCGTCAACTCTACGGTCAGTGCAGTTGTAGAAAACCATGTAAAGATCCTCAGCAACGAGAATATTTCCATCAAGTCCGACGCAAGAAGGAACTTCGAGGGATTCATTTTCTCGATCGCCGGATCCGGAACGGCAGCGATCTCTGCGAATGTCGCTGTTGTATCTGTCGGCTCGAAGCTGAATAAGGATGCTTATGACGCAATCTACCAGAAAAATGGTGACAGCTCAGGCGTTGACCCGGTCGCTACAACATCGTACGTCGAGAGCAATGCTGAGTTCAAACCGGCATCAGCGGATGCGAAGAAGTCCAAGACAGGAAAACTTTCAGCTGTCATGACGTCTGATGATGAATCTGTCATGAAGATCACAGGCGGAGACAACCTGGAAGGAAATTACGGCAGCTATGGCCAGAACTCCACGACAGCTTCCGACGGACAGTCTGTCAATGCGGAGCCCACTGATGAACAGGCCGGCAAGGCTTCTGAGATCATCACGAAGAGCACAACGCAGAATGCGGAGAACCTGAAGAATGTTGTAAGCGCGATCATCGGAGCAGCGACAATCGATGCAGAAAAGAACATCAATGTCACGGCTATGGAAATCCAGTCCAGCCTTCTGATTTCGGGCGCGATTTCCGGCAGCGGCGTGGCAGGCATCGGCGCGAGCATTTCGGTTGAGCTCCTGCACTCCAACGTCCTTGCGGATGTTACGGAGTATGCGTCTCTTACAGCAGGCAATGACATCAATGTGATCGCATATTCGGGATCGGTCATTCCGACGAACGATAATGGTAAGTCTTTCAAGTACCAGGATGCTAATTTCAATGACACCATGAATTCCGGAAAGGTCATGGATCAGCTCAAGGAGCAGGGCATTGCTAAGGGCGATTATAAGACCAAGGAACTTGGTATCTATGTTATTGGTGTCGTAATTGGCGGCGGCGGAGCAGTAGGCGTCAGCGCATCGATCGCTTATGTAGGTGTATCCACAGATGTGAGAGCACTTATGCAGGGTGCGATCAACAGCGCAAAGAACGTCGATGTTCATGCAACATACAACTATGATTCACTTCACAATATTCTCATCGGAGCCGGCGGCGGTTTCTACGGCGGAATTTCCGCAACAGTCGCTCTTACATACTTCGATGGAAATGCGGAAGCTGGAATCACAAAGACAGCAAAAGTCAACAATGTGACTGAAAAGGTATATGTCCATGCAGACGGTCTGGCAGGTGTATCACCGGTCGGCGTCTCCGGATCCTTCGGGGTCGGTGCAGCTGCAGCATCCATCACAGTGTCCGCGAACCGTTCTACGGTGCAGGCATATGTCGGAAGAGGAGCCCTCATCAATACTCCGGATGCAGAACTTGTCGTCACATCGGATGTGACATCCAATGCGAATCCGACGATCGTAACTGTGACGGTTGGCATTGGCGGTGTCAGCATCAATGTCATGGTCTCCCTCAATGAGGCGAAGAACCTTGCATTCATCGGAAGAACACCGAAGGTCGACGGAGCAGATATCGATGCAGTGGAAGGCGCGAACGGCAGCGGCAACAACACGATCACAACGAAGAGCGTGGATGTGAAGGCTGATGCAAAAGCGACATCGACACTGGATAGCTATTCATTCGCAGTACAGGGTATCGGTCTTAACGGAGCGGTTACCGTTGCGAACTCGAAAGTCATCAATACAGCTTACGTGGCGGATACCAACATCAAGACGGGAGATCTTACGATCAAAGCAATCCTGAACAATGATATCCACTCCTACTCCCTTGGCGCTACGATCTCGGGAATTTCGGGCGGTGTTCAGGTAGCAGTCGGACGGATCAAGAGTATTAACCTTGCACATCTGGATACAACCAATGTGAAGGTCAATGCGACGAACGTCAATGTCAATGCGGGCGATGCGGATGAGAATAACCGCGTCAAGGCATCTGTCGATGTCAAGATCATGATCGCTCTCAACATCAGCGGACTTGAGCTTGGTGTCAACGTTGCGTACGCAAAGAACGATCTGACAAATACTGCGGAGATCATCGGTGTGAAGACAAAGACAGCAGAGCCGGCCATTACGGCAGCCAGCGATATCAATGTATTCGCAGGGGCGAACTCGGTTGTCAAGGCCGTCACAGCATCGGGTCTCAGTGTCAGTGCAGGAAGTATCTCAGTGAGTATCTCCTCCGCTTATCAGACAGCAAAACAGAGAGCGCAGGTCTACTACGGAACAATTGAGGCGAAGAACCTCAACGTGAGAACGTTCTACAATACTGAGAAAGGCAAGTTCAATACAGCGGAAGAGCATTCTGTAGATAAAATGAGCACAGATCGCGGAGCATTCGCGGAAGTTGTTCAGGGTGCATACGGAAGCGTTAACCTTGGTGTGATTCGAATCTCCGTAGCTACGGCAGACTTTGATGCGACATCTCTTGCATCTGTTTACGGATCATTTGTCAATGTTCACGAGAAGACGGATGTACAGACTGCAGGTGAGTCTTATGCTGAGACATCTATTAAGATGCCGCGGATCAATATCAATCTTGGTCAGGTCGGTGTAGCGGTCTCCAATGCCAAGGCTGGCGGCAAGTTCCTTGCGGAAGTTGTCATGCAGCATGGCCAGAACCTGACGACGAAGGATCTCTTCACAGCAGTATTCTACGCTGCAGGATCCAAGGCAGAGACGGTGCCGGCCGGTGGCGGACTCAACCTTTCGGTCAGCGGTCTTAATATCAGCTACAACCGGGCAAATGCAAAGACGGATGTAACCGGTGAGGCGGCTGTCAAGAGAGGCGTTCATGTCACGAACAATGCGAAGGTATATGTCAATGGCAAGTCTTCGTCTTACGCAGGTGTCGGCGTATATACAGTAAAGATTTCCGGCATTGAGGTCAGCGGTACGCAGGTGAAATCCGAGAATATCGCGACACAGAGAGCACATCTCGATACCGAAGGGGATGAGACGGACATTGACAATGATCTTACGATCAAGAGCGTTTACAACTATCTCGAATATAAAGTTATCGATAAAAAGTCGGTGGGTGGAGCGGTAGCTATTACCGGCTACAAGGACAGCTACAAGGAAGGCGACAAAGAAGTCAAGTCCGGTGTCTCGTTCTCACTGATCGGCTTCCAGATGACGGAAGCAGAGGTAATCAGCAAAGTCATCAATGAAGCTTACATCTATGAGCGTGGTATAGTCAGAGTCGGAAATAACGCAATCATTAGGGCAGAATCCACGACAATGGCTTACGGAAATGTCATTGATGGTTTTAGCGCAAGCCTGCTGAAGGATACAGCAGTGATGGTAACGTCTTATACACAGGATGTTACAAAGGCGTCTACCGGAAATTACCTCATGCTTTTTGTAGGGAATCTTTTCAATCTGATTTCCAGTTCGAATGCGACCAGTAGGGCGTATTCGGTATCAGGAGGAGCCGTATCTCTCTTTGACAAGATGAAGGGCTTCGTTACAGCTGGTGTTGGTGATTACTATCAGGAAACACCGGGTAAAAAGATACTCGACAGCGGCAATTATGATGAGTCTCAGGATGAAGAGAACAAGAAGATCAGAGAGAAGTACGGTTATGAGCGATCTGATGCAGTTGTCGGAAAGAACAGCTACGTTGAGGCCGCTGTACTTCGCCTGGAAGCGACGAACAATGCTACGACGGATGCAGCTCTGATCGGAGGACTTAAGATTTCGTTTACAGGATCTTCCTACTGTGTCGTTCCGACATTGGTACATACCTGGTCAGGTGTTGATGTCGAAGACGGTGCTGTGGTCATTGCCAGAACAGGAAATGCAAACTTTGTATCCGATGCTGCAGCGAATTCTACAGCAGAAATTAATGACAGCAGCGTAGGCGCTTACTTCAAAGGAAACAGAAAGTTCCCGTACAGCTATGTGGGACAGAAGGCATTCGTTGAATTCAGCGATAGGTCTTTCGTAGTTGCAGAGAAGGATATAAATGCTAGTGCATCGGCCAAAGCCTATGTATACACGAAATCCGAGACTGAGACAAAAGACTTCTTCTCTGAAGGTTATGCGTATGTTTTGAACTACATCCAGAGAAATATCGATATTGATCTGAGAGATCAGGCAAGACTTCGTACATATCTGGGTAATATCAATCTGAGGGTAACAGCCGGTGAAGGGGATAATATTACATCCTATTCAAAGGAACACAAGAATGAGTTTGATTCTGATATGGGAACACGTGCTGATAACCTGATCAGGAATCATGCGGTCATCACGACAGGCAGAAATGCCGAGATCTATGCACCGTTCGGACAGGCTAATCTGACAGCAGTAAACGGTGATCAGACTGGCAAGAACAATAAGGTGTATGCTCATTCGCTCTCGGATATCGGATCCTTCTACGCGGGAGGAAAGACTTACACGAACAACTTCTACAGAACAAATATTGAGGTGGTCATTGATCATTCCAATATTATTGCGAGCAACGTTACAATGAAGGCACTGGAAGGATATCTGAATCTTACTACAGAGACATATCCACACTCATTATCGGCATTCTGCTTCGGAATGGGAACATATGCAGATACGAGACTGGAGTTCTTTAACAGGGTCTATATCAAAAATGGCTCTAATATCAGGGCATACCAGTCCTTCAAAGCACTTGCAACCGGCGAATCCAGCGATGAAGGAATAGAGAGTGAAATTCTCACCAAGACCGGAAACAAAGGCGGATCTCTCGGCTGGACCAACGGTTATGCAACGCTTAAAGGCGGTCAGCAGAATAGAATCGTTCTTGAGAACTCTATCATTCTCTCGAGAAAGGTAGATCTGAAAACGAGTGATTTTGTGGACGGTGATCATTTCTCGCAGGACAATGGCGGCAAGAAGAAGAAAACGAATGAATTCAGTAAGAATTCGACGACCGAAGGCGCTGAGTGGGTGGAAAAACCGCATGCGACACAGGTTCAGGAATGCATTACCGATTCGAATCGTAAGAAAGCTGCGTATGATACTGAGATGGCGAGATATCGTAAAGAACTGGAAGACGCCGAAAAGGCGAATCCGGGTACTTATACGGAGGCGCAGATCGAAGAACTTTGCAAGAAGCACGGTGAGGAGTACGCAGAGAAACTTCTTGAGCAGGAGAAAAAGGAAGAGCTCCAGAAGAGTAAGGATGATCCGAAGCACAATCCATATGAGTATTACGGATCTTTGCAGGACATTGCACCGACAGAGGATGATAATCTCTCCAGT
This sequence comes from uncultured Clostridia bacterium, assembly GCA_946629525.1. Classification (GTDB taxonomy): domain Bacteria; phylum Bacillota; class Clostridia; order Lachnospirales; family Lachnospiraceae; genus Chordicoccus. The sequence continues at coordinate 32,515 of CAMOXU010000002.1, forward strand.
GGAAATGTCAGTGAGATTGACCTGCTGGATGGTTCTCATATCTACATCGGATCGATTGCGGGTGTCGTTGTCATGACTTATAAGGATAAGGATGGAAAGACACACGTCAAGAGCAATGGTCTTCGTGAGGAGCTTACATTCACCGAGTCCGGTAATCTAGTAACAACAGGTTACCCGAATTACGACAATACAAGCGGTACGTTATCTGCAAGTGAGCGGAACCGTTTGAATAAGGAATTGTCAGATAAGAATAACAGATTGGCACAGGCGATTAACAATGTGACAAATTCGTTCAATACTATGTCTGACATTACATTCCTTGACAGAACGGGAAAGACACTTCGTATTCTTTATACAGTAGCGTTCTATATACAGAACGATTATGATGTCAAGTATTCATCCTGGTCAGGTAATTCACCAAAATGGACGAAGGATACTGATATTAAGTTTGTTGCTGATTCTGATTTCTATAAGCTTCCGGTAGCAGGTCTGATCTGGGAGGTCAATGCACCGGGCGGCGGAACACAGCCGTCTGTAACGATAGTTTCGGAAAAAAGAGCAACGATTAATGTCGGTGGTAAAGGACAGCTGGATATCTTTAGAACTTATATTGATCCTTCTCAAGGTGCAAAAGCATGGAGGACAGAGGTTACACGATATCGCAGCGGAAGTGTTTCTAAGCCATATTCAGGGGCTCAAAATCTTGGTGTAGCCAGTGCAGGTGTCTATTACGCTGTCACGGGCAACAGAATGGACGAGAGTTCTATCCGTGAAATCGTCGAGGACGTCCGTGGTGACGAAGGCTCAGCGAACGAGACAGTAATGTCTAACCAGACAGCACCTAACAGCAATCAGACAGACGATAGTCAGTCCAGCAGCAATCAGTCTGGCAGTAACAGCAACGCTAGCTCTTCGCAGTCGAATAATCAGTCCGGAAACTCCTCCGATAACAGCAATTCTGGCAACGGGTCTAATTCGGGTCAGGAGGATATCAAGGGCAACGGAAACGGCGGTGGAGACGTTGACAAGGATGACGATGTTGGACAGACAGCAGCTACATCTGCGACGGCTTCGAGCTATCTGGTATTTGGCTTGATAGCAGCAGCGGTAGCAGCAGGATTCTTCTTCATTATCCTTCTTAAGAGACGTAAGGAAGAAGATGAACAGTAATTATCACACTAGAACGAGTGGGCAGTCTTTTGACTGCTCTCCGTTCGGATTTTGAAATTCAGAAGAGGTTGGGGGAGAATTATCTTCCCCCTCCTTTTTCAGTTTATTAGGCTTTGCGGAATTGATTATATGTTTTTTAAGGCGGAACAGAAGATTGAAGCAATTGTTAAAACAGGATTCAATTGCGATGGGAATGCTTGGAAAGCAACCTATCATGAAAAAGGCATATCGCCCATTGACATATGTATTGACAACTGAAGAGGCTGATAAAAAAATATTTTTTAATCTGCTGACGCATGAGATGATTGCGATAGATCTAGGTGAATTGGAATCGCCGGAGATCAGGAGGTATTTTATAGAAAACTGGTACCTGGTTCCGAAGGAGCACGACGATCAACAGTTGGTAGATGAGTGCAGGGCTGTTCTGACACTGATGGATAGCCGACCCAAAAATATTCATGCATTTCATATTTTTACTACACTAGACTGTAATGCTAGATGCTTTTATTGTTTTGAGAAGCGTATGGCGGGCTCAAATATGACGATGGAGACGGCATCTCAGGTAATAGAGTATATTGAGGAACAAGCTAAGGGGGATTCTGTCTATATCGAATGGTTCGGGGGTGAACCTCTTTTTAATTATCCTGTTATTGACTATATAGCGGACGGCATGCGAGCCAGAGGGATTCAGTTTAAATCATATATGGTTTCTAACGGATTACTTTTTGACAGCACACTAATCGGGATAGCTAATAATCGCTGGAATTTAGAAGGTGTTCAGATTACATTGGACGGTACCGGAGAGGTCTACAATAGAGTCAAAGCCTATGTGACGGATATCACTGATCCGTTTGAGCGAGTTCTGCAAAATATAAAAGGTCTCCTCAAGGCTGATATAAAAGTCAGCATCAGACTGAATATGGGACTGTACAATTACAGGGAAATACAGGATCTTGTCGATTTTCTCTGTGAAGAGTTTAAAGAGGAGCGCAACATTAAGATTTACACGAGTCCCCTGATTGAGATAACAAACTATACGAACGATGAGAAAGTGTTTATGTATGGACTTCTCAATGAGATGAACGGTAAGCTTAAGACGTTGTTTGGAAAAAAGGATAAAAAGTTCTTTTCTGAACAAATAGCAAACAACTTCTGTATGGCCAGCGGACGGGAAACGGTGACAATCCTGCCAGATGGAAAAGTAGGCATTTGTGAAGGTCTCACGGATGTCCTGTTGGGAGATATCTATACGAAAGAGCTGGACGTCAAAGTGAGAGAAGATTTTGGACGACGTTTCTATCGGGAAGATAAATGCAGGCCCTGTCCGTTGTATCCGGATTGCTATATTGTCAATGGCTGCCCCAATAAGGATGCAAAAGAAGGCTGTGACTCTGTTGACGTACAGCTGCAGATTAAAAGAATTAAGGAAAAAATGAGGCTAAGATCCAGATCAGGCTCATCCTGGGATGGAGTAGGATCTGCTCGGCAATTAGGAAAGGCTGGGGAAGAGGGTGAAACTGAGATATAAATTTGCAACGCAGAAGGTTGGTTTCGGGATCGTTGCGGTTGCAGTTGAAGAGGATTCTCTTGAATATAGTGAGATATTGAGGATGAATTCCACAGGTGCTTTTATTCTGGAACAGCTATATAATGATATTTCTTTTGGCGAACTGATAGAGCGGGTACTTCGAAAGTATGATATAGATAAGGGGACTGCAAAGAAAGTACTTACAGATTTTTTGGTCATGCTGTCCGGAAAAAAAATCCTGCTGGATGATAATGGGAATCTTATTACAGAGACTGTCCTTCGAGAGGCTGGAAAACTGTTTTGATTTATAATGGATACAAAAATTGACAAGTGATTGTATTAGAATTCAGTTTACTTTATAGATGATTATGATAGAATAAGAATAGGAGTTGTAAGGTTTTTATATCATAAAGGAGAATAAAAATGGAAAATCGTGAAAAATTTGAAATCCCGACAATAGCGTTTACTGAAGTAACGCTATTAACCACAGCCAGTTCCACATGCAGCGGTGAATGTTCTGGGTATAGAGAAGGTACAGATAAGATGTTTGTAGATCAAAATTCCGGTAGCGATATGTAATACCTGTAGAGATGGTATTTGGTTTTAGGCATAAGAAAGTTTTACATACAATAGAGGTTTCATCAGGTATAGAAGCCGAATAAGATGACCCTTATTATGAGTCGATAGTATAGAAGTGCATCAAACGTAGAAAGACCTGCAGGTCATGCAGGTCTTTTTCGTTATTGCTTTTCTGATAAAAACAATTTCTTACGAAGAATTCCTATATTTCAGAGAGAAATCCGTAAAGTGAAGCCTTTTTTGATGGGATTAAAAGTAAGTGGAGAGAACTATATGATTTGCTGATTGCAGCTTCACAAAGAATAGGGTGCTCTGTAACCTGCGCTGGCAGGAACAAATGGATGTTCTTGATTGAATTATCATCTTTATAATGGTTTTGGAGCAGGAAGAGTTGGAGTCAATACATGTTGAACTGGGGAAGTATAAATTTCTGATTCAGGGGAAAGGATCCGGCCTCAAGCAATTTTTTGAAGGATATGAATCGGAGGGTGAAACAGATTTTTTCATCACGGTCACTGATGAAGAGATTAGGAGAGAGGAAATAGCTAATAGCAGAAATGGAAGAGGGAAGCTTTCCTTGGATGCATTGGAACTCTGCGCTATCCAACGCAAGATTGTAAGCTGTCTCTCCAGCCTGGATATTCTTCTCTTTCATGGTTCTGGCATCTGTGTCGATGGCCGGACATATATTTTTACTGCCCCCAGCGGTACCGGAAAATCTACCCACGCTCGCCTTTGGCGGGAACTTCTAAAAGATTATGATGTTGTCATGGTCAATGATGATAAGCCTTTTCTAAAGGTCGAGAAAGGGTGCGTAATGGCATATGGTTCACCATGGATGGGGAAGGAAGGGCTTGGCTGCAACATGTCCGCACCGGTGGAGGCAATCTGCAGCATTTCTCAGGGAACGAAAAATGTCATCCGGGAGGCTACTCCGGAGGAGATGTACCCGATCTTTTATGAGCAATCATTTCGGCCCTTGGATAAAGGAGGAACAGAGAATCATCTGCACAACCTTGACGTCCTTACAAGAAGCGTTCGACTTTATAAACTTGAATGTGATATAAGTCTCGATGCCGCCCGCCTGTCGTACGAAAAGATGACCGGGAAACTTGCCGGGAGCAGCGAAAAAATTAAAGATTAAGAGTTCGGCGGATCGCAGCCGCGCAACTAGGAAGGTGTTCAGCACCTTGCCAGGCGCGTCAGTGCGATCCGCCGTGTTGTTTCTGAGGAAAATTATTGATTTACAATTAAAATTGACCCAGGTTTTACGAGGAAAACTGACCCACCTTAGTGGCGGGGTCGTGAGTAAGTAAAGCCCATTCCTGATACACTGTACCTTGAAAATTTAACACTCTGAATTGACCCACCCAATCCTGTAAAGTACAATCCTCTCCGTGTGCAATCAGTCACGGAGAGGAGGCGAAAGAAGGTGTACGGATTGCAAGATTGGGCAGCTGTCCAACGGGTCTATAAGCAGACCCATTCGAAACGTGAAACTGCAAAGATCCTGAAGATCTCACGCAATACAGTGAAAAAGCTGCTGGAACTGAAGGAAGAACCCACCTACAAACGCACTGTTTATAAGTCCTGTCTGGATGAGTATAAAGAGCTCATTATCGAGTGGAGATGTGAACCATACGAATTCAATGGCACAAGGATCTTTAAGGAGCTGAAGGATAAAGGTTATACCGGAAGCATCGGTCCTGTGTACAGGTTCCTGCAGAGAGTGGATGAGGATGTTGGCCTGATCAGTTCAAAGGCTACGGTCCGGATCGAGACACCGCCGGGTGACCAGGCACAGTTCGACTGGTCCGAATACTCCATGGTGGTAGGCGGAAGGGAGCGGAAAGTGTATTGTTTCGCAATGATCCTGGCTGCGTCCCGGAAAAAGGCTGTCTGCTTCTCACTGAAGGTGGATGCTGCGGCGATCTATGAAGCGATACAGGAGCTGTTTGATGACCTTGGCGGCGTAACGCTGGAACTGCTGATCGATAATCCGAAGGCTCTGGTTATTGAGAACAATCCGAAGAGTGAGGATGAGATCCGCTATAATCCACAGGCACTGATGATGGCCAAACATCTCGGGACGGAACTGAACGCATGTCCCTGCTACTGGCCCCGTAAAAAAGGCAAGATAGAATCACCGTTCAAGTACATCGAAGAGCAGTTCGTAAAGGGTAACACATTTGCCACTATGGAGGAGCTGAACCGGCGAGGCAAGCTGTTTATTAACGAGTGGTGTGACGAGGTTCACGGGACAACAAAACGTATTCCCAACCAGCATTACCTGTTGGAGGAGAAAGCGGCGCTTCTCCCACTTCCAAAAGCGCACTATCGGATCAAAAAGCTGCAGCCCCGTATTGTCAGTCCTGACAGTTACATCAGTGTTGGTGGGAGTAAGTACAGCGTGCCGGTGAAATATGTGGATAAGACACTCCAGTTCCGGCTCGTTTACGGATTCCGGATCGAGATCTACGACATAAAGGAGAACCGGGTGCTGACACTGGAAGCTTCAGACAAAAAGCATGACGTGAAGACAGAGGCTGTGCATTATGAGGCAATCGCAACGCCGGTCAGCACTTCCATTCCGCAGATCAGAAGGGATTTTACCGGCCGATTCACAAACGGTCAGCGTTATCTTGACGCTGCAGGCAGGAAGTTTGACCAGCCGACGCATTATGCCAGGAAGATCATGCTCCTGGGAGATCTGTATGACGACCTCACACTGGACCGTTTTATCGGGTACTGTATCGATGTGGACAAGATGGATATCGCATCGTTTAAGGGAATTCTCCGGGATTACAACGCAGGAAAACTGGCACTTCCTGAACCGGTTTCTGAAGATACACAGTCGGGTCATGGGATGGATTACCGGGATGATGACCCGGCGCTGACCCGGGACTGCAGCTATTATGAAGCGAATGCGATGGCGGAGGTGCATGGATGAAACAGCAGGGATATCAAACGAATGCGGAATACATCGAAGCCATGATGAAGCAGTTCAAGCTGGTAGACATGCGTGAGCAGTACCGTGACCTGATTCTGGAAGCAGAATCCTCTTCCATGGACTATGAATCCTTTCTTGTACGGCTCCTTTCCGTTGAGGAAGATGGGAAGCGAAGCCGTCGGACAGACAAACTGAAGAAGGAAGCGTGCTTCGAGTCAGAAAAGCGGCTGGAGGACATTGATTACAGCTTTAACCAGTCATTGGATAAGGACAAGATCATTGAGCTGGGCAGGCTTGATTTCATTGATGCAGGGGAGAACGTCATCATTATCGGACCGCCCGGCGTCGGGAAAAGCATGATAGCGACAGGGATCGGTATGAATGCTGTCCAAGCAGGATGCCGGGTACTCTTTGCAAACGCCAAAGAGCTGGTCGACCGTCTGTATGAGAGCATGCAGGAAGGGACGCTGCGGGAAATGCTGGCGGAACTGGATAAGATCCCACTGCTGATCGTGGATGAACTATCGTATCTGAAAATGGACAGGGAAAGAGAGAGCCTTTTCTTTCAGGTAATCCGCCACCGGTACGAAAAGAGCTCCCTCATCATTACGACCAACCTGCCGATGGGCAGATGGGACGAACTGTTTACCGGCAAGCTTGCAGCCACGGCGATCCTGGACCGCCTGGTGCATCACTGCCATATCCTGAGTATAACGGGCGACAGCTATCGTGTCAAAGGGTCAAAACAGAGTGTTAAATGAAAGGTATAATCGAAATGAAGATAAGCAAAGAAAAAAGGCAGTTTCTGAAAAAGGAACTGAGAGAATACGAAAAGACCACTCCCATGACAGAGGAAGAAAGGAAAGTCCTGCATGAATGGGTAGCGAGAGGATACAGTGTACATGAGAACGGATCCATGGCTTCTTATGAAGGTGGTCGGCCAATGGATTTCCTGGACGTCTACCGGGAGGAGGAAGAAATACGGCGTCATCTCAGTTCCATGAGTTATGAGGAAGGAAGCAGATATCTCCTTGAGGAATACGGTATCGACCGTGACGGAGTGATGACGCCGAAGCCGCCTACTTATGAAGAATTGAAAAAGAAGGCAAACCGGCTTTACCGTACATGCTTCCTGTATTGGGAAGTTCTTGTCGCCAATGATCTGAGGGATGAGGCATACGAGTACGTACGTGAACATATCGACGAGGAATGGCCTTTCGATTCGTTCGACTGGGACATCGCACAGTAGGAGGTGTCGTATGGGAAAAACTGTCATAGGGGAAGAAACCTTCCCGAAGATCATTAAGGAATACAATTCCGGTGGTAAAACAGCCGCATATGATTATCTTAGGAGCCAGTACGGTATCAAACACCCGTACTTTGTGATAACACGCATCAAGGAATGTGGGAAGTATTCATATGATGCAGATACGGACCATTTCTCCGAATCTGTCGCAAACACGGCGGATGGTGTTTTCATGGATCTTGATGAATTATGCGGCAGAACTGCACTATCAGCAGCACATCAGGCGGAGCCTGTCACAGATCCGCGGCCTGCGGCAATGGAGCGATTGGTTCATGAACTGATCAGTGACCGTTTGCTGACACTAAGCCGTTATATAACGCTAGATTCGTCAACGAGAACGATCCTGATAGATCAGACATCGCTGTCTGCAGATGGATATCAGGTGGTAACTCATTAACAGGGTGGGTCAATTCACAGTGTAAAAAACAGGATTGACAGATAGAATTGACCCGCCTTAGCAATCCGTTTTTCCGGGACTAAGGTGGGTCAATTTTCAACGAAAAAGTGGGTCAATTCTACTTGACAATCAACAAAAATACAAAGTTATAACAAACTGGGGAATTTTTATAACGAAACCGGTGGAGTTTTTACAAATCCATAGACAGATCTGACTCTATCTGCTATAGCTTTGGTACAGGAAAACGGCATGACAACCATTGTTTGCGCGTGATATCATAAAGGCTGAGAGCTGCGAGCTGCATTTGGAAAGAGCCTATACATTGCTTACTTTTGAAATCAAGACTCCGGGGTTTTTCGAGGTGGCCGGTCTGCACAAAGTAAGAGCTGCTGTGAATTGTTTTCATTTTACGGAGCAATATGCTGAACCTTCCTGTGTTTACAGACTTCTGTATGAAGGGCGATGACAGGAAAAAGAGCGCTGACAGGGAAAAGAAGGGCATGGCGAAAGAGACTTACATTGGCCGGATAAGCGAAGCAATCGACGTGAACGCAGCATACGATGAAAATGTGAAGCAGCTGCTGGCGGACAGGCAGATTCTATCGAGAATCCTTAAGGATACGGTCGAACCATTTGGAGAAATGGACTACGGGACGATCAGTGCCTGCATCGAAGGGACGCCCGCGCTCGGAGTGCCTGTGATGCCGGGGATGAAAAGGAACGATCCGGAAAGGATAGAGCTGGAAGGAATAGATTCGGAAGGGAGAGAACGGATTCCCGGACAGAGGAGCAGGATCCGTGGAGAAGCCACAGAGTCTGTCATTGTGGCTGAAGGAAGAATCATTTATGATGTGCGGTTCTCTGTGAGCATTTCCGGAGCCGGGAAAGAATTGTTTCTGGTTGACGTTGAGGCACAGAATAATTTCTATCCCGGATATAAGATTCCATCGAGGGCAGTTTTTTACTGTGCAAGGATGATCTCAGAGCAGATGGACACGGAGTTCGACGGTGGTCATTATGATGACATGAAGAAGGTCTATTCCATCTGGATCTGCGTGAATGTTCCGCAATATCTTGCAAATACGATCGTACGGTATGAAATTGAGCCTGGGTGCATTTTCGGGCAGCCGGTAAGAATTCCGGATGGATACGATCGTATGTCCATCGTGATGTTGAATCTGGGCGAGAAGGAAGAGTGCTCTGCAGAGGCCAGATCGTTGGGGCTGTTGTACATACTTCTGAAGAGTGATTTGCCATATAGCGAGAAGAGGAAAAGGTTGGAGACGGTTTACGGGATTCAGATGACGTATGAATTTGATGAGGGAGTATAGGATATGTGTAATCTTAGTGCGTATGTTGAGGAACGAGGTGCCGCGAAGGAGCGCATAAACACCGAGAGGGAGAGGGCCAGAGCGGATGCGGAGAAAACAAGGGCGGATGCCGAGAAAAAATACAAGGCCATAGCGATAGCTCGTGCCGAGAAAGCTGAAGACAGAGTCAGGGAGTTGGAGAAAAAGCTGGCTGAGGCCGGTATCAGCTTTTGAAGGACAAGGTTTTTCAGATTAAATTCCAGAAGAACTGGAATTTAGTTTGAAAAGTGAGGGCCGAAATTTTCCGGCCAAAAAATTGAAAAATCATTAGCCCTCCCCGATGAATCTCCGTATATATGTATGTAAGAGATAAAGCAAAAGAGATAAAACAGAGAAAAAACAAAGAGAGAAATTTAAAACTGCCCGCACAACAGGGCGCATACATAGTATACAAAAGGGAGATTAAAGAGATGAGTGAGATGAATGAGAGCAGAATGCGTTTTGTACCGGCTATCTGCAGCCACTGCGGAGGAAGCCTTGATGTAGATCCGAGCCAGGAAGCAGCGGTTTGCCCGTACTGCGGAACGGCATTTATCGTAGAGAAAGCAATCAATCATTACAACATGGAGCACGCGGAAGTCAATCACGTTGATCACATCGAGCATGTCGACAATGTGACGGTCGATCTGAAAGGATCCGTTGACTCTTTTCTTGGATTCGCTTCCGAGCAGATGAAAGAGAGCCGGAAGATGAAGGCTGAAATGCTCAATGAGCAGGCAGCCAGATCTCTGGCGAAGGATACATTCATTTTCAAAGGACTCTTTGGAATGATGGGTATCATGGCGGTGCTCGCTGTAATCGTACAGATCGTTGGATTCTGATGTATCCCGCAGCGCGAAAGAAATGCGCGATATAAATATGGTCGGGACAGACAGATACAGATTTTCCTCTTGTTACTCTGTATCTTTCTCCCGAAAATGGCTGCGCTAAGCCGCTTTCCGGAGAAAGATACAGTTCATTATAGATATTAAGTTAGAAATTGCAGGACTTTCGCATCGCGGAGGTCTTTTTTTATGTCTGCAGCGAATAGCATCTTATATTAAGATGTGCGCACCCTTTTAGTGCGACAATTTACCGAATTAATAGAAAACATATGCGCAATATGCTATATTTGTAGTTAGCGGCTTTTGTTTCTCCCTTTGCTGTGCAGGTAAAAGGAGCGGAACTTTTTTTATGTAAAGGAGAGGATATGTCTGGGAAAATCAGAGCGAAAACTTTGAAGCATGTCATCATCTTGATCTTCTCAATTGTCATCGCACTTGCGGTGTCTCTTCATTTTTATGAGAAAGTTTTTGCAGCGGAGGCTCTACCTACTGCCACCGTCGAGGAAGGGGAAGAGGATACACAGGAGGAGGCTGTTCCTGAGGTTCAGACAGCCGGACAACCGGAAGAGTCAGATATAGCTGAATCCGGGCTGTATGCGGCTTCTGCGGGAAGTGCAGAGCAGGTAAATACGAATGGTGCAGAGGTATCCGGCGATTCTGCAGATGCAGACGGGAAGTCTGAGAATGTAAGTACGGACCCTGAAGCGAATGCAAATGACGAAGCTGTCATCGGAGCCGCAACTGATAAGGCAGAGGGCGGAGAAGAGCCTGATGAAGCAGCAGGTAAAGCAGCTGATGCTGAGCAGCCAGACGAGGCAGCAATAACTGCAGGAGCAGTAAAAGCAGCTGATGACGTGGAGAAAGATGATGCAGCAACAGCCGCAGAAGCAGAAAACGCTGGCGATGCCGCTGATCCGGATAAAGCATCTGAAGCTGAAAAAGCAGCCGCAGAAAGAGAAACCACCGGCGATACCGCAGATGCAGAAACAGGCACAACAGTCGAAGCTGCACCGGAAGACGCAGGGATTTCAGCCGCGGCAGACCCGACTGCCACCGAAGAAACGACCGGCGACAGCGCGTCCGACGACTCCCTCGTCAAAGCCGGCGAGACAGTCGACCCGCTCACGTACCTTCTCGAATGCCTGAAATATCATGGAAACGAGGAGAACCCTTCCGCGTACAGTCTGCGCGCTTACACGGAGGACGGGCAGAGCATTGTGACACCGGTCAAGGATCAGAGTCCGTGGTCTACCTGCTGGGGCTTTTCCGCGATCGCCGCATCGGAGAGCAGCATCCTTGCCGAGTGCTATGAGAAGTGGGATCAGCTCGCTCCGGGACTTTATGAGAAATATGGCATAAGCACATTTAAAGCACTTTGCGACTGGCTCGATTTGTCCGAGAAGCATCTTGCCTGGTTTGCATTTATGCCTGAACCGGAGAACGGAAATTACCCTTCGCAGGCCGAAGAAGGACTCTACGCGAATGTGGGAACCATGGAAGGCATTTATAATGCATTGGGTTCTAGTTACTATGCGACGTCTGTATTTTCCAGAGGAACGGGACCGCTGGAGCAGAGCCGGGTTCCGTATCAGAATAACGAAGGCGAGCTCACAGAGGGGGAAAAGGTCGTTGCAAAGGACGGCACTGTGTATATTAAGCAGAATTATTGTGGTCCTATGACCGAGACCCGCGATTTAGAATATGCGTGCGTGGTTCCGAAGGGGATGACACAGGAAAGTGTCCTTGCATTGCTCAAAGGGAATCCTGCCGTGCAGGAAAGAATCAGAAAGCGGTTCGAGGAAGGTGTGCTCACCAATACCATGGAGACTGAACTATATGTGGACGAGAACGGGAAGTTCTTTAGTATCGCTCGCGTAAATGAGCTGTATATGCTTCAGCCGGGCTCTCCTGTCATTATTGCATATGAGGATGAGGATGGCAGGCGCTATGAGTTTGACCCGGAGACAAAGACATTTCCCGGTATGCCGAAACTGCAAAAAGCATGTTATGACTGGACCGTCGACGAGGACCTGCATTATGCTTCGCTCGTTGAACTGGAAAGCAGCAATATTCTGCCGAATTATACTGTAAATAATAAGGTCAATGAAGACACCATAAACGCAATCAAAGAGGAACTGCGTGCCGGACGCGGCGTGAGTGTTTCGTTCCATGCGGATACCGCATCTCCGGGAAACACGAGTGCGGCAAAGTACATCAATATGGTCAATAATGCATGGGCGCATTATACGTACCGGGATTCGGAAAGCATCAATCATGGCGTGACGATCGTTGGCTACAATGACAATTTCCCGAGGACGCTCTTCCTTGAAGGGCATGAGCCGGAGAAGGATGGCGCATGGCTTGTCAAGAACAGCTGGGGTGGAGGTCTGTCCACCGGAACGAATTTTGGCAACTGGGGGATTGATGAGAACGGTGATGGCATAGGCGACGGATATTTCTGGCTCTCCTACTGGGACCATACGATCGATACGATTGAGACGTTCGATTTTATAGTAGAAAATCTTGTCTCAGACCGCGCAGAATATGATATTCGCCAGTATGATCTCATGACGTCACAGGAGCCTCTCACATTTTCCTGTGAGAAGGAGGCCAATGTATTTACAGCGGATGCGACTACCAATGTTCGTGAGATCGGGGTGCAGCATTCTCTGGATGATTCTTTTATTACGTATGAAATATATCTGCTGAATGACGATGCGGAGAACCCGACAGATGGAGTCCTGATTTCAGCGGGGCAGGAATACTATCAATACGCGGGATATCATCGTATAAAGACGAGCGATATCTGCATTATTCCTGCAGGGCGTCGGTATTCTGTCGTTGTGACACAGGAGAAAAACAATGAATCGTACATAACGGTCTTTTATGATCTGAATAAGAAGAGCGTAGAGGACAGAGAAGCAGAGGGCAAGACAGGGATTCGGAGTTTCTCCAAAGCTGTTGTGAACAGGGGAGAGAGTTATGTCCTTCTCAATGGCGAATGGAATGACTGGGTGGATTTCATCCCCGCGATCAGACAGGGATATGTCAGTACAGTTCCTACAGTGAAAGAGGACTGGATCGACATTGACAATTTCAGTATCAAAGCTTATGCGGATTTCATCGAACAGGATCTGCGTGCGGAGGCGACGGAGATCGGCTCGAGTGATGCAGCTGCTTCCGTGGGCGTGGCCGATGAGAATCAGGCGGAGGTCGATGCGCTGGTCTCCCTTGCGCAGGTCCATGGCGAGATCTCGAATAACGAGACGGCTGCGTCTTCCTTCTCTGTAAGGGATGGCTATATCAGCGCTGAAGACTATGATTCTATCGTGGATGCGTTGATCGACCAGAGCCGTGCGACAGGTCTGAAGGTCGTCGTGTCGACGCTGGAGATTCCCGCTGACGAGCTCAGTGAGGAGGAGCAATCCATGCTTCTTGCAGCGGCAGAGGATAAGATTGCCCGTTATGCGGAGATCAGCCTGCTTGTCCTGGCAACGGACAACGAAGAATTCCTCGGAAACCTGCACAGGACGGATGATCCTGTCGGGCTTGCGATGGCAATTCCCGATGAGCTTCTTACATCGGGCACTACGGTCTACGTACTGCGTCTGCATGACGGAGTTGTAGAGCGTCTGGAGACGAGAGTGGAGAATGGACGCGCATACTTCGCAAGCGACCTCTTCTCGCTGTTCGCGCTGGCTTATGATGAAAATGACACTTCGGGCGAACCCGAACCGGCTCCGTCTGAGGAAGACCCGGCTGAAGATAATACGAACATCGTTCCTGTGAATACAGGAAATGAAGAGCCTGCAAAGTGCAGTGTAACGAAGACAAGCGTAAAGAAATCTCCTGAGAAGCAGTCACAGGCAAAGAAGGCAAAGGCTCGTGAGGGTAGAATCGCAGCTGCGCAGACCGGGGACGTCTCCAATGTGACTCTCTGGCTCGTGCTCATGATCCTGGCAGCCGGAGCGGCAATCACAGCGGTGTTCGCGAAGACAAAGAGAGAGTGAAGGATATAATCTCTGAAGCAAAATACTGTACGTACATATGCGTCTGTCCTTACCGGGCAGGCGCATATTCTTTAGCAAAACAGGGGGTCTAAAAAGGTTTATTAATTGACAAAACGCGGAAATGCGGCAGGATCAAAAAACCCGGATTTGATGTGTAGAAGACAGATGGGTCGTGTGATATATTTATATACATAGAAGTCGGTGATTTCCTTTTGCTGCGTTTGTAAAACAGGCTCCTGCGAAACTCCGTAGAACACAGACTTGCGTAGATGCCTGTGTATGCAAAAGGAAGGGAACGTGTAATATGTAAGGGAGGCTATATGGCTGAGAAAATCAGAGTACAAACTTTGAAGCATTTCATCATTTTGATCTTCTCAATTGTTGTCGCGCTTGCGATATCTCTTCATTTTTCGGAGAAGATCTTTGCAGCGGAATTGTCGCCCGCTGCTGCCGTGGAAGAAAACGAAGAGGATCTGCAGCGCGAGGAAGCTCTTCCTGAGGCTGACGCAGCCGGTCTGGAGGAAGCGTCAGAGAAGGCTGATTCCGCGCTGTATGCCGCTTCTCATGGCGGTGCAGTGGATGTGAATACGGCAAGTGAGGAAGTACCGGTAATTGCCGGGGACGAGAAGTCTGAGGATGCAGACGCGGGTGAGGAAGCAGTCAAAACGAATGCTCCGGCAGATGCGGAAAGCGAAGAAAAGACGGTCGATGAGGCTGACAAGGAAGATGCTGCTGATGATGCGAAGCAGTCCGGCAGTGCAGTTGAAGCAGCTGATGCAGAGAAGTCTGACAGTGCAGCCGAAACCGCGGATACAGAAAAATCAGCGGATGCGGCACCGGCGGACAGCGCATCGAAGGCTGCGGATGCTGAGAGAACAGCAGGTGCAGAGAAGTCTGAAAGTACTGTCGAAGGGGCAGATTCGGAGAAATCAGCTGCCACGGATGCAGCCGCCGCGGACGAGTCCAACGGCGGGAATGCCGCAGACTCCCTGGTCAAAGCCGGTGAATCGGTCGACCCGCTCATTTACCTTCTCGAATGCCTGAAATATCACGGAAATGAAACAAATCCGGAGGCATTCAGTCTGCGCGCCTACACAGAGGACGGACAGAGCGTCGTGACGCCGGTCAAAAATCAGGCACCTTGGTCTACCTGCTGGGGATTTGCCGCGATCGCCGCTTCAGAGACCAGCATTCTCTCCGAGTGTTATGCGAAGTGGGATCAGCTTGCGCCAGGCATGTATGAGAAATACGGCATAAGCACTTTTGAGGAGCTCTGCGAGTGGCTTGATCTGTCCGAGAAGCAGATTGCCTGGTTTTCATTTGTACCGGAACCTGAAAACGGAAATTATCCTTCCCAGGCGGGAGAAGGGCTTATTGGCACGAAATACGGCATGGGCGGCATCTACGATGCGACGGGTGGAATCTATTATGCGACATCTGTCTTTTCGAGAGGCACAGGTCCGCTGGAGGAGAGCCGCGTTCCCTATCAGAACAATGAAGGAGTACTCGATGCGGGTAGAACGGTAAAAGCAAAGGATGGCACGGAGTATGTCGATCAGGACTATGCGGATAATATTATCGAGAGCCGGGATGTACAGCTAGAATGCCTGATTCCCTATGACATGTCGAAGGAAGAAGTTCTTACGTATTTCGAAGGAGATACGCAGGAAGTGGTGCGAAAGAGAATAGAGGAAGGGCGTATCACCGTATCAAGAAACGAATACAGGTATGTGGACGACGCCGGAAACTACTATCATGTCGTGCGCAGGAATCAGATCAGGAGCGTCAAAGAGGGTTATCCGGAAATTGTTGCCTTTGTAGATGATAACGGCACAGTATATGAATTTGACGAGAGGTCCTTATCATTTCCCGGCCTGCCCCTGATACGCCCTGCGTATTATGACTGGAGCGTCGACGAGACTCTGCGATATGCTTCCATGCTCTCCCTGGAGGGTACAAATGTTCTTCCGAAGTACAAAGAAGAAGGTACTGTAAAGGAATCTACCATCAAAGCAATTAAAGATGAGCTGACTGCCGGCCGCGCTGTAAGCATCTCGTTCTGTGCTGATACCTCAGCTCCGGGACAGCAAAGCGAAGCGAAGTACATTAATCAGAAAGACAATATATGGGCGCATTATACTTACATGGATGGCGAAGGCGGTAATCATTCCGTGACGATCGTCGGGTACAATGATAAGTTTCCGAGAACGCTCTTCCTTGAGGGACACGAGCCGCCGAAAGATGGTGCGTGGCTCGTCAGGAACAGTTGGGGAGGCGGATTATCTACCGGTACCAATTTCGGAAATTGGGGTATCGATGAAAATGGCGACGGTATCGGCGACGGTTACTTCTGGCTCTCTTACTGGGATAAATCGATTATTGCACCTGAAACCTTTGACTACAGGGTAGAAGACCTTGTCACGGACCGTATGGAATATGATGTTCGTCAGTATGATTTTATGACGACCGCTGAACCGATCAAATATAATTGCGAGAAGGAAGCAAATGTCTTCACGGCGGAAATGACCACCAATGTCCGTGAGATCGGCGTTCAGAACTATAGTGATGATACGACGATTTCCTATGAGATCTATCTGCTGAACGAAAATGCGGCGAATCCGACTGATGGAGTACTGCTCGCATCGGGTTCAGAATATTTCAAGTATGGAGGATATCATCGTATAAAGACAGACAAGGTCTGCATTATTCCCGCCGGCCTTAAGTATTCCGTCGTCGTGACAAAGATGAAACAGGGAAGACCGTATGTGTCGGTATTTTACGATTTTAGTGAGCAGTACTGGAAGGACCAGGCAGCTCAGGGCAATGACGGGGTGAAGAAATACTCCAACGCTGTCGTGAACAAAGGCGAGAGTTATATTCTTGACAGAGGAAAATGGACGGACTGGGCAGATTACATTCCTGAGTTCAGGGATGTATATACAAGCGTATACACGAGAACAAAAGAGGAATGGCTCGCTGTTGACAACTTCAGCATCAAGGCCTATGCGGATTATATTTCACAGGATCTGATCGCGGAGGCGACGAAGATCGGCTACGGTGTGCCGGAATCTACGGTGGGTGTCGTCGATGAGAGCGCGGCGAAGAAAGACGCACTGGTGCCGCTCGCACTGGTCCACAATGAGATTTCCAATAACGCAGACGCATCGAAAGCCTCTGCAGTAGCGAAGGGGTATATCAGTGCCGAAGATTATACTGATATTGTAAATGCTCTGATTGACCCGAACCGGGAGACAGGCCTGAAGGTCGTAGTGGACACGAAGGAAATCGATGACGACGATATCAGCCGGCAGGAGCGTAATAAGCTTCTTAAAGCCGCTGATCAGAAGATTGCCTGCTATGCGGAGATCAGTCTGCTTGTCTATGCTCTTGAAACGGGAGATTATCTGGGAAGTCTTCACAAGACCGATGATCCCATTGATCTTGCGATCACAATTCCGTACAATGTGTTCATACTGGATGCTCCAATGTACGTCCTGCGTCTGCACGACGGCGTCGTGGAACGTCTTGCGACAACGGTCCGGGACGGACATGCTTACTTCGCCAGCGACCGGTTCTCGCTGTTCGCACTTGCCTATGAAGTGGCTGAGGCCGGAGGAGATGACAGTCTGGACGAGCCGGACGCTGCTCCTGAAAATGAAGATCAGGGTATCGCTCCTGTGAATTCCGGAAATGAAGAACCGGCAAAATGCGGCGTAACGAAGACAAGTGTGAAGAAGTCTGAAGTAAAGAAAGCAAAGGCTGCGGAGGGCAGAGTGATCGCGGCAGAGACCGGGGATGTCTCCAATGCAGCTCTGTGGATCGCGCTTATGGTCCTGGCAGTCGGCGCGGCGCTCACAGTAGTGTTCGCAAAGACAAAGAAAGAGTGAAGGATGTAAAGCATCCGGAATACTGACATAAAAAAGACCATGCAGGAGCATTTTTACTCTTGCATGGTCTTTTTTATGTCTTTATTTGTTATCTGTATAGTTCCCTGAAAATTGGTTTCATGTACAGCCTTATCAGTCTTTTGTGACGCCGCCCTTGAAGACAGACGCCAGATCATCGACGAACTGGCATTTTTCCTGGTTAACGGACACGATCTTGCCGTCCTTGACGTCGACTGCCAGGATGCCGTAGTCGACCGGATCTTCCTGACCTGCGACTGCATGTGCCAGGATGACCTGAGCCTCGCCCTCATTGATCATTGGAATGACTTTGGAGATAACCTTATCACCTTCAATTGTCTCGTTGTTGAGTTCTACGTTGTCGAAGTTGCCGACTACCTTCCACCACTTTTCGGTCGAGTAGGGGGCTGTGACGGACAGTGATCCATCTGCCTCTACTTCGTAGTGGAGATCATAGAACGCATCGTCTGCTTTGGAATCTGCCTTTGCATCCGCCGGAGTCTCGACAGTCGTCTCGGTTGACGTTGTGACACCGTTCTTCGTCTCGGAAGAGGAGGTGTATGTCTTCGTTCCGCTTTCCGTCGTCGTGGATACTTCGACTTTCGATGTGGAGGTTGAGCTGGACTGGCATCCTGCAAGAGCAAATACTGCAACTAAAGCACCTGTGATAGCAACAACTTTCAGTGATTTCATGGTTTTTTCTCTCCTTATCTCTTTCATCTATTTCTTTTTTATTTGTTTGTGTATTTGTTTTACAGCTATATATACGTCGGTCCGGGAGAGAGGGCTAAAAATTTTAAAAAAAGCTTTTTCCATATTTTTGACCCATATTTTTGACCAAAATAATGGGGCTGTCCGTCATGCAGAATAAACTGCACAGGGGGACAGCCCCGTTCTTTTGTCAGGATTATCTTTCTTATGCCGTGGATCAGGCATTTCCGTATGCTGTTGTAACTACTCCGTACCCCAGTCGCAGGCGCTTTGCGCCTTGCTCATGTTGGCGGTGCCGAGTTGTTACATACTGTTAATTATCCCACGTAGTTGAAAATGATCGGCTTCGTCTGCAGATTCTTATTGCCGAAAATATCCGTGAAGGTGAAAGTTATCATGTACTGTCCCGGAGGCAGATCGATCATCTCCACGTCGACGTCGTAGCCGAGCGTGAAGTCGTTTCCGGTCGTGCCGAGCTCAAGGTAATCTCCGTTTGCATCGTAGACCGGATAGGCGACCCGCGCGGTGTTCCCTGCCAGGGAGTAGACCGGGTACTGAGCGCGGGAAGGGATTCCCTGACCATTCTCATAGCGGAACCAGTATCCGAGCGTGATCCACCGGCCGTCAGCCAGTGTGGTACTGACGATCTCATTATTTGCATTTTTTGCATACTGGAACTGCTCGCGGATACGGGTCTCCCGGGTGGTTCCGTCGCCAAACTGCAGCACGATTGGAATATTGAAACTGACGGACTCCAGCGTCTCGTTGGCAAGATCAAGGTTGACGGGCTCGCCGTTCAGCCCGACCCATTTTCCGTCAAAGGCCATTGTCGCCATGCCGTCTGTCTCGTCGTAGTCGACGTTGAAGCTGTAGCCGAGATCCAGCCAGGCGGAATTGCTCTCATCATAACTCTTCAGATTGTAGCCGACCGAGATAAGACTCTCCTCGTTCTCGAAATCCGCATAAAATGACCCGTCCTCCTTCTGCCCCGCCGTTGCCGTCGGAACTTCGAAGTCATCGCTGATCGTGAAGGGTTCGACCTCTTTGTAGACCCATTCAGGGGCTTCCCATTCGTCCGCGATCGCGTCGATGTAGGCGAGGTAAGGAGCGCTTTTGCAGGTGTTTCCGTAGCGCTCGAGACGGTTTATGCCGCAGACATCCGTGTATTTGTAAAATGAAAGTCCGCCCGCATAGCTGTGCTCCGTCCCCTTCACCTGATAGACGACGCAGTCCGCGACCGCGTTGGTGATGTCGAGCATGGCCTTCTCGGACAGAGCACCCTGATAGGCTTTCGTCGCGAAGTCGACCAGATCGACCATGCCGGTCGTCATGTCGCCGTAGCTGAAGGTGTCCGCGAGCGAAGTGTAGTAGGCTACTTCGTGGAAGGTCGTGAGGTCGGTCAGCATCCCGCCGATCTCCGTGAACATGTTGTCGAAGGCGGCCGCCACGGCGTCGATCTTTGATAAATCAATGACAGACAGAGTGAGGGTCTCGCTCGTGAAATCGTCGCGCAGGTCTTTATACTTCTGCTGAGTCATGTCGCAGATCATGCGCCCGACTCTGAGTCCGTCGCTGCCCGGGGAGGAGCAGAGATACTGGAGCCACATGTCGGAAGCGGAGCCCTTGCCCGGGAAGACCTCTTCCGAGGCAACGAGGTATTTGGCGTACGGAGCCAGCATCTGGGCTGTCTCGAGGTTGGCCATGAGGCAGCAGTCGGTGAGGATCAGCTCGAAGTTCACGCCGCCGTCCTTCAGTGCCTGTTCCCACTCGTTCAGGGTGAGCATGCTGGGATTCCCCGACTGATTCGGGAAGAGTTCGTCGGAGAGAAGTCCGTGAGCGCCGCTGCCGTGGTCCCACATGATGAGCATGTACTTATCTGCAGGATAGGTCTTTTTTCCCCAGGAAATGAAGTCGCTCAGGGGTTCCGGATCGCCCATGGACGCACCGGGCTGCTCGTCGACGAGCTTGAAGCCTTCCGCTGTGTAAGCATACCGCTGCAGCTTTTCAGTGCTGATGTCAAGACCGAGATCCTGTGCCTGCCACTTCTTGCAGCCGCCGGTCTCGACGATGAAATTGACATTTTCCGATGGGGTCGTTTTCGTGATCTCCGTCAGGTTATAGGTGGCACCCGGATCGGAGGAAGGATCGCTCTCGAGGTCGGTGCCGCACATATAAAAAAGAATGGTCCAGGTGTCGCCTGAACTGGTGGCGGATTCGACTGCGCTTCCGGATACGCCGCATCCTGACAATGCGAGCGATATAATAAGAAGTATCGCTGTTAAGTAGTGATGTTTGGTTTTCATATGAAATCCTTTCAGTTTGGTGAAACTGTGAGAAAGCATTCCGAAAAGCTATTATAATTTGTAACTACTCAGTACCCCGTGAAAATGAATGATTTACAGGACGAAATGCTTGCATTTCGGACAAAATCATTCATTTTCACGGGGCGGACAAGGCGCGAAGCGCCTCTGACCGCCAACATGAGCAAGGCGCAAAGCGCCTGCGAATGGGGTGCTGAGTAGTTACTATAATTTTACTTTTGCATGGCGCAAAATGCAAGGGCGGCAGAGTGTAACGCCACATGGAGCGAAGCTTTGACGTGACAGCTCAGACGCCCCCTCGTTCGGAGTGCAGGTGGCAGCGGTGCCTCGCTGCCGCACACTCTTATATGTCAGGGGCGTCTGAACTGTTACGCTTAGATAATTCTGAATAAAATATTATAAAGGTCTTAATAAAATAAACGAATTATAACTGGATATTGGGTGCCATAACCTTTAGAATAGAAAATAATAAATCATATACTAGGTGCTTTTTCACCTTTCGTGCGTACAGAGGGATCTGTGCGTTCTTCCCGACCCTCGGGATGTAACTGTTGTAGACAGCGGCAGGCGGAATAAATCCGGTTCCGAGTCTGCACTGTCATGAGACAAAGGAGAATGCTATGACCAAAAAAGGAGACAGAAAGTACAGAGGCATTGTGATCGGACTGATTTTTGGCTTCCTCATGACGGGCATTATGTCTTTCACTGTCTTTGCGGAAGAGGCGGAGAGTCCGCCGAATACCGCACTGACCGGAGAGAGCGCCTCGAAAGATGAGGAGGCGATCGCCGGTCCGGATGCTCTTGCGGAAAGTCTGTCCGAAGCAGTGCATGCGGGGACAGACGACGGCAAAGCGGAGGAGGTGCAGATTGCAGACAGCGGTTCTACTTCAGAAGCGTCCGATACGCAGAAGGCTGCGGACGCCATGAATGAAGCAGGTGCTTCGAAGTCTGAGGCAGACGCTGCTCAGTCAGGGGCAGAAACTGCGAAGACTGAGGCAGACACTGTACAGTCAGGGACAGACACTGCGAAGTCTGAAGCAGATGCTGCACAGTCAGGAGCAGAAACTGCGAAGTCTGAAGCTGACACTGCAAAGTCCGGAACTGCCGTTGCGGCAGAGAAAGCTTCCGAAGGCGCGAACGCAGAAGGCGAAGAGCCGGCACAGAGCCGGGCCCTTCTTGCCGGTGCGTCCGGAGAACCGACGGTGCCGGCAGATCCGACACAGACCGGCCAGAATGCCGGCGAGACCGGAGAACCGAAAGAGCCGACGGTGCCCACCAGTCCGACACAGACCGGCGAGATGGCAGGCCTTACGGACAATTCATCCTCTCTGACAGGGGACGAGAGCCTCAAGGGAACGTCCACGGCAAATCAGGCGGATATGGAAAATGCGATCCAGAAGGCCGTTGACGCGGCACTGGCATCCGCAACGAGCACCACGACGACGCTCCGCGTCGATGTGGAGAGCGGGGACTACACCGGCGGACTGAAGATTGCGAAGCCGGACGGCAGCAGCCTGAACTCGAAGCTCATCCTCTACGTGTTCGCACCGGGCTCCTATAGCGGAGCGGCCACCGGAGCGATCACGACCGGCAAGATCAGCGCGGCGGCGGACGGATCGACAAAGCTTTCAGGGGATGTCCTGATCGACGGGATCAACGTGGTCCTGGCAGGTATTTACTATTCCCTCGACACGAAGATCACGGTCCGTGACGCGAAGGCGGACATTTACGGAACAACAGGATCCGACACGATCAATACGGTCCTCGACGGCAGCGGAACACTTGTCGTGCATTCCGGCGCCGGGGCGGATGATATTACCGTATCCGGATCGACCACGACCGGCGGCGTAGTTGCCACGGTCTACGGGGAGGCAGGGGACGATACGTTCAACGTCGACCTTCTCACAGGAACAAAGAACGCGTCCGGGACAGCGCCCAAGCAGGCGGAGATCCGTATATCCGATACGGATATGGGAACACTCAATCTGACCGGAACGCTGCAGGAGGGGAACAGCAGTGCCCTCTCCGGTACGATCACCATGACATCTTCGTCAAAGCGCGCGCGTGTGACGGCTGTGAACAGCGAAGGCTATAAGACCTACATCAACGCGAACGGCACGACGGATTATAGGGACTCTCTTCTTAATAAAAAAGAAGTGGTCCTGAACGCGGGAGATTCCGTCAAGGCGGAGAGCTTTACGGATTATGTCCTTACAGGGACGAACGCGGACGGCATAGCGGTCGACGGCAAGAACGCTTATTTCAGCAACATCAAAGCGGTCTCTGACGGCACACTGACGGTCGGCTCGATCGATGCGCCGCTCGTCAATGTGGTCCTTCAGGGAACGGATATCATCCTGAACGGCACGATCAACGCGAAAAATCTGACAGTGCAGGCCGCCGGGAAAGCGGAGCAGAGCCAGGAAGATCTGACAATCGAGCTTGCGGGCGTCGATACGATCACTGTAAAGGGGATCGCCGATGCGCAGACGGCAAAGATCCAGGTCCTCAAGGATGCGGAGATCAAAGCCAATAACATTTCACTCACGGCGGATACGGCCGCGAAGATCGACAGGGATGCTCTGATCGCCTCCTACGGAGAGAAGATCCTTTCCTTCGAATCGCTGGCGTCGAGTATCCTGATCAACGGAAAAATCGAGGCTGCTGCCGGAAGTATCAAAGCGCTTGCGAACGCAGTGATCACGATGCTCACGGCAGGCAATGCGAAGGCTTCTTTTGACAGTCTGATCGCACTGCCGGAAGCAGTCATTACAATTGGTGAAAATGCAAACCTCATCGCCACCGGCGACGTCCTGACAAAGGCAGTCAGCCGCGTCATCGGTGCGGCCAAAGCCTCCTTTGCGGAGACTCCGTACGCATCCGATGCGGTCATCGCGATCGGCGGCAAGGCAGGGACAACGGTGGCAGGCAGAATTCTTGCCGGCGGAAATGTTACTGTCCGTGCGGATGGAAGTGCGCAGGCTGAGACAATCGTGTCCGGTGCGGACACAGGCCTTGCGGTCACAGCAGCAAATGAAGACGTCAGGGCGGAAGTGACCGGAAGCGGAAAGATCGAGGCGCTTGGCAAGGTCGATATCATTTCCACACTCGCAGGTGATTTCCACACGACTGCAAGCGCAGGCGGACAGGATCAGGGCTATGAGACGACCCTTACCAATACACAGGCAACACTGAAGAATATCCTTAATGCGGTATCGGGTTTTGCGGATGCGGATAAGCAAGTCCTTCTTGAGAAGCTTTTTGCAGTAATGACGGAAGCTCAGTCCGGTCAGTATGCGGGAATCGACAAGATGTACGAGCAGGCAGCTCTTTCCATGAAGGACGGCGAAGTCTCGGCAGCTTCTGAGAAAAATGCATTCGGCGCGACAGCTGTCGCCTACACAGGCGGAACGAACTACGCGGGAATCGATACGAACAGTTACATCTATGCGGGATCCGGACTTTCCGTGAAAGCAGACGCGGACTTTGCGTCAGTCGTCCGGGCGGATTCCTTTGAGACTGCAGCGGATGAGGCGAACCCGTCTGCGGCAGCGATCGCGAATACGATCTTCGAGAACACGGCAGAGATCAGATCTGGTGCCGTTTACGCGAAGGACCTGACAGTCAGCGCAGTCTCCGGAAAGGAGAAGAGGCCGGTGACGTCCGTTGTCAAGGCCTATGCGGGCGACGGCGTTTACGACGGCATCGCGGGAGCAGCAGCTCTTCAGAAGGCACTTGCCTCCACGAAGGCCCTGATCGACGCGAAGGCAGCCATTAATCTCCTGAACCGCACATCCTTGGCAGTGAATGCCGTACAGTACGACCGGTTCGTGACCGTTGCGGACGCGGCGGCAGCCGGGAACGGCACGACGGACGGGACAGGCGCAGGCCTTGCCTTCGCAGTGACCGGCGCGGACGTACGGAGCGCGGTGGAAGACGGTGTGATCATCAAGACATTCAGCCCGAAGATGGGTGCAGCCGCCCTCAAGCGGGACGAGATTTCTGACTATATTGCAGGTCTTACCCTTCTTGCACCGATGGTCGACAAGGTCGCTGTAACGGCGGACCGTCAGGGCGACGAGGTCATCTACGCGTCAGCCGGAACAGCCGGCGCGGATGAAAATGCGATCCGCGCGGAGGCAGCCCTCTTCTCCGGAAGCTCAGTGCAGGCGTATCTGGGAAATCCGGGAACGGATGAGGTCCTGGACGCGGCAGGCAATGTCGACGTGACCGCAAATAACAGCGGAGCGCGGCAGGCAGCGGCCGATGCGGACGCTGTGCCGTCGACGGGCAGCGGAATGGTCCTTACCATGACCTACACGAACGACAAGAGCAGCGCGGATCTTCAGAGAGCGCTGAAGTCCAATAATCTGACTGTACGGGCGGTCTCCAATGTAAAGACGAGATCCCGGGCAAAAGCCGGAGCGCAGGGGACGAAGAAAGTGAAGGAACCCGGCAGCGACGGCGACGACGGGGAGGCGGACCAACGGGCCTCAAAGATCCTCGACGGGGCAGCCTCTGTAGCTTCCTCGGGCAACAGCGCGATCAGCGGAACGATCCTTCGGGAGCTCGGAGAGAAGAGCGCGAAGGCGAAGAGCGCTGAGGGAAGCATGGGCGCGGCAGCAACCTATGCGCAGAACGTGGAAAAGAATTCCGCGAAAGCGAATGTGAGCGGAAAGTATTCGATCGTGGCCAGCGGCGATTTCGTGCTGGAGGCCATCGGAGAGAACGGGGCGGACATCCTTGCAGATGCGTCTTCTGTAAAGAAGAGCTCCGGCGGAACAAATGCCGACGGAACAACCTCAGATGGAACAACTGCTGACGGAACGACTGCCGACGAACAGACAGGAATCGGCACTGCAGCGGCAGTGAGCGTGGTGGATTACGACTATGCGGCAGTTCTTGACAGCGGCAAGGCAACAGCGACCTCCGTTACGATCCATGCGGGCATCCCGGATGAGGCAGCGGCCTCTTATAAGGTGACGGCGGTCTCCGGAGAAGGGAACGGGCAGCCGGGCCTTGTCGGAAGCATTGCAATCAATGAAGTATACGGAACATCCGAGGCTTCGATCGCGGCGGGAACAGCACAGATCTCAGCTGCTGAAGATATGGTCATCAAGGCTGAAGACAGACACAGCGAAGAGACGATTGCGACGGCGGGCATTTCCGAAGATGGTAAGCCTGTCCGGACGGCCGAAGACAAATCTGTGGCAGCGGTCGGCGTCGGAGCTGCGTTTGCTCTCAGTGATATAAGGACGGAGACAAAAGCGGCGGTCGGTGAAGGCCGTGTCGTGGAAGGCCTCAGAGTTTATCTTCTTGCGGACAATAAAGACGTGCGCGGAACATATTCCCTGGCAGGAAAAGATCCTTCCGCCTATGGCCAGGACCTTACGGCTGCAGCGGCAGACGCATCCGCCGCGGTATCGATCGGTGAGAGCAGGAGTATCGCTCTGGCTGATGAAGGATCACATATCATTGCGGACGGAACGCCTGACGGAAGTGAAATTGAGAGAACAGGTGATCCGAAGGCCGGCGACATCTACATGAAGGGCCTCTTTACGAGCGATGTCAGGACCACGGCAGGTATTTTCGAGTCGAGCAGTCAGTCCTATTACGGCGGAGCGGTGGCAGTGAATCTTGCGGGATCAGATGCGAACGCAGAGATGCTGGGCTTTGCGACTGCCAACGGCAATGTTCTCATTTTGGCAGATTCCGATGATACGGACAGGACAAAGGCAGCTTCTGCCACGATGCCTGTCGATCTGCGCAGGTATCTGGTACGCATGGGCCTTGCCGGTACATTACAGGAAGTGCTGGATCTCGTAAAAGGAGAAATCTCCGGCAGCGGAACAAATACAAAGAATGAGATCGCAACACGGATCAATGAGGCGCTTAACGGCTATAAAGACAAAGAGGGAGCAGACGCGGTAAACAGCAACCCGCTGACTTACAATGTGCTCGCGTCTCAGAACGCGAAGTCAGAAGGAACGGAAGAGGCGCATATCGTTAACGCGCAGGAAGAGAGCAATAAGCTTGCAGCCTCCGGAACGAACGTCTCTGTCGGAGAAGGGATCATCAGGAATGACCTTCCGGGTACGGTCGTCCGCGCGGCAGCAGCGCTCGGACTGAATGTCACGGAACATAACGCACATGCGCTTGTCAGGGGAACCATAGACAAGACGAACCGTAGTGTGGATATCCGGGCGGAAGTGACGGGCTCTGCGGAGGTGAAAGGTTCAGCGGAGAATGTTCATGCTGACGGAGACAGCCGCCAGAATGCTTTCGGAGCGGCGCTCAGCATAAACCGGAACACTGCAGCAGCGGAGATCGCAAAGGGAACTGCACCGGCAAGAGTCGAGTCTAAAGGCGGGGTCAGCCTGACTGCAGAGCAGCAGAGGAACCTCTCTGATATGGACAGAAGCAGATTCGAGGCAGATGCAGCCTCCGGATTCTACGGCAATGACAGAGGACAGATCTTCGGGACTCTCGTGATCGTTCGGTCAGAGTCTCAGACGGAAGCTCTGGTGGCGGACGAGACAACGATCAATGCTAATCTTGACAAAAAGGGCGGGGATGTAACAGTTACAGCCGTCGAGAAGGGAAGAATCGCGGCAACGGCACTCGGAACGACCTTTGGTCCGGCTTCTGTCATCGTGGATGCGGAAGATATTATCAGAGCGGAGATCGGAAGGAAAGCGCAGGTGGCCGGCAACTATATCATCGTTCAGGCCATGAAGGAGGCAGCCGGAAATATTCCGGAGCTCGACACGTTCTCAGGCGGACAGGAATATGTAAGCGTTACGGCCAGGGGCACAGACGAAGATACGGTCTATCAGGTCGCCGCTGACACTTCGGAATTTTCCGGATATTTAAGGAAGCACAGCGTGCCGGAGTACCTGCGGGGCGCGGACTATCTTCTGACAACGAGTTCTAACGAGATAGTTGCCTCTACCTTCCGGGGAATTAAGGCACAGGGCGCTTCTACGATCCTTCGTGAAGCACTTCGTGTAAGCGTCTCCATCGGAAAAGAAGCTGTCCTTACGGCGGAAGGAAATATCAACCTTATGGCGGATACGTCTTCGAAGGCAGCGGTCCTTCTCGGCGCAAATGCTTTCGAAGATGGCTCTGTCCATGCGGAGATCGGCACATCTGTCGTCCTCATGACTTCTCAAAATGTGACGGAGACAGTGATCGGGGATGATGCAAGGATCACGGCAGACGGATATTATGTACAGAATGCCATGGAAGACGCAGTCAAAACAGCTGCTGTCCTCCCGGGCAATACCGACTCGTTTGATGCGATCTCCCCGGGCGGCGGTTCGATCGTCGTGCTCAGGGATGCTGATGAAGTCCTCTCAGATGTCGGCACAGGTGCTGTCATAGAGGGTGGCCTCGGAGTCACGATCGGAGCTGCACTCTATAATGATAAGGACTCTCTTGTATCGTATGACAACAGGAAGGCCGGAAAGAGGGCAAAAGGCGGGAACAACAGCTATATTCTTTCAGGATCTAAGGTACTCACGAGAGCCGGGATCAATGCGAAAATCCGAAGCAGTAAGGGAGATGTGTTCCTCACTGCGGATACAAAAGAGCAGATGATCAGCATACCGGGACCGAACGCGGATGCCCTGCCCGGAGCGATCGCGGCAGTCATGAATATCATGAGATCAGAAAGCTCCACGATCGTCGAGACAGGAAAGGTCGAGATCACAGCGAAGGGAGATGTCCATCTTGAAGCGAAAGCGGCGAGCTATCTCGTTGCGGTCGATCCGGCTTCGGATAAGGCATATCTTTTCAGTCCGAGTGGAGTCGCCATTTTCTTCGACGCGACAAGGCTTGTCGAGACGCTTCTCGGAGAGGGATCGACGGTCACGGCAGGCGGCAATGTCTGGCTGATCTCCGAACTGGACGAGAAAATGCTCATCGCGCCCGCTTCGATACACGGAGATTACCGCGAAGGACTTACCGGTCTGGCAGCCGGCGCAAAGAGCAGGAACATCGTGCGGACAGTCGCGGGCGCAAAGAGCGGCCAGGACTGGAACGCAAAGGAAATCTCTGACGCAGCGGCAGTCACGAGCGTGACTGCGGAAGGATCTATCGCTGTGACAGCAGTCCTTGATTCGCTGAACGAGATCGTCACGGCCGGTGTGGACGATAATCCGAGCGCTTCGAATGGCGGAGCGGCAGCTGCGATCATTGAGAAGAATATCGTGGATGCGGTCGTCAATACGATGGCGTATCTGAAGGCGATGGCATCTCTTCCCGCCATCACGGTGGAGAAGGCCGGAACGGATTCAAGCGGAAAGAAGAAGACGGACAGCCGTACGGGGATCACGATCTATGCGGGCGCGAAGGAAGATATCCTCATGACGGTCGAAGGCGCAGCCGCATCGGGCGGAGTCTCCGTAAACGGGACGATCGCGGATGTGAATGTCGCAAATACCGTGCGGGCGAGGGTCGGAAAGGAAGCCCAGCTCTTTGCGGGAACGGAGATCACGGATGAATTTACCGGCGAGGTCGGCGATACCGGCACGGCGGGAGATGTACACATAGAAGCTGAAGATCTGACGGATGCGGTGATCCTCGCCGGCGGCCTCAGCAGAGCAGAGGCGAAGACGGAGTCTCCGACAGTGCTCTACGGATACTTCGGAAAGACTGTCACCGCGAAAAATGAAGGGCTGGTAACAGCTGCGAAGAATACGGCGCAGGTCTATGCGTATGAAAAGACCAAAGTCGACTCCTTCGTGACGGCGTCCGGTCCGGCAGGGCAGGAGAGCGGCGTATCGGGAGCGCTGTACTTTAAGAACAGGGCGGATGCTTTCGCTTCCGGATTCCTCCGGGGCGGAAGGCAAGTCGCTGTCAATTCAAGAAGCGAAGAAACGCTGAACACTGTTGAGACAGTCAGAGACGCCGAAGAGGCTTCCGGAAATACCGGATCAGCCATCCTTGTGTATCTGTACAACGGGGCTTTGGCCGGAATCGGCGACGGAAGCACGGTGCTGGGCGGCAATGTTTTCGTTACAGCTGCCGCGTACGAAACGGTGAACGCATATGTTCAGGGAACGACAGGCAGAGACGATCAGGAAACCGCAGGCGGAAGCCTTATGGTCGTCCTGACCGGTTCTGAGATCGCTGCCAGGATCGGAGCGGACGCATATGTCGGCGGTGCCTATTCTGAAAAAGCAAGAGATGTCCGGGTCACAGCGAACAACACATACGATCTGAGGGGCGTCGTCGGAACGGATATCAATACAGACAGTACAAAGGGCGGTATCTCAGCAGCTGCGTCGGTCTCCTACAATAAGGTGGAAGCCTCTGTGGGAAGGAACACGCAGATGAAGGTGAAGAACCTGTTAGTCACTGGCGATTCGCTGAGGAGAGTCAATCTCCTTACAGCAATGCTGGGCAAAGAAGGCGGTACAGTTGAGACAGCCGGTACAGCGGCAGTCGTCGCGATCGGCAGCCTGCTGAACAAAGACGCGCACGATGCGATCTTCGCCGGCGGTCAGTCGATCCTTCCGGCAGCAGCGATCAGGCATATCCTTACGCGCGGCGGAACGGCAGTCGGATTCAATGACTTTACGGAAGGCTCTCTTCCGACGATCGATCTTAACGCAATCCTGGAGACAGGTATGGCGGGCGTGGGTGAGACGATCGCCATGGCGAACGGGACAGAGACGTACGTATCTCTCTTCCAGCCGACAGGAGATGCTGCATCGGAGCCGGATTCAGCCGTTTACAGGACGCTTGACGGGAAGATCACAAGAAAAGTAACGCGTTATAACGGATGGGAAGATTATGTATCCGCGTGGATCGAGCCGGATGCGGTCGTAGAGGCGGAGTCCGAAATCATGGTCAGCGCAACCGATACGGTCAATCTGTATGTGCTCTCCGGAGCGGTCGGAAGCGATACGGAAGAAAGCGTCGGTTCCGGTACGGCAGCGGTCTTCATGAACGCCAATGTCTATGCGGATGTTTACGGTAAGCTGAAGAGCGGCAGCAGTATCAACATTTTTGCCAGGGCACAGTCGGGAATAGAGGCGAGAAAAGAGCTTTCGTTCCGTGGAACGTCCGTCTTTGAATCGCTGGGTCACGCGGCTGCCCAGAAGGGGCTCTCTCCGGAGAAGGAGACCAACAGGACCGGGATCTACGCTCTCGCAATTGCGGGCGCACAGGGTGCACCCGGAGGACGTGACAGTGTGGCATACACATCCGCGAGTTCTATGGTGGCGGCACGTCTCCACGGTACGGTCGAAGATGCAAAGATGCTGAATATTTTGGCTACGTTCGATTTTGCCAGCGTCCACGCGGCTTCCATCGCGGCAGCGAAGGGCAACAGAGATCTCACAAGGATCCTTGCGCTCGAATATTATGACGGATTTGCAGAAGCGGGTATCACGAACACCGCGGCAGTGAATATTTCCGGAAATTCTCTGAATGTAATTACAACGAGCAAAGCTGGAATGGCTCCCAGAGCGGGCATTCCGGGCTCAGGAACGGAAGGCGGATCTGTCGTGACTGCTGCAGCGGCCGTGAACCGGACGGAAGCCCATGCGTATATAGCAGGCGGAGTCAGGGTGAACGCGGAAGCAGCAGATATCGTAGTCAATTCGATAACGACATCCAAGGCGGACGTGGAGATCCTTGCGGAAACAGCAGACGACGCGACACTTGACATGGGTCTCGTGATCGCGGTCAACGATCCAAAGAACGTCGCTTATATCGGCAGCAACAGCGTTAGAGAGCTCGCGCATACCGGGAGCCGGACGGGAATCGGCAGCATAAATGCGAAGAACGTTCATGTCAATGCTGTTATGGACGTGACATCCGATATCCGGGGCCATCTGTTCTCAAATGGACAGAGCGGTCATCTGAACGGTCTGGTCGTCCTCGGCATCACCGACGCACAGAATAATGCGTGTGTGGCGGGCACGGGCATTACGGCGGATTCTCTCACGATCAGGGCACTTTCTCATTACGACATGAATGTGACCGGTGAGGCGGGAGAATACGACGTATATGGAATCGGCGGAACAGCGGCAGCCGGGTTCATCGGCGCAGCGAATATGGCGGAGCTTTACGCAGCGGATGCTGTGATCAAAGTGACCGACCTTACAGTGAGTGCAGGAACTGATGAGGAAAGATCGACTGCCGATGTGATCGTGATGGTCACGCCGGGCGGACTGACAGAAAATCTGGCGAAGGCAATGAATATTGCAGCCGCACGGAGTGAATTATTCAATCTGGCGAGGGTAAACGGCGGTGAAAACAGCGGAAAGATGGGTGAGATCACCGCAGCGAACGATGTGAAGATCTATTCGGCACTGGATTCGCTTGCAAAGGCAGAGGTGGCGACGCCGCAGAGTAAAGTGGCAGCAGATGCGATCGGAGCAGGGGCAGCATTCGCATATCAGGGTGGAGATTCTGCTTCGAATATCAGTTATACAAGACTGACAGCGATGAACATCTATATGCAGAGCAGGTACAATTCTGCAGTCGGCATTGATGATGCCGGTACACTTCGCGAGGATAAGGGCGCGATCGCAATCGTGACGCCGGCACGCGATCCTGAGAATATTCTGGCAAAGCATCTGACCTATGCGGGTGCAGTGTTCAGAGGGGTCAGCGTTTCGGAGCTTTATGGCTGTGACGTCAATGCAACTCTCAGAACAGAAGTAAATGCTTTTGGGCAGTCGTATGCGAAAGCACTTATGGATGCCCCGAAGGTCAACTACAATTACGGCAGGATCGGAGTGAACCTGATTCATGCAGATGCTGCAGGCGTCTTCAAAGCCGAAGTGGTGGAACCGCTTGAAAACGGCACACTTTCAGCACGGAATCTGGAAATCATTGTTTCTTACATCGCGATTTCGGATGCAATGACATCGATGATTGGAGGACAGAAGGTTTCCGGAGAAGGAAAGAGAATAGAGTACAATACCGCGGAAGCCTTTACCGGGACGTTTGCCGAAGCATCTCTTAAGCGCTTAGTTACAGGTCCGAATGTCTTGATTCTGGTGAACGGAGAAGTGGCCGCACATGCGTACGCTGCGGAGACTGTCTTTGCTTATAGTGAAGAGGACAATTCGTTTGATGTAATGGCAGCAGTCACGACTGCGAAGATCACAGTGGAGCAGAGGGCGCATATGGATCCCGAAACGCTCACGTCTGCGACGCGCGTAAGCGGACTTTATATCAGATCTTCTCTTAAAGGATATCCATACTTCAGAGAGAGTGAGGATACGAAGACAATCTCGGGCGCATGCGCGGAAACAGGATATCCTGTGTTCGAAGAGGACAGCATGAAAGCCTGCCTTCTTCCGCTCGTTATGAACAGAGCGGAGTCGGTGGTAGAGGCTGTCAACCTTGCGTACATCTACGGACCGGGAGAAATCTATTCCAGTGGTGGCGTCGTTCTCGTTGCTGAGACGAACCTGAATTCACTTGGCGGCGTAAGGCTGTCTCCTCAGGGTGTGGAGACTGCCGTGAAGCTCGGCACGGCCGTGAGCGCACTTACGAGGAACAGGACGGAGGCTTCGATCGGATCCTATATCCTGCTTGCTCTTGAACGCGGCGATATTACAGTTGCATCGACAGACAGTTCGAGAGCAGAGGCCGAATCGCTGTATGCTTCCGGAATACCGTCTGAAGAGGAAATGAGAGAACTCGTACAGGCCGGAATCGGTACGCTGGACAGAGAAAAAGCTTCTACAAGCCCGAGCGGGGATACATCGACCATGAGTGTCACGCGAAGCCGGGTCGGAAAACATACCTATCTGCAGGGACAGCGGGTATCTTTTGTGACTGTCAATAATAACTGGGCTGAAGCAGGAATGAAGGATGTTGAAGGCTATACTGCACGGGGAGACTATGTGAACATAGTACCGACCGTGATCGCTGCTTACTGCGATGTGGAAATCGGTGACGAGACAACAATTCTGGCCAGGTTCGGAGATGTCAGCCTGCATACGCACAGCTATCTGGATTCGACTGCCAAGGCGCCTTCAGCGGGAACGAATTTCGAGAAAGAAGAGAAACTGGCTGCTGAGAACGTCACACGTCAGGATGAGAGGATTCTGATCGGACAGCGCGCGTATATCGAGGCCCGCTCAGATATTTCAATTGTTATTCGCGGAACAGTGAAGATGGAAGCGGCTGTTAACAATATGAACAATCGATCCGGAAACACTGTAGCCAGGGCAACCAATATACTGGAACGCCGTGCGCAGATCGATCTCTCAAAGCAGGCAAGGCTCAGGACATATTACGGAGATATTACGCTGCATATCATTGCATCAGGTGATGAAGTGAGCGGAGCGGATACAAGTGACCATCTCACAGCAGACGCTGATCTGAGAAAGGCACCTGCTAAACTCAGTGCCGCCGTCGTTGCCAAAAACGACGTCACAGTGACAGCGATCATCAGTACCTGGGAAAACTCGGAGATTTATGCTCCGTTCGGAACAGTCAACCTTAAGGTGCAGGATGGATACGGGGAAAATACCTCGTCCAATGGCAAGAGGGAAACGTTTATTGCAGCGACAGCCAGCGGCGTATCCTCAGGAAGCAGCAACGGTAAGGGCGTTGGTACGAATAATACCTATACGGAAAATCTGCAGGTCGCTGTAATTCACAGTACGATTATCGGTAATAATGTGAATCTCACAGCCAGCCGTGAGTCGATGAAGATCATTGCTGAAAGCATTGCCAAAATGACCAATTTTATGAACTCAGGACAGACGGCAGATGCGGTGAATGTGCTCACGTTCAATACGGACGTTTTTATTACGAACGGAAGCTATGTGAGAGGATATTCCAATGTAAGCATTACATCGAAGACCGAGTCTGCGGATCTTACGGATAATACCCGGGGCAGAAGCACCGTGCGGGCAACTTCGGAGATACAGAACAGCCTCTCGGTTAAAAGAAACAGTGCTGTCAATACGGGTTCCATGAGAGAAAAGATTTCAATCAGCGATGCGTCTTACATTTATGGCAGAGCAATCTCCATGAATGTGATCGGCTGGACTGAGGGCGATGTGGTCAGCAGCAGTGGCGCGAGCAGAAGTCTGAGGTCTGATTTCTACGCCGACTCGGGGACTGAGATGAACAGTATTGAAATTGACGACGGATCTATTCTCTTCGTCGGCTCAATGGCTGGGGCAGTGGTGGATATTGGCCGCAATTACTGGGACAATACTCCGGAGCTGCGGCAGATCGGTCTTGAGAGTACGCCGGAAATGGAAGTCGGAGAAGACTGTATCAATCGTATAAGCAGAATGATCCCGGATCAGACGCCCGGTATGCTCATAGTCAACCGGGTGCGCAGAATTTATGAACGGAGCGCGCACTATCAGCAGGTCGTGAACGACCAAAGAGATCTCAACAGGCGGGCTGTAAGCGGAGGCGCTTTGACAGATACGACGATCCTGAACAGGACAGGGCTTCCTATTGCAAGCTGGAGCGGAATCGCACTGGATGTGCGGGCTCCGCGGGGCACTTTCAAGTATGATGTCAGTGATCAGACGAAAAACAGTCGATACAGTTACATCGGTCCGATTAATCAGGCGGCGGACAGCTATCCGGCGGGCGGCCTCATTTCCGAGGTATACTATGAGCAGCCGATCATGGGACCGACGGTTACAAATGTGGGTGCAGAGAGATCGGGAACAGGCGGTTATACCCCCGGCATCGGAAGTTCTGTTGAAGTCTATCGTGATATGAACGGGCGGCTGAAGACAGAAGTGAGAACATACGATCAGTTCGGGATAAACCATTACTCGAACAGTGAATCAGGGCTGTCCGATGCCGGATCCTACTACTCGTTTACGGGCACAAGACCTGACTGGATCATTGACCGGATCATAGCTGCGTATGCAGAACAGGATTCTTCGGAAGGCAGCCGGTACAATTTCACGTCCGGCAGTCAGAATGCAGCGAGCGCAGCCGGAAGCCGGAACACAGCAGGCGCGACCAACGGCAGTCAGAATGCAGGCAATGCGGCGGGCAACCGGGATGCAGTGAGCGGAAGCAACACCCAGAACACTGCGGACGGAAGCACGAAACCGGCTGCAGGTTCGAACACGCAGAACGGAACGGACGGAAGTCAGGCGGCTGGGAATGCATCGAGTGGCACTCCTGGCAGTCCGGATGACGATATCAAGGGAAGCGGATCGGGATCAGACGTTGATCCGGATGACGCATCTGACGGATCAGATGGAACATCCGCACTGGCGATGGGAGGAAAGATGATTCCTGTCGCTGGTGTGGCGGCAGTCGGAGCACTGTTCGTTATCTTCCTTCTTCTGAAGAGAAGAAAAGAGGAAGAGGAGCAGTAATCAGACAGGCTGTAAATCACACACTGAATTTTAGAAGGGAGAACCGCTGCACGAAAGTGCGGCGGTTCTTTTTTGACTTTCGCTCATAAGCGTAATTATACGAACATCCAAACAGCCTGACAGTGAGGTCAATTAATACCTGGCAAAATTTTTTTATTTTCGTTTAGCCATCCTGAGAGGCTTCTCGTACAAATACATGAAACACAAAAAACAAAGAAAAAACACACCTGAGACCGGCAATCCGATAAAACGCCTGAAAGCAAGGCGGCAGGCGCCTCACAGGTTTTCATTAAAAAGAAGAGATAAGAAAGGAAGAAGAATCATGACAAAGAATAACAACAAGAAAACGATCGGCATTGTTCTTGCATCCGGAGCTGCAGTAGCAGTCCTCACTGCAGGCCTCATCTTCGGCACGGCAGGCTCCACCACAAAGCAGGCACAGACAGCCTTCAAGCCGGTGACGACCGTTTCCGTAGATAAGAACAGCACAAAGGCAGATGCAAAGAAGACATCTCAGGCTGCAGCGGATACTGCAAAGAAAGCAGCTGAGGCCAAGAAGGCAGCAGACGCGAAGAAAGCTGCTGAAGCTAAGAAAGCGGCAGATGCGAAGAAGGCAGCTGAGGTAAAGAAGGCAGCTGAGGCAAAGAAGGCAGCTGAGGCCAAGAAGGCAGCTGAGGCCAAGAAGGCAGCAGACGCCAAGAAGGCAGCTGAGGCTAAGAAGGCGGAAGAGGCTAAGAAGGCTGCGGAAGCAAAGAAAGCGGAAGAAGCTAAGAAGGCTGAGGAGGCCAGAAAGGCAGAGGAGGCTCGCAAGGCTGAGGAAGCCAGAAAGGCAGAAGAGGCCCGTAAGGCTGAGGAAGCGAAGAGAGCTGAGGAGGCGAAGGCAGCAGAAGCTACACAGCAGGAGGCCGCTGCGCAGGAGGCAGCTCCGGCTCCGGCGGAAGAGTCCCAGGAGGAGATGAGCTCTCTCAACAAGGCACGCGCACAGGCTATGATCAGCACGGCAGCTCCCCAGGAAGATGCAGAGGGTGAGAAGGATCCGGCAGAAGATGCAGAGGGTGAGAAGGCCCCGGCAGAAGATGCAGAGAAGGCTCCGGCAGAGGATACAGAGAAGGCAGAGGACAAGGCAGTGAAAGGCACAGTCAAGTCCGTGGATGGCAAGAAAGTCACGATCACGATTGGTGAGAAGACCTATACATTCGAGAACAAGAAAGACGATCTGAAGCTTCAGAAGGGTGACAAGGTCTCCGTCGTCCTCGTAAAGGATGCTGAGGGCAAGGAGCAGGTGAAGAGCGTAAAGCTTCTTCCGGCTGAGAAGGAAGGCGAGAAGGCTCCGGCTGCGGCAGAGACAGTGCAGGCAGATGTCACAGAATAATGAACAGGAAACTGAATGACAGATAAAAAGAAACAGGCGGTGATCCGCCTGTTTCTTTTTATTCAAACTGAATCGCCTCTCCGCTTTCCGAAGATTTCCATGCCGCTTCCATTACAGAGAGCACTCTGCGTACTTCCGGAATCTTGATCGCGGACTCCGCGTAATGAACATTCAGGTAGCGCTCGATTTGTGCCACGCGGTCTGCGTTCCTGATTTTTCCGTCCGGATGTATACCGCCGGAATTATCCGTCAGAAAAATGCTCCGGGCAGCTCCCTTATGACCAGATCCGATCAACCGGGACCGCAGGGCGATACGGAAATATTTCTTCTTACCCTTTATAAATATGCAGCAGCACCACGTCCTCCGGCTTCATCTCCACAACAAAGGAGAGCTCCTGCGCCTGCGTCACATACTTCCTGCTCATATTGATCTCCGGAATGCACCGCTCCCGGAGGTAGTGAATATCGTCTGCCGTCAGGTCCTCCGCGAACTGAAATTTTTCCCACTCGTTAAGAACGCTGCCGCTCGATGCGGACAGGGTCCTCTTCTTAATGCAGTAATATCCCGGATCAGGCAGCCCTGAAAGCTTAAAGTGCAGAGCGCGGGCAGGGGCGTCCTCCGGCTGGAGACGGGAAAGGTCCGGCCCGTATCCATTCTCGACCGGATAATTGGCGTATCGGAGCGGATGAAAATAGCAGCACAGAAGATAATAGCTGCCGCTGGCCGACCGGGTCAGTATATAGTCTTCACCCTGCGCAAGGACTGTATTTCCAAGCCGTTCCAGGAACTCCAGCGCAAAACAGGCCGGCTTTCTGATAGAATCCTTGGTCAGAAGCCCGATCCCCCCGTGCACGATCGCCGTCGTGTCCATGTAATAGCTGATCCAGTCCGTGACTGTCATGACGCAGACCATATCTGCATACTGCTGCATCCGCAGGAGATCTCTGATCAGGTAGGCTGCCCGGAAGCAGCTGTCATTGAGATAGTCCCGGTTCACGATCGTATTGTTCAAGTCTGTCAGGAAGAGTCTGGCATCTTCTGCTCCATTTTCCCTCATGAGACTCCGGACATTTCCGAGAAGCTCCCCGACATTCCGGCCTTCTTCCATATTCGTCACGTCTGCACACAGATCCTTGTCTCCGAAAATTTCTTTTCTCGTATACGGGAAATACGCGAATGAGCAAAAATCGGGGACGCAGTGCTTTTCTGCGCACCGCTGATAGAACATTTCCAGATAACTGCTCCTGCTCTCAAGGATCGATGAGATTCCGCCGAACATCACGCCGGGGATTATCGTTTTCGCTGTTTTCCAGACATACTGCCAGGCCTCGAAGAAATCAAAACTTTCCTCTTCATAACAGCGTTCACCTTCTTTCCCGTGCATACTGTCTCTGGAGAGCTCCAGATACCAGGTCCGCACTTCCTCCTTGCCGTACTTACGGCTGATATGAGTCAGCACCTCTCTGACGGCCTGCTCCCACACTTCTCTCGATATGAACTTTGTGTAGGTCTCCTCGTAGTAGACATCCTCCCCATCCGCAAACATAGCCATGGAAGGTCTGCGCCCAAAATCCAGAAATGGTTTCAGGTGGTTTCTCATCAGAAAATCCAGGACCTGATCCAGGAGGCTGAAATTGAAGCGGCCGGCAGTCCTTCCATCGGATATCATCAAATTCCTTGAGAAGACATTCCAAAGCCGGACGTAGCGGTAGTGCAGGTGGTCGCGCAGGTAAAGGCAGTGCTCCTGTATATTGGCTTTGGTCAGATCATATACCTCCCCGAGATTGATGGCTGTATTCCAGATTTTTTTCAGAGAGCCGTTCTCCGTATTATTAAGATCCTCTGTGACAAGTCTTCTCAGGACGCCGTCCTCCGTTCTGGTGCCGTAGGAGAGCAGCTCATTCCGGATCTGCTTCTCTTCCTTTGCCTTCAGATCTCCGTTCTCCGCCTTCTGCTTTCTGATCCGGTCCCGGTATTCTCCGGGCGTCTCCCCCATCTCCTTCTTGAATGTGCGGCTGAACACGGAGGAGCCGGAGAAGCCCATCTGGAAGGCCACCTGCGTGAGACTATCCTCGGTATCCCGCAAAAGAGCGGCAGCCTCCTTTACCCTGAGCTGCATCACATAATCAGCAAAATATACCCCGGTATTCTTCCTGAACACGCGTGACAACGTTGAAGTGGAGACGAACAGCTCCTCGGCCAGATCCGTCAGGTTTACACGGCCGTGCAGATTCTGGAGAATGTATTCCATAATTGCGGGCATGTAGGCAGCCTCCTCGGAGCTCGCCGGACTTCTGTCCTCAACAGCCCTGTTCCCTTTTTTCGAAGTCTCCGCAGCCCGCAGGCTGTGCTGTCTGCCATTTGTTCCATTTCCCGTGATCTGATAATGCTCGATCAGAAGATCCAGTATACGGAAGAGATAGCCAAGGAGCAGGCTGTCCGTCTGCCGTCCTCCCTGCGCATAGACAGCCGTCAGATTTTCCAGAAGCTCTGAAAGCTCCTTATTATACCGGGAATATTCCGCCGCTGTATTGCAATAGAAGTAAGCGTGACGCCCTTTCAGTACATCCGACAGAAGAGATGTGGACCAATAGCACTTCCCCACCAGAGAATCTTCGTAAGAGCGCAGGGAGTAGAGGACTCCGATATTGACAACGACAGCATCTCCTTTACGGATCCTGTCTTTTCTTCCGCCGTAGTCGATCTCTACAGATCCCTTCAGAACTGTGAGAAGAACCACTGCCGGCTCAAAGTATTCTTTTTCACGCGGAGCTCTCTCCACCCGGTAGTGCATTTCCGATACTGTGTTCATATTTTCCTCAATTCTGTATGCATTTACAGATCAGAAACACATGGATTGATTCCCGTGTTTCCGATCTGAGACTTACGCTTCAGGGACGTTTTATGCGGCCGGTATTTTTTTCTCCGGTTACATAATTGTATCTTTGTTTGCAATACATGTCCATGTCAATCTCCACAGGATTATTCGTTATCGCTGAACGCTGAACTGATTTACTGATGCAGGATCAGCCGGCCTCTTGTACTTTGACGAACAGATCCTGAGATATTGCGGCTAAAGCAAGGCAGATCAAAATAAATTTTGGCCTTTCGCGCCGCCCGTTCGTATAAAAAAGTGTCAGGGCATATAAGAGTGCTCAAGTGAGAAAATATCAGAGATCATATAAAGAGAGGAAGTGGACCATGACAATTGAATTAATGATTGCAGTACCGCTATTTGTGCTTGCGGCGACAGGAAGGTATTTCATTTTCAGGAAGATGGGAATACCCGGATGGAAAAGCCTGATCCCGATCTACACCGATTATCTGCTTTTCAGAGAATTGATCGGAGAAGGGTATTTCTGGGGATACGTCACTTCCTCTATGTCGGCCGTTATATGCAGTACACTTGTAATTATCGGTGTGTTATCCAGGCCGATGGAGATTCCTTTTGTGATCGCCGCAATACTTGCCTGCACGATCACGATCGCGATCCAGATCAAACTGCTCCACAGTCTGGCAAAGAGCTTCGGGCACGGAGTCGGCTATACATTCGGACTGGTAGTCGTTGAGCCGATCATGCTGATGATCCTTGGGCTTGAGCAGAACAGATATGCAAGAGCCGCTGCATGATGAAAAAAGAGGGGACAATATAGTTCGGTATCCGAATGAATGCATGAAGGCGGACTTGCGAAAAAGGATTCTACGCGGTATATTGAAAAGTGACCGGCGCATTCTTGTGTTTTTAACTTAGAATCAGCCCTGGAAGAAACTCATTCGTATGAATCAATGAATCGAAAATAAGCGTACGGATCAGTCCGGAAAATGAATTTCCGGAAGATCGGAATACGTGCGGAGCCTGATTGAAAAGGTTCAACAGCAACTTCTGTCAGGAAAAGCGTAGAAGTATATGGAGGTTTTCAAATGATAGATAATTACAAGGATATGGAACTTGGCGATGAGATGATTTCTGAAGTGACGGGCGGTGCGATCGCGAATGTCGCTACACTGCGCTACTCAGACGAGATCTATGCGGATGCCGGAATCAGCGTGCGCAGGAAGGGCGGAAACAAGTACGAATACGAGTACCAGGGAAAGCGTATTACCCTCAAGAAGGCGAATGCGATCATGTCTGATCTCGGATTCGAGGTAAAGTCTGAGAATGGCAAAGTCAATTACTATTACAAGGGAACATACATGATGTCTCAGGAGTGATTGGCAGGTCACGGCACATGAGACAGATTACATGAGAAAAAAGGTCTGCGGCACACTTTTGTGCAGCAGGCCTTTCTTTTTGCGCGATGCGCGGTATGGATGGGACTCTGTAAATATGCTATGATATACGTAAGAAAAGTCACTGCGGATCTGCCTGATCCTGCGTTAAAGAGGAGATACAGACTATGAGTATGGATAGATATGAAGAAGCATATGAGAAGATACGGCTTGCCCGGGAAAGTGCCGCTTCCGGCGACACGGAACAGGCTCTTTTGTATATAGAAGAGGCCCTTGCCCTCGACCCGGGCAATCCGGATGCCTGGATCGAAAAAATGCGTGCCGTCAAAGGCTCTGTCGCAGATCCCGCGTGCAGGGAAGTCTATACTGCAGGACAGAATGCCATCCGATGCGCAGGAGAGGACGAGGCGGAGATCGAGCGTCTGGTTTATGCCCTTTATCTGGTCCGCGCGCAGGAGCTTATGGGAACCGCGGGGGAGAAGCTTGCGTCCCTGAAAGCAGAGGAAGCTGCGGCTGCGGAGAAGGTGGGAGAGATAGAGACAGGTATATCTTCGGAATCGTTGTGCGAAGAGGAACCCGACGGGAGCTTTGCAGATGAGATAAAAGCGCTGGACGCTCTCGCCTCCACCCATGCGCTCTCCCTGATCCTCTCGGTTCCGGATGAGAAAATAAAAGCTTACCCGGAGCTTGCGTCTGTTGTCGGGGGATGTGCGGCGGAATACGAGAAGGTCTCAGATGCGCTTGCCGCATGCCTTAAGGACGGCGGATTTGCGCTTACCGACGGTGCGAAGGAGGCCAGAGAGCATATCCTCGGGAAGATAAGGGCGAAGATGGCCTGACCCGACGGTTTGTTTCGATGCGATGGGTAAAGATGGCCTGACCCGACGGTTTGTTTCGATGCGATGGGTAAAGATGGAATGACCCGACAGACTGGGTTCGATGAAGTGGCGAAG
Source organism: uncultured Clostridia bacterium (assembly GCA_946629525.1). GTDB lineage: Bacteria > Bacillota > Clostridia > Lachnospirales > Lachnospiraceae > Chordicoccus. The sequence continues at coordinate 75,480 of CAMOXU010000002.1, forward strand.
ATGGAATGACCCGACAGATTGGTTTTGATGAGATTGGGAATCACGATTATGGGTCTTCGCAAGGCATTTGGAAGAAAGCGTAATGCCATACGGGGAATAAAAGTGTAAAATGTCCGGAAAAGGATAAAAAAGCTGCCGCATCCTGAGGCACACTTCTTTTCTGACAGAATAGAAAAATTCTGCTGTCGGAAGAGAAGCCGTCATGGGATGCGGCAGCTTTTTATGAATATTTTACTGTGAAAGTCCAGAAAACGCCGCCTGAAAGGAGGCGGAGGCTGGTACCTTTCACGTATACGCAGTGCACTTAGCGAATGCAAGCCACAGGCGCAGCATGAGGTTGGTGCACCACCGTTTAGTTCAGAATTTCATGATGCACGACCATTGTATCGCGGTCGATCGGAGCAAATACGTATCCGCGCTCCATGTATCCCTCGATGATTCCAGGAAGGGCTTCGAGCGTAGCCTCCTTCATGGGACCGTCATGGCAGAGCATGATGATATTTTCTGCACTGCAGTCCAGGGCGATCGCCACCTCTTCTTCCGCGCTGAGCATCTCGCCGTCACCGCACTCGCCGTTCCAGTCGTAATACTGGTAGCCGCGGGCCTGCACTTCCTCGGCCAGCTTAGCCATGATCCCCTGCGAGTAGCGTGCGGATCTGGTATTGGAGGATCCGCCCGGAAAACGGATGAAGCAGGGAACGTAGCCGATCTGGTCGTGGACGACATTTGCGATCTCCTGCAGATCGAAGAAGTAATCCTCCTCAGATTTGTAGATCTCAAAGGAATGGCTCGACGTATGCATCCCGATCGTATGACCGCGCTGATAAGCCTCGGCGATCAGGTAGGAGTACTCCGGGCTCTGGTTGGTGACGAAGAAGGTCGCCTTTACGTTGTATGCGTCCAGGACGTCCAGGAACTGTTCCGTCAGATAGGACGGGCCGTCGTCGAATGTCAGGTAGACCGTCTTTGTCCCGTTGCTCTCCATGTTCCAGTCGGTGACATACGGAGTCACCGCGTTGACGGAACGGGGATCTGCCAGCACCTCATCGGAAAGACCTGCCGGGTTGTTCGGATCGTAGCCCAGATCCGTCGTGCTGTCCGTCTGTGCGGGATTTTCAGCTGTGCTTTCTGCGGCGGCATTTGCCGCAGCACCGCTGGCTGTTTCGCCTGTTGCAGCGGCATTTGTACTGTCTGTCTGCGCTGTGACAGCAGCGGTCTCTGTTTTTTGCGCGCCGCTTTGCTGCGCGTCGTCCTTATTGCCGCCGAAGATTTTGGTCAGGAGCACGATGGCAAGGATCACTATGATGACCAGAAGTCCGAGTGAAATCATTCTGGTGATCCGCTCTCTGCGCTCTTCCTCCGCTCTCTTTACGGCGGCTCTGCGGCGGACGCGGGCTGCAGATTCTTTCGCAGCCTGTTCTGTGTCCTCTTCGTCCAGCAGAAGATCTATGTCAGCTGATTCGGATTTCCTGTTGTCGGAAGAAATCTTCTTCTTTGGCTTCGGAGTGCCGCCAGCAGCTTTTCTTTTTGCGGGCTGTGTTTCGCCGGAAGCTTTCCGTTTTACAGGCTGTGTTTCGTCTGCAGTCTTCTGTCTGACAGGCTGTGTCTCGTCAGCAGTCTTCCGTCTGACAGACTGTATCTCGTCAGCGGCCTTCCGCCTTACAGGCTGGGCTTCGTCAGCGGCCTTCCGCCTTACAGGCTGGGCTTCGTCTGAAGTCTTCCGCCTTGCGGGCTGCTGCCCCTCAGCGGATTTCCTTTTTGTCGGCTGAATATCCGTCCGGGAGCTCTTCTCGGGTGATTGAGAGTCCGCCGGGACTTTCTTCACAGCCTTCTTTTTTACCGGCTGCTTTCCGGCCGGAGCTTTCTTATTCGTACCCTGCGTACCGCCTGCAGTCTTTTTCGCGGTTCTTTCCGCGTTCTGTCCGGAAGCCTTTTTCACGGCATCCATGAGCTTCTTCTCGGATGTCTTTGTATCGGAAGAGAGCGCTTTCTGATTTTCATTTTCCTGATCTGCACCGGAATGATCATTCCGCGGTATATCGTCCATGATGCAGTCTCCTTTCTATCAAGAACGCTTATGCGTTTCTCCATTCATTATACATGGAAAAATTCAAATCGCAAAGCGGAAGGGAGATTTCGTAAATCTTATCTTTGCCCGTATCTTTGCAGCGGTATCCGAGAGAATTTCAGTCTTTTGCGAGCGCTCGCCCTTTACGTATTCCGGCGGATCATCGCCAGCACCTGCGGCAGCGCCTGCTCCTTCGGAACCCCGGCCAGCCGGAGCGCATGGCCGTAATCGAGCGCTTCCTTAAAGAGAGGACCGGGCCTGATTCCTGCCGCAACCAGATCTCTTCCCTGTACATAGGGGCGGGACATCAGGTCATCGTAGGAGGCGAGCATCTCGCGGAGGATCGATTCCTCCGGATAATTACGATCCGGGAGAGCTCTTCCGAGATAATCCGCTTTTGCCAGCAGAAGGAGGTCCTCCGGGCAGACGGACCGGTCAAAGAGCTTCATAAAGGCCTTTCTGCCGGAATTCTGGGCGGCAAGCATGTTCGGCTTCATGTGGAGCTCTGTCATGTTGAGGACGTATTTAGCCAGAGCCGTCTCCGAAGTTAGCCGGGAAATGAACCTTGAAACGATCGGCAGACCTTCCTCCTCGTGTCCATAGGAATGGATTTTTCCATCGATGATCTCTGTCGTCACGGCCTTCCCGAAGTCGTGGACCAGAGCGGCGTACATGAAATAGCGGGGCTCTCCGGCCAGGGCCCTGAGACTCGCTGCTTCGTTCAGGACGAGCATGGTGTGATTCCAGACATCGCCCTCCGGATGATGCGAGGGCGGCTGGGCAACGCCGATCAGGTCCTCCATCTCAGGGAACCATGTATGAAGCTGCTCCATCCGGCGCATCTCCTCGAAAAAGACGGACGGCTGTCCGGCCTTCAGGAGCGCTTTCTCGAGCTCCCCGGTGATGCGTTCCATCGAGAGGGCGGAGAGATCCATTGTCTTGCCAAGGGAAATGGTCTCCTCCGCAATGCGGAAGCCGAACCGGGACGCAAACTGGGCGGCGCGGAGGACCCGGAGCGGATCCTCCACGAATGTCTCTGCATTGACGTGGCGGATGATACCTTTTTCGAGGTCCTCTCTGCCGCCGAAGAAATCCAGGATCTCACCGGTAAGGACGTCCTCCATCATCGCGTTGATCGTGAAATCGCGGCGGAGCGCGGCCTTTTCCGGACCGATAAAGGGATCCGTGATTACCTCGAAATCCTTGTGTCCGCGGCCGATGGCATTTTCCATGCGCGGCAGCGCGATGTCTACATCATAGTGCCTGAGCCCGTAGATCCCGAAGCTTGCGCCCATGACGGTGACTTCGCCGAGACCGGAGAGAATATTCTTCAACTCCTCGGCGGGAATGCCGTGTATCTCGATATCTATGTCTTTATTTTCTATGCCGAGCAGGCGGTCGCGAACGAGCCCGCCCACATAGAAGGTGCGGCCGCCGGAGAGTGCGACCTGCCGGGCGATTTTGACCGCCATCTGTTCATTTTTATCCTGCATAGTGTGATGACCTCAGTGATAATTGCCTGTGTTGTTCCTGCGAAAATCTCCTGACATGGATTCATATGGCAGGGGATTGCGAAAGTCTGTGCTTCATACAATTTCACTCCGCACAGAGTTTCGCAAGAGCCTGATTCGTATGGCGGCAGCCGGGATTCGAAAATGCCTCGGCAGGGTGTGAAGCACATCCCCCTTTGCGCGGCCGCGATCCGCCGGAGATTTCGATATCTTATTGTATCTTCATCATCTCCCCGCACAGATATTCGATATTATAGTCTGAATGCTCGACTTCCTTCGAGTAGATCTTCGCGTTCCATATGCGGTCATTGAGGTCAAAATGTCCCCCGTTCCGCACGAACCTGGCAGCATCCAGATCTCGGATCACCAGCATACCGAACACTGCGAATCGTGCCTTGTCGAGGATACTGCCGTCGTAAGATGCGAGCGGAAAGTAGCGGAACACGAAATATACGAGCAGATGCTCATAGGCAGACATCCGGCAGTCCGGGGAAGAAAGCCATGCCTCCTGCGCATTCAGATAGGAAGCTTCGGAAGGGAACTCTCTGTCAAGGGAAGCAAGCTCCTTCGTCCATCGGTCGGTAAGGATTTCCATGCCGGACAGGATCTCCATCCGTTTTTTCAAATGATCGAGTCTGCTGCAGCGCACTGCTTCCAAAAGTTCTGAGTCTTCCGGGAACGGAAGGATTCCTTTCGCATCGAGGGAAGGGCCAGGTCCTTTCGCACAGGCATCTCTCGCCTCCGGCGTGATCTCCGGGTGCTCTGAGCCCGTGTACAGGCAGACAAGCTCCGGAAGACGCGTGTGCAGAAGCTCAGGCCGCTCTTCCGCAAGATCGAGTATGCGCTGGGCTTCCGTACAGAGGGCGAGAAAGTGGCCGATCCGGTCTGCGAGATCGATCCGGCGGTTCTCAAGGATGCGGATCGAGGCACTGCGGATGAGAGAGATTGCGCGGAAAAAAGCTTCGTCCGTTTCTTCTTCTGCGGAAGGATCGCTGGACGCGCCGGCTGTTTCGAAGTCTTCGCCGATCTCCGTCTCCACGAAACCGATCGGTATGTCGGACAGAAACATCAGCCGTCCTGCCTCCTCACAGGAGACCGTGAGACTCTTTTCGACCGCGCTGTCAAATTCAAAGGAATACCGCGGATACTCCGAACAGATCCGGCAGAGTGCCTGCGGCCCCAGGTTCAGCACGATATCACAGAGATTCCGGCTGTTCAGGAACGGGCATCGGCCGCCGATCTTCAGCCGGTAGCTAGTCTCGCCGCCCTCGTCCCCGAAGAGATTGTCGTCGCCAGGGGCGTCGTCCGGTGAGACTTTTTCAACATGTGCCATGCACTCGCGCAGACGGTCTCCGAACGGTCCGGGAACGGATCTGTAATACCCGAAGGTATCATCGTCGATGTCGAGTTCCCAGCCGATGCAGCAGCAGTCGCTGCATTTGTCGGCGGTACAGAGAAAGTGGTCGTAAAAATCCGGCGTGCGAAGTAACAAGAGGACCTCCGTAAGTGAAAATTTTTATTCTTCATCGCGCAATACTCGTGAATTTATAAGCTGCGGCAGCTAGAATTCCGCACTGCAATTTTCTCACATTCTGAACGAAACGGCAATCAACGGAGAGTAGAATGTGAAAATGGGCTCCGGAACCGGATTTTGGAGTTCACAAAAAGTTCACAAATTTTATTAGCACTCGCACTTGACGAGTGCTAATAGCGGTGCTATAGTATGCATAGAACAAAGGAAACGGGATAACAAATGGAACCGGATCCGGAGTTCCCAAAAAGCAAACAACACAATTCATATATAGGAGGTAGTTATTATGTTGATGCCCAGTATTTTCAGAACAAACGTATTTGATGATTTCTTTGAGGATCCGTTCAAGGAATTTGGAAGACACACGGTCGGCCGTCCGGTCAATGATCTGATGAAGACAGATATTAAGGAAAATGAGAACGGCTACGAAGTATCGATCGCAATGCCGGGTGTTAAGAAGGAAGACATTCAGGCAGAGCTCAAGGAAGGCTACCTGACAGTGACCGCTACCACGAAGCAGGACAAGGACGAGAAGGATGACAAGGGCAAATATATTCGCCGTGAGCGTTTCTACGGCACGGCAAAGAGAAGCTTCTTTGTCGGCGAGGATGTAAAGCAGGAGGATATCAAGGCGAAGTACACAGATGGTGTTCTGATTCTTGATGTTCCGAAGGTCCAGCCGAAGGTGGAAGAGGCGGAAGCACCGAAGTACATCGATATTCTCGGATGATCGATGCCGAAAAGGTGTCGTTAAAAAATATGAACAGCTTATCCGGCAGAGCCGGACCAGTGATTCAGGCGGGGGCTGCGGGAGCGGCCCCCGCTTTTTTCAAAATGTGCAGGAACGCTTCGACGTTCTGACAGTGCCGCGCAGGGTGCAAAGCATTTTCCAAAGTGCGCGGTGAAGAATAAAAACAGGTGCCTGTGAAACTCTGTACCGGATTCTTATAAAGTACAGTGTTTTGCATTTACCTGATATTGATGAATAAACACGAGGGGTGATGCGAAATGAGCGCAAAAAGAGATTATTATGAAGTTCTTGGCGTCCCGAAGAACGCTGACGACTCCCGGATCAAGCGCGCGTATCGAAAACTCGCAAAAAAGTACCATCCGGACGTCAATGCGGACAATAAGGCGGCTGAGGAAAAGTTCAAAGAGGTTCAGGAAGCCTACGAGGTCCTGAGTGATAAGGAGAAGAGGAAGGTCTATGACAAGTTCGGCTTTGCCGGCCTTGACCCTTCTATGGCCTGGAGTTCGCAGGGGGCAGGTGCCGGACAGCGTACAGGGACCGGCGGCTGGTCGCCTTTCGGAGATGGCGGCTTCTTCAGAGAGTACAGCGACGGCGGTACGCATCGGTATGAATACACAGGAAGAGGCGGAAGCCGGACCGGGCCGTACGGCTCTTTCGGGGACGGACAGTGGTCCGGGACCCATGGTTTTTCCGGGGATGGAAGTGGATATCGGGAATTTCACTTTGAAGGCGGCGACATCGATGATATTCTCGAGCAGGTGTTTCGGAACCGGACCGGAGGAGCCTATACCGCGGGCGGCACAGGTTCCGGCGCAGACTACAGCGGATTCGGACGAAGAAGCGCAGGGACCGGCGGTACAGCTTCCCGGCGCGCGGATAAAGAGCCCTCGGCGGAGATCACGATCTCACTTCGGGAGGCATACTCCGGCTGTGACCGAATGGTACGGATGCAGAACCCGGACGGCAGCGTGACCCAGCTCAGCATGCATATTCCGGCAGGAATAGAGGAGGGCAAAAAAGTCCGGCTGGCGGGCAAGGGACCGCAGGGGAGCGATGTTTTCATATTAGTCCATGTTACCGAAGAGGAGGGCTTTGAACGGAAGGGAGACGATCTGTATACGACCGTGCGGATCCCGTACACGACGGCGGTCCTCGGCGGAACTGCGACTGTACGGACGATGACGGGGAATGCAAAGTTCAGAATCAAGGAATATACGCAGGCCGGGTCGAAGATTCGTCTGCGCGGAAAGGGAATGCCCAACATGCGCAGACCGGAGACACGGGGCGATTTGTTCGTCACCGTGGAGATCGAGGTGCCGAAGTATCTGTCGCCGGAGGCGAAAGAGAAGCTTTCGGAGTTCGGGAAGCTGGTGTGAGAGCCGGGTATGGAGAAGAAGCACAGATAAGGCCGGATAGTATGGATCGGAGCAGCTTTCGCAGTTCGGGAAGCTGGTGTAAGAGCGACCGATTTGGATAAAAAAAGAGCAGGCACACCGACACAACGAAAGTACATATAAGATCTTTGCAAACAGCGGGAGCCAGGAAAGATACGAAAAAGCAGAATCAAGGACGGGATATAGAATAGCGGAATCCAGGAAAGGCGCGAAATAACAGGAATCAGGAAAAGATGCTTGGAAAAATACCGTTTATGCTGTACACTTTATGTCGCCTGTAAAACGGATCAAAGAAACCTGTCAGAGAGACCGTATGATCAGGTAATTGTGAAATTCCGTGTGGATTTTCCATGAAGCATGGCGCTTCACGAACGACTATCCGCAGGATTGATGAAAGGAACACTCATGGACATAAATGTACTCGAACTCATAGACGGCGCGAAACAGGCGAAGGGCCTGACGGTCATAATAGACGTTTTCCGCGCATTTTCTCTTGAAGCATATCTCTTCGAACAGGGAGCGGAGCAGATCTATCCGGTCGGCGAGATGGAGGAGGCCTTCGCGATGAAGCGCGCGCATCCGGACTGGGTGCTTTTCGGTGAGCGGAGCGGAGCAAAGGTAGAAGGCTGCGATTTTGGCAATTCTCCGAGCAGTGTCGCCGGCATGGATTTTACCGGAAAGACGGTGATCCATTCGACAAGCGCAGGTACGCAGGGAATCGTGAACGCAGTCGGAGCCGATGAGATCATCACGGGAAGCCTTGTCAACGCGGCTGCCGTGGCAGATTATATTCGAAGCAGAGATCCGGAGACGGTAAGCCTCTGCGCCATGGGCAATTCAGGCGTACGTCGGGCCAACGAGGATATTCTCTGCGCGGAGTACATAAAGAGCCTGCTTCTTGGGCAGACGATCGCGGAGACTCTCTACGAGGATGGGTATCTCGAGGTGTTTCATCGCACGGGAAATGAAGAGCCGACGAGCCTCACCGTTCAGGCACTTGCCGATGAGCTGAAGGCGAACGGGGGCGAGCATTTCTTTGATCCTCTGAGGCAGCACATATTCCCGAAGGCTGACTTTCAGATGTCGACGAGGTGCGATGCGCTGAATCTTGTCATACGTGTGACGAGGGATGCGAAAGGAAGGCTCGTGGCGGAGAGAATTGCACGCTGAGTCTGATCCATGTGACAGGGAGATGCGGAAAGCAGACCTGCGGAAGAAAAATTGCACGCTGAGTCCATTCCGTATGAAGAGAGATGCAAGAGGCGGGCTTGCAGCAGATCGGGTCGACTGCGGATTCTATCTGCCCGATGGAGAGCGCAGAGGTTGGCTTTGCGGCGGAATGAACAGAATAATGGAAGAATTGATAATATTGAGCGGCGAGGTGCGGATCATACGCATCTCGCCGTTTTTTTGACATAAAAGTTTCGCGGTTCAAATCGTCAGATGAGAATACACAAAGTGTCCCTGCTCATTTGGGCCAGATTGTGAACTGCTCATTCAGGCCTGAGAAGAATCCTCACCAGAGAAAGAGTCAGAGCTTTCACCTGCCGCATCATTCGTATTCCCGGGATCCTTACAGGAATTC
>CAMOXU010000003.1 GCA_946629525.1 uncultured Clostridia bacterium
TGTCAGCTTACGCTGACCCGAATCCCGCGCCAATTCTCGCGAGCGAGAATTGAACTGCGACATATTGAGCATATTTCCGTGTTCTGATGAATCGTCAGGTACCCGTGTTCCGAGCGAGGCGCGGCAAGAACGCCGAGGCCATTAAGCTGGATTTCAAAAACTGTATTTTTCGGAGGAGGACGCAAAAACATGATTAAAATTTACGGAATGCCGACATGCCCATACTGCGATTATGTCCATAAGCAGGTCATAGGGCGCGAAGATGAGTTCCAGTTCATCGACATTGGCGAAAACATTAGGAACATGAGCGCATTTACGAGGCTTCGTGATACGAACCCCGTCTTTGATCATTTAAAAGAGATCGGGGATGTCGGGATCCCGGCCTTTGTATTCGAGGACGGAAGAGTTTCCGTTGACCCCGCAGATGCAGGACTGATCGAGTATGGTTCTGCCGCTGCCTGCTCAATTGCGGATCATAAGAGCGGAAGAAAAGGTTGTTGATAGATTAAAAGAACACAGATTACAGCCTTCGCTGCCGGCAGCTGTGTCTTCCGACTGGTCGACCGGCTGCCGGACAATTGTTATTTGATGAATTATGAAGAAAAATGAAATTATCAGGATCTACGGAACAGAATTTAAGGAAAATACGATTAGACTGCTGAAAGAAGCGGATCTGGCTTCCCACATTCCGTCTGCAAATGCAAGGATCGGGATAAAGCCCAATCTGGTCTCGGCAAGCGAGGCCTCTTTTGGCGCGACGACCCATCCGGAGATCCTTGCCGGCATTATTGAATACCTTCAGGCGGAAGGCTTCAATAATATTGCGATTGCCGAGGGATCCTGGGTGGGTGATAAGACGTCCCGGGCATTTGAAGTCTGCGGATTCTATGACCTGTCCAAACGATACGATGTTCCGCTCATTGATACCCAGAAGGATAAATGGCACAAAAAGAACTGCGGAGGGATGGAACTTGTTCTCTGCGACTGCGTGGATCAGTTCGACTTCCTGATCAATGTGCCGGTGCTCAAGGGGCACTGCCAGACGAGGATCACGTGTGCCCTTAAGAATATGAAGGGGCTTCTGCCGAATAAGGAGAAGCGTCACTTCCACTCGATGGGGCTTCATAAGCCGATCGCCCATCTGTCCCGCGGGATCAAACAGGATTTCATCGTGGTCGACCATATCTGCGGTGATCCGGACTTTGAGGACGGTGGGAATCCGCTTGTCCGCAATTGCATTATGGTTGGCCGGGATCCTGTGCTTGTCGATACATTCGGCTGCAGCCTGATTGGGGTCGACCCGGCGGAGGTTCCCTATATTTCCATGGCGGAAAGGCTTGGAAGCGGAAGTATGGATCTTTCCGGAGCCGTTATTCGGACCATAGGAGATGCGCGTGGGGAGGAATCTTACGAAGACCACCGTTTTGTGTCCATACGGGACGCGGTGGAGGAGGTGGAGTCCTGCAGCGCATGCTACGCATACCTGATGCCGGCACTCGAGAAGCTGGAGCAGGAGGGGCTGCTTGCGGACATTCCCGATAAGATATGCATCGGCCAGGGATGGCGGGGTAAACATGGAAAGATCGGCGTCGGCAACTGCACGTCAGGCTTTGAGTTCTGTGTGAAGGGATGTCCTCCGACCGATAACCAGATCTATGCGGAGCTTAAGGAATATCTGCTTGCAAGATAGTCATTCGAGGCCATTCAGTCACATATAAAGACGATAGAGGCTCTTGCGAAACTCTGTACATCATGGAAATTGTTTGAATTACTCATACAATTCCATTACGCACAGAGTTTCGCAGGAGCTTATGTAAAAATGTGTTTTGAGAGGGGGTGCGAGATCCCGTGCATGAACTTGAAATCATCCGCTACCCGCAGACAGACGGCCTGTGCATGTTCTTCGACACGATCGACTACCGCACAGCCCACTTTCACCCGGAGTGGGAGCTCCTCCTTGTCCTGGAAAATTCGGTCCTTGTCTATACGGCAGGCACGGAAGTGACGCTCTCACCCGGAGAAATGATGCTGTTCAATCCGTGGCAGGCCCACGAATTTCACCGGGGGGAAGGGTCGTGCACTGCGCTATTTCTGCAGTTCTCGAAGGATCTCTTCTCTATGGCTTTTCCGAAAATAGAGCACCTGATCATGGAGGACAGCCGGCTGACTGCCTGGCTCGACCGGCAGGAGCAGGAGGATATCATCGGATCATTATTCCATATGATGGCTGTCTATCTGAAGGAAGAGGACGGATACGAACTGGAGTGTATCTCAGGCTCTGCGGAGCTGATCAGGAAGATCTATCTGTCCGTTCCCCATCACGTCCAGACAGACAAGGAACTCATGCAGAACAAAAAGCGGACCCAGCGTCTGTCCCGTTTTCTCAAATTTGTGGATGAGAACTATATGTTCAAGATAAAGCTGGCGGATTTTGCCAGGCAGGAAGAGATGTCTCTCGCGTATATGTCCGTCTTTGTGCGGAAAGAGATCGGACAGACCTTTCAGGAGTATGTGAACAGCGTGCGCTTTAACGCCGCCTGCAAAATGATGGCAGCCGGAGAGACCTCCATGCAGACGATCTGTCTTGAATCCGGATTTTCGGATTACAGATATTTTTCCAATGAGTTCAGGAAGAGAAAAGGTGTGACGCCGGAACAGTACAGCAGGAACCCCGATCCTTCCCCGGATGCACAGAAGACGCATCAGAGTCTGCATTCGCTGGAGCGCTTTTATTCGAGAGCCAGGAGTGAGGAGCTTCTCAAAGAGTATCGTGAGAAAATGCGGCCGGACAGGGCAATCTGATTCCGGAGAGCCGCAGTGGAAAGGACTTCGCCATTGAAATCCTGAAAAGGGGAACGCAATTTATAACATCTAAAAATAGTCTAATTTGAAAAGAAAAACAGTCAAGGTAAAAGATGACTGTTTTTTTTATTATTAGTTATAGAAAAGATGGTCCTGCTGAAGAGCAAAGCGGACACCCGCAATCCGCGTGGCTGTTTCCTCTCGAGGCTTCGCTCACGAGAACCGGCGCGGCTCTTAAGGACGGACAGGATCGAATCAGACAGCGTTTCGAAATCACGTGAAGAAAGAGAAGATAAGAAGGGAGAATGAAACAATTATGAAGAATTATGAATTCTGGTTTTGCACAGGCTCACAGGATCTGTACGGAGATGAGTGCCTCGCGCATGTCGCTGCACATTCCAAAGAAATCGTGGAGAAACTGAATGAAAGCGGAAAGCTCCCGTTCACACTCGTATGGAAGCCGACTCTGATCACGAATGAGCTCATCAGGAAGACATTTAACGAGGCGAACAATGACGAGAACTGTGCAGGTGTCATCACCTGGATGCATACATTTTCACCGGCCAAGAGCTGGATCCTCGGGCTTCAGGAGTATCGCAAGCCGCTGTGCCATTTCCATACACAGTACAATGAGGAAATCCCGTATGAGACGATCAACATGGATTTCATGAATGAGAACCAGACAGCGCACGGCGGAAGAGAGTACGGACACATCGTCACCAGAATGGGAATCGAGAGAAAGGTCATCGCCGGTTACTGGAAAGACGAGGCAGTGGTGGAGAAGCTTGCTTCCTGGATGTACATGGCAGTCGGTGTGATCGAGAGCTCGCACGTGAGGGTCGCAAGGTTCGCGGATAACATGAGAAATGTTGCCGTTACCGAAGGTGACAAGGTCGAAGCACAGATCAAATTCGGATGGGAGATCGACGCATGGCCGGTCAACGTTCTCGTCGACTATGTAAATTCTATCACCGAGGCCGAGACGGATGCCCTGACAGAGGAGTATTACCGCACATATAAGATCATCGAGGAAGGCAGAGATCCGGAAGAATTCAAACAGCATGTCAAGGTGCAGGCGCAGATCGAGCTTGGCATCGAGAAATTCTGCAAGGAGAAGAATTATCAGGCAGTGGTGACCCACTTCGGCGATCTCGGCGGACTGAAGCAGCTCCCGGGCCTTGCGATCCAGCGCCTGATGGAAAAAGGCTACGGATTCGGCGCGGAAGGCGACTGGAAGACGGCGGCTCTTGTCAGAGTCATGAAGCTCATGACAGAGGGAAAAAAGGACGCGAAGGGAACGACATTCTTTGAAGATTATACATACAACTTTGTGAAGGGAAAGGAAGGCATCCTGCAGGCGCACATGCTGGAGGTCTGCCCGAGCATCGCGGACGGTGAGATCGCCATCAGAGAGAAGCCGCTCTCCATGGGAGACCGGGAGGATCCGGCGAGACTCGTATTTACCGCAAAAGAAGGGCACGGAATTGCCTGCTCGCTCGTAGATCTCGGAGACCGTTTCCGTCTGATCATCAATGAAGTGAACGTAAAGCACACGGAGAAGGAAATGCCGGAGCTCCCGGTCGCAACCGCTTTCTGGACACCGGAGCCGGATCTGGCTACGGGAGCAGAGGCATGGATCTATGCGGGCGGTGCGCATCACACGGCGTTCAGCTACGATATCACGGCGGAAGAGATGTGCGACTGGGCGGCCAACATGGGCATCGAGGCGGTCGTGATCAATAAGGATACGGATATCCGCACGCTTCGCAACGAGATGAAGTGGAACGAGATGTACTATAGATTCTGCAGATAAAAAGATCCCGCGGAAAAGAATTTTTAGGAATCCTTTTCCCGCGGAGAGATCATAAGCCTCATGAAAGCAGGATGACATGAGTTTGGAAGGAGATTTGCATGAGTACGATATTGGATATTAAAGAAGGAAGAACATCTCTCGGAATCGAACTCGGCTCCACCCGCGTGAAGGCAGTCCTGATCGGGAGCGACCATACACCGATCGCATCCGGCGACTGCGTGTGGGAGAACAGAAATGTTGACGGCTGGTGGACCTATACGATGGAAGACGTCTGGAGCAGTATTCAGAAGGCCTATGCCGCCATGGCAGGGGATGTCAGCTCCAGATATGGTCTGAAGCTCGAATCCGTCGGATCGATCGGCATCTCGGGAATGATGCACGGCTACATTCCGTTCAATAAGGACGGTGGGCAGATCTGCATTTTCCGGACATGGAGGAACACGAGGACAGAGGAGGCTTCGAAGCTTCTCACGGACATGCTGCAGTTCAATATCCCGCAGCGCTGGTCCGCTTCCCACCTCACCCAGGCGATCCTGTCCGGGGAGGAGCATGTGAAGGATATCGCATTTCTCACCACGCTCGCAGGGTACGTCCACTGGAGACTGACCGGCGAGAAGGCGATCGGTATCGGCGAGGCGTCCGGCATGTTCCCGGTCTCTGACGGGACATACGATAAGGACATGACGAAGATCTACGATGCATGGCTTTCGGAGCAGGGAATGCCGTATACGCTTGAGGAAATCTTCCCGCCTGTGAAAATGGCCGGAGAAGCGGACGGAAAGCTCACAGAGAGCGGCGCTGCACTTCTCGATCCGACCGGCATGCTGAAGGCAGGAATTCCCTTCTGCCCGCCGGAGGGCGATGCGGGGACCGGTATGGCTGCCACGAACAGCGTGAAGGCGAGGACGGGAAATATCTCTGCCGGAACTTCCATTTTCTCGATGATCGTTCTCGAGAAAGCGCTCGCCAACGTTTATCCGGAAGTGGATATGGTCACGACTCCGGACGGAAAGCCGGTCGCGATGATCCACTGCAATACATGCAGCTCCGATATCGACTCTTGGGTGAATCTGTTCAGCGATCTTCTCGATACAGCGGGCGCGCACCGGGAGAAAGGGGAGCTCTACCCCATGCTCTACAATGCAGCGCTCGCGGCAGATCCGGCGTGTGACGGGCTCATGGCATTCAACTGCTATGCCGGCGAACCTGTCATTGGGACGGATGCGGGCGTTCCGATCTTCCTGCGGAGGCCGGACGTGAAGGTGACTCTCGCTTCCTTCATGCGCACGCATCTCTACAGCGCAATCGCGACTCTCTGCGCGGGCAATGACCTTCTGTTCCGCAACGAGCATGTCGAGATCGACCGGATGTACGGACACGGCGGGTATTTCAAGACGAAGGGCGTCGGACAGAAATTCATGGCGGATGCTCTCAATGTGCCGGTAACTGTGATGGAGACAGCCGGTGAAGGCGGTCCGTGGGGAATGGCTCTTCTCGCAGCATATATGCGTGAGAAGGTCGAAGGCGAGACGCTGAGCGACTGGCTCGAAGAGAAAGTATTCCGGTCTGCCAAGGCGGAGACGATGGAGCCGGATGCAGCTGGTCACGAAGGGTTCGAACAATACAAGAAACAGTACTTAAAGTGCGTTGAGGCGGAGAAGACGGCTGCCTGGGCGATGCTGTAATAATAGAAAATGGTCATGTCTTTTTCTACAGAACGACAGCAGGCATTGCCGGGGAGCATGACCAGAATACTCAGTTCCGCATTGCTCCATCGGAGCAGTGCTGTGCAAGCTAAAGGAGATTACCATGCTTGAAGAAATGAAAAAAAGAGTCTGCGAGGCCAATCTGGACCTCGTCGCGAAGGGTGTCGTCATCTACACCTGGGGAAATGTCTCTGAGATCGACAGAGAGACGGGATACGTCGTCATCAAGCCGAGCGGCGTGGACTACGACGGAATGAAGCCGGAAGACATGGTCGTTGTGGATCTCATGACGGGAGAGGTCGTCGAAGGGAACTACAAGCCGTCCTCCGATACGCCGACGCATCTTGAACTGTATCGCCGGTTCCCCTCGATCGGCGGCATCACCCACACGCACAGCGCCCATGCGGTCGCTTATGCGCAGGCCGGAATGGCGATTCCGGCGCTGGGAACGACCCATGCGGATTATTTCTATGGAGATATTCCCTGCACGAGAGAGCTGACCCGTGAGGAAGTCGAGACGGATTATGAGCTGAATACCGGCAAAGTGATTGCAGAGACAATCGAGAATGGGGGCTATGAACCGCTCGATATTCCGGGGATCGTCGTCAAGAATCACGGCCCGTTCACCTGGGGGAAAGACGCGAAGCAGTCGGTATACAATGCGGTCGTGATGGAGAAGGTCGCGGAGATGGATATTCTGACCTGGAGCCTGAACCCGAATGCAGAGATGAATCAGTATATCCTCGACAAGCATTATAAGAGGAAGCACGGACCGAACGCATACTACGGCCAGAAATAAAGTGCCATGCGTGCCTTTGTTCCTGTACAGCTGTAAACATAGTTACCTGATGACCTTATTTTAGAGGAGACCTATTTTGCCCGCAAATGCCTTAATGCACACGTGGCTGCTAAACAGTCATCCGAGGCCATTATGTCAGATTGGATAACTCATTTTTAGAGGAGACAGATTATGCATCACGAATTACAGATTGCCGCAACCAAGGCAAGAATTCTGATTTTGGAAGGCGTACACGCCGCAAAAGCCGGACATCCGGGCGGATCCCTGTCCTGCGTGGATGCGCTGACGACGTTATATTTTCATGAGATGAAGGTGTATCCGCTGAATCCGGACTATCCGGACAGGGACCGCTTCGTCCTGAGCAAGGGGCACTGCGCACCTGCTCTCTACGCGGTATTGGCACTCAAGGGATTTTTCCCGAAGGAAGACATCAAGCTTCTTCGAAGCATTAAAGGCCATGTATCGGGACATCCGGATATGGTCCATATCAAGGGAGTCGATATGTCGACAGGCTCTCTGGGCCAGGGGATCAGCACGGCAGTCGGAATGGCACTTGCTGCAAGGCAGCTGAAGAAAGATTACCGCACATATACGATCCTCGGAGACGGGGAGATGGATGAAGGACAGGTCTGGGAAGCGATCATGGCGGCAGCCAAGTGGAAGCTTGACAATCTCTGCGCGATGGTGGACGTGAACGGCCTGCAGATCGACGGAAGTACCGATGACGTCATGCCGACGCATCCGCTTGATAAGAAATTCGAGGCTTTCAACTGGCATGTCATCACGATCGACGGAAATGATTATGATGAAATCGTGGCAGCGCTCGAGGAGGCGAGAAATACGAAGGGCAAACCGACGGTGATTTTACTGAAGACCCAGAAGGGACGCGGCGTCAGCTTCATGGAGAAGGCAGCGGAATGGCACGGCAAGGCGCCTAATGATAAGCAGTATGAACTGGCAATCGCAGAGCTGAAGGCCCATCTGGCCGGATTGGAGGCAGTATATGGCGGGTGAGAAGATCGCAACAAGAGTCGCATACGGACAGGAGCTGCTTGAGGTGGCGGAGCAGTATCCGAATATGGTCGTTCTGGACGCGGACCTTTCCAGCGCGACGATGACAAGCGCCTTTGCAAAAAAGTATCCGGACAGATTTTATGACTGCGGAATCGCGGAGCAGAATATGACCTGTATCGCAGCGGGCATGTCCACCTGCGGGCTGATCCCGCTGACCAACAGCTTTGCGATGTTCGCGGCAGGCAGAGCATTCGAGCAGGTGAGGAACAGTATCGCCTATCCGCATCTGAATGTGAAGGTCGTCGGATCGCACGGCGGTCTTAGTGTCGGCGAAGATGGCGCAACACATCAGTGCAACGAGGATATCGCACTCATGCGCTCCCTGCCGGGCATGACGGTCGTTGTTCCCTGTGACGGGTATGAGATGAGACAGGCACTCCGCGCAATTCTTGCTTACGAGGGTCCGGTCTATCTGAGAATGTGCCGCCTGGCAACGGAAGTCGTTACCGATCAGATCGAAGGATATCACTTTGAGCTCGGAAAGGGCGTAACGCTCCGGGACGGGGATGATCTCAGTATAGTAGCCTCCGGTATCACGGTTCCCATGGCCCTCAAGGCAGCGGAGATTCTGGAAGAGGAAGGTGTTTTCGCCCGCGTGATCGACATCCACACGATAAAGCCGCTCGATGAGGAGCTGATCCTTCAGGCGGCCAAGGAGACCGGTGCGATCGTGACCGTGGAGGAAGCGAGCGTGATCGGAGGCCTCGGCGGTGCCGTATCAGAGCTGCTCGGCAGCAGATATCCGGTTCCGGTGCTGCGTCACGGCGTCAACGATGAGTTCGGAAGATCCGGTAAGGCCAATGAGGTCCTTGAGTACTACGGCATTTCTCCCGAGAAGATCGCGGAGACGACAAGACGTGCCTTCGAGATGAAGATGGCCTGATCGTATCCGGGATTTGCAGGCCGGGCAAGGCGGTCGCTTGCAGACATCTTATACGTAAATGATTTCTAAGGAGAGGACAGTGAAGGCTGTCCTCTCTTTTGGATGGGATACGAACTTTAGCGGTTGCAAGCGTTCTTTCGAAACTGGTAAAATACGTACAGTATTACACAGCGTAAGAATGTCCATGCAGCCAAATGATCCGAAGCCTGAAAAGAATCCGGAGGTTTTCGTACAGAAGAGGAGGGGGTGGAGTATGCCCATCGGTGTGATCACCAATGTAACCGTTGTTGTTATCGGAGGACTGCTCGGAGGGGCGCTGGGAAAATATCTCAGCGCGGATTTCAAGACCAAACTGAGCATGATCTTCGGCGTGTGTGCCATGACCATGGGGATCAGCTCGATCGGACTCATGCAGAATATGCCTGCGGTCATCTTTTCGGTCGTCTTCGGAACGGCGCTCGGTCTTGCAATCCATCTGGGCGACAAAATAGATGCCGGCGGGCGTCTTATGCAGAAAATCATCAGCCGTTTTGTAAAGGTCGACAGGAACGGAAGGTCCGAGAAGGAATATACGGATGAGCTCGTTACGGTCATCGTTCTATTCTGTGCGAGCGGAACCGGAATCTACGGGACTATTGTATCGGGAATGAACGGCGATCAGAGCATTCTGCTGTCCAAATCCATTCTGGATCTGCCGACAGCGCTCATATTTGCGTGTTCGCTCGGCGCGGTAGTGGCATTCATCGCGGTTCCCCAGTTCATCATTTTCATGCTCCTCTTTCTTCTGGCCGGCATGATCTATCCGCTGACGACACCGGAGATGATCAATGACTTTAAGGCATGCGGGGGCGTGCTGCTTCTTGCGACAGGGTTCCGCATGATCCGTGTGAAGATGTTCCCGATCGCCGATATGATCCCGGCCATGCTCATCGTCATGCCGGTGAGCTGGTTCTGGATGACATACGTGCTGCCGCTCGTGAGCTGAGAAGCTCTTCCGGCAGACAGCTTTCGGGAGGAGAGCAGCAGCGGTTCGCAAATGCCTGCCTTGTAATTAGCTGAAAGGGAAATGAAAAAGCGGTCTTGTCGACTTTCGTCAACAGAACCGCTTGATTTGTCTGTCTTATCGGAAATTCCTGTTCCGGATCTTTCTGTTATGATTTTCTGGTGTTAATTTTTTATGCGAGGACCTTCTCGTAGCGGCTCTCACCGAAGCCGAGGATCATCAGCATGATCGGCTCAATGACCACGAGACCGAAGGTGAATCCCGCTCCGTGTCCAAAGCTCCTGGACAGTCTGTGAAGGACCATGATCATGAGGACCATAGCGATGATGGTGGATGCGATCGTGAGACCCGTAAGGATCATTGTGGGTACAGCCGCAGTCACAGTGCCTGTAGTTATTAAGGTGTCGCAGACGACGCCCGTGACATAGGCGGCGGCGAGGCCGGCAAAATGCCGTGCACTGAGAAGTTCCTTGAAGAGCACGTAAGTGCTGTATAAGGGGATGAGACCCTTCCATCCCGGCAGTCCCATCTTCTGGAACAGGAAATACTGAGCGATAAGTGTAAGGACGGACATTCCGAAATATGTGATACCTGTAATCATTGTTTTTCTCCTCTCAATTAACAACCGTTATTATCTGACTGAATCTTTCCGGATGCCGATTTCGCGTACCGGTCATGCTTTGCATTCGTGGGCGGTATCCGGCTTCCTTCATGTTTATTATCGACCTCTCAAAAGGTCCTTTTTTTATCTTTTTTGCTTTTTCTCTCTCCGAGGGCTTCTTTTGCCCTGACATATATAGATACGATGGACGTCCCGGGAGGTCCAATGGTTTTTGTCAAAGTTATTACAGAGTTCGCGAAGCGGTTCTCGTAACATAGGTTCGGGGCCGCCCGCTGCCAGGCCGCCCCGAAAACTCTGATCTGTGTTCAGTTTTCTGATCAGTTCACTGCCTCAGGAGCTGCCGCTGTCTCAGCAGCTTCTGCTGTTTTCTCGATCACTGTATCTGCCGGAAGAAGCTTGACGCTCTTCACCTGATCCTTGCCCTCTGCATCCTTTACAAGAACTACTGAGACTTTGTCGTCCTTCTGGAGCTTCAGATCTTCCTTCTTGTTCTCGAATGTGTAGGTCTTCTCGCCGATGACGATCGTGACCTTCTTTCCTTCGACGGACTTGACAATGCCCTTGACCGGCTTGTTCTCTTTCTGGTCTGCGCTGTCAGCAGCTGCATCCTGCTCAGATGCTTTCTCAGCCTCTTCCTTGACTGCCTGCTCCTCACCGCTCTGAGATTCCGTGATGGCTGTATCGATCATAGCCTGTGCGCGGGATTTGTTGAGCTCGTTGACTTCCTCGGAGGATTCCTCCGGCTGTGCTTCCTGCTGCTGTGCTTCCTGCTGCTGTCTTGCCTCCTCAGCCTGTCTTGCTTCCTCAGCCTGTCTTGCCTCTTCAGCCTGTCTTGCCTCTTCAGCTTTCTTTGCTTCCTCAGCGGCCTTTGCCTCAGCGGCAGCCTTTGCTTCCTGAGCCTTCTTTGCCTCGGCGGCTTTCTTTGCCTCCTCAGCTTTCTTCGCTTCTTCAGCGGCCTTTGCTTCCTGAGCCTTCTTTGCTTCGGCAGCCTTTCTCGCTTCCTCAGCTTTTCTGTTCTCTTCCGCGACCTTCTGTCTGTAGGAATCCTGTGTCATGAGGAGGTCTCTGCTTACGTAGCCGTCCTTGCCGTCAAAGGCTACGTGAGCCCAGCCGTTTGCCGTGCTGTAGACCGATACGACCTGTCCCTGACCGAATGTTCCGAGCTTTGCGGAGTCCGCGGAAGCGGAGGCACGGACATTTGCTTCTGTTGATGTGACAAGATACTCGGAGACTTTCAGCTGCGCTGCGGCTTTCTTCGCCTCCTCGGCTTTCTTAGCGTCAGCAGCTTTCTTTGCATCAGCGGCTTTCTTAGCGTCAGCAGCCTTCTTTGCGTCGGCAGCTTTCTTAGCGTCAGCAGCTTTCTTGGCGTCAGCAGCCTTCTTTGCCTCGTCAGCCTTCTTAGCTGCATCTGCCTTCGTGTTGTTCTTATCTACGGAGACGGTCGACACCGGGCGGAACGCTGTCTGCGCCTGCTTTGTGGAGGATCCTGCAGTGCCGAAGATGAGGCCTGCTGTGAGGACTGCTACTGCAGCTCCGGATGCGAGGACGATGCCGATGGCCTTCTTGTTGTTCTTTGTATTCTTTGTCATGATCTTGATCTCCCTTTACTTCTTTTTCTCTTATTTTGAAAATCCTGTGCGGCCGCTGTGTTCATATATTCGGGACAGTGGGCCGAGATGTTTTTGCTTTTATTTTGCTGTGTTTTTGTGTTTCATCTATTTGTACGAGGACCTCTCCGAGGGGGCTAAAAGAAAAATAAAAAAAATTCTCCGCAATCCTGCAGCCTGAGATCCTGCAGCCTGAGATCCTGTGCGCAGTTAGAACAATCATGTGGTCCTGGCGGAATGTAAAGGATTGCATCAGACCCCTTTCTGAGAGATAATTTATCTAAGTGGGGAAGGCCCCGCTGAGATAATTCGCAGGTGCAGTGGTCATTCAGGCAGCTGCAGTGCATCTGACATCCCGGAAGACCGACAGAGATTTGCGGCGAGAGCAGGAACATCAGTGCAGCAATTTTGTTTTTTTCATGCAGGTAAAACCACACGAGGAGGATCGATCATGAAATGGGGCATTCTGGCAGCAGGAAAAAACTCCTGATGCAGGCCGGAGAGGAGGCGGCGAATAAGAATATGAAGAAGAAAATGAAACAGACCGCAGCATTGCTGATCGCCCTTTCGATGCTTGCGTGCGGCTGCGGGAGGCGGAACGACGGACCGCCTGAGTCCGGAACATCCGAACCGGAGCCTCCTTCGGGAGTGTCTGCGCCGGAGCAGGGCACGCCTCTCAGTCTGGAGTCCCTTCAGGGAGAATGGGTGGACCTGAACGGCAGCACGAAGCTGGATATTCAGGAGGATCAGCTCACTGTCACGGAGGGCAGCTATTCGAGCACTTATACGGTGGTCCTCAGAAAAGAGGGCGATATTCTGACCCTGGCAGATGCAAAAGGCGGCGGATTCGGCATTATGTCGGATCTACAGGTCCTGGAGGACGGAAGCATGATCGGCTGGGAGATGATACTGGACGGGGACGGCCATCGCTTTCATTTTATGCGGGAGGAGCGGATCGCGTCCGAAAAGGAGATCGTCGACCTTTCGACGGAGATGCCGAAGACGATCGAATCGACGCAGATAGAGGACTTTTCGCTGTCCTTCAGCACAAGTGACGGCCGGCTCTACGGTCTTGATCAGAGTTACGGCGGTGCCTCCTACGGCTGGCAGATCACAAAACAGGAGGATGGCAGCTATTATATGGACTTTTCACAGAGCTACCCCTCCTATATGGGTATCGGTTTTCACGGTGCGGTCAGTGAGGAGTATGTCAGGGGGCTTGCGCAAAAGATCAATGAGACCGGCCTGCCGTCCGTGAACGGGTATTATATGAAGAACAATGTAGACCTTCCCGGGTATTATCTGTCCGCCGACTATGAATCCGGGGAGTCGCTTCTGGTGCATGCGGATGGAAATGCGGCGGATACCTGTGTGTTCGATCTGGCGGCGCTTTTTGAATATGCGCTTTTAGTGGTGGAGCAGGAGTAGGAAATGGGTTCAGAATGCGGCAGGCAGGATCGCAGATGGCCGCTTTACAGGGAGAAAATGAGAGATGACGCTGGAAGAATTCAGGGAAATGGCGAAGGACGAAGAGTGGGCGCCCGGATGGGACGCGGTGGAATCTGTATTTAAGGAGCTTTACGGAGAGCAGGAGCCTTCGCACTTTGCGCCGGATTTTGCAAAGAGAGCGATGTTCGGCGGTACGGAGTATATCGACGGGTACTCGGTCTACAGATCGCCCAACGGATATCAGCACATCGTGACTTTCGGCATGACCGAGTTGTATGCGGAAGAGGAGTCTCTCGGGGGAGATTTCAGCCGGTGGGGCTACGAGATGACGATGAAGCTTCCGGAGGATACTGCAGAGGACTGCCTCTGGGCAATCGACCTGCTGGGCAATCTCGGAAAGTATACCTATACGAAGGGAAGCTGGTTCGAGCCCGGCCACTTTATGTCCAATATGGGACAGCCGATCAAAAGCGGATCGGATTCCCTGCTGACCGCCATCCTCGTCGTGGAGGATACGGAAGCGCACGGTATGGATACGATCTACGGAAGAGTGGATTTTCTCCAGTTCGTGGGAATCACAAGTGAAGAGTACAGGATGCTGAAGGAGGATCCCTCGAAAGCACCGCTGCTCGTGGAGGCAATGAAGAAGGACAATCCGTTCCTGGTCACGGATATAAACAGGAAGAAATCTTATATTGTATAGGAAGAAGGATTGCAGCCGGATCGTTCGGAAGGCGCTCTGGACCGGCGCGGCAGGAAGGCGCGACGGTTTACGATATTTACTTTGCGTAATACGCATGATTGCAATTATGAATATTGCCTGATAAAGAAGAAAGACGAGGCTGCCGCATCAGGTGCTGCCCGTACGGAATATAGCATTCATTTACATGTATTCTCTGCTATATACAGTACGGTCCCGACTTGATGCGGCAGCCTCGTCTTTTGGGAAAAGGACTTCAGCCGCCCTGTGTGGTCTTATCATCGAACGCTCTCAGGTCAAAGCCCATGGAGCGGAACATCAGAAGATCCTCATCCATATTATTGCCGGCGGTAGTGAGCATCTCTCCGGTGAGCGCTGCGTTTGCGCCGGATGTAAATGCGCGTTTCCCGCCGTCCTTCATCAGGATCCTCCCCGCGGCGATGCGTATGCCGGCGGTGGGATTCAGGAACCGGAAGATGGCGATGGACCGAAGGATCTCCTCCTCGGAAAGAACAGGAAGATCTCCGAACGGGGTGCCCGGAATCGGCATCAGCGCGTTGATCGGTACGGAATCCGCCCCGATCTCAGCGATCGTAAGACCCATGTCGATGCGGTCCTCCCAGGTCTCGCCCATCCCGATGATGCCTCCGCAGCAGATCGAAAGCCCTGCTTTCTTTGCCCGAGCGATCATGTCGAGCTTTTCGTCGAAGCTGTGCGTGGTGCATACCTCGGGGAAATATCTTCTGGAGGTCTCTATATTTTCGTGGTACATCGTCACTCCGCTCTCTTTCAGGGCGGCGAGGTCCTCATCGCTGATCATTCCGTGCGAAGCACAGAGGATCATGTCCGGACAGCGCATATGCAGCGCGCTGTAGGCGGCGAGAGCCTTCTTTATATCCGGGCGAGAGATTCCTCTTCCGGCCGTCACGATCGAATAGCGGTCAGCACCTTTCTGATCATATTTTTCACCGTCAGCGGTGATGTCCTCCGGGTCCAGGAACTTTCCGGGTTTCAGACCGGAGTGATTGTGGGCACTCTGACTGCAGAATCTGCAGTTCTCGCTGCAGCCGCCCTGCCTGCCGTTTATGATCACGCAGAGGTCCATGTGATTTCCGCACAGAGATTTTCGAATGTGATCCGCCGCCTCCGTCAGCTCATCGAGCGGCGTCGTAAGCAGGAATTCCGTGTCATCTTCTCTGCCAAGCCTGCGCCCGGATATGATTTCGTCTGCGATTTTCATTTCCCGATCACCTTCTGAAGAAGCGGTTTTACTGTTTTCCCGATCAGGACCACGGCAACGGTCTTAATGGCGTTGCCGGGCAGGAACGGGATCACACCGGCAAAGAGTGCCGCTTTCAGATCCATGTGCGCCATCAGCATGAGCCAGACAGTTCCGATCGCCATGTCGGCGACCTGTCCGAGAACGAGGGCCAGCGCGATCATGAGCCAGCTGTCGGTCATGTCGGAAACTTTGCCGACGATCAGAGCGAGAAGCAGAAAGCCGACCAGATATCCGCCTGTAGGACCGGCAAGCTTCCCGACACCGCCTGTAAATCCCGAGAATACCGGAAGGCCGAGAAGGCCCAGCAGAAGGTAGAGAAATGTCGCCATCGTTCCGCGCTTCATGCCGATCAGCACAGCCGTAAGACCGATAATAAAATCCTGCAGCGAGATCGGCACACCTCCCGCAAGCGGGATGGAGAGCGGCCCGACGACACAGATGGCTGCGGTCATCAGGGCGGTCGCGGTCATGGACTCGGTGGAAAACATCGGCTGAGCGCCGGAATTTGAATTTGATACAGTCATATGGTCCTCCTTAAAGAAAGTGAGGGTGAGGCGCCGGAATACCCCGGAGGCTTATTCAGTGCGGAAAAATGCATTTCCGTCAATCAATGAACGACTCTCCGGAGATCAGATCCCCCCATAAATAGTTCATTCCTGCTATACCTGATCTGCTCCTTAAGATGCAGTCGGACTTGCCTTGCCGCAGCCGCGAACAGTATCCGGACGCCTCGAAAGCGAGTGCAGACGCCGGATCTGAGGGTCCGTTAAGCAGAGTCTCATCGGCGCCGCATGATTATTATAGATGAAAAATGCCTATTGTCAATTAGTAAATCAAAATGCTTTACAAATCAGAAGAGCGCACTCCCTTTTTACGCGGAGGGACAGAGGTGCTATAATGGATCTTATCGGAAGTTCCGCAAGGAACTCCCGATAAAAAGGCCGATTTATCGGCCGAATTATGATTATGAGGTTCGCGAAGCGGTTCTCATAATAGATCTTATCGGAAGCTGCGAAGCAGCTTTCGATAAAAAGGCACGCGAAGCGGTTCTCATAATGCAAGGTGAAGCGCCGTTATGGCGCGGAAAAGGAATATAAGAAGGAGGCGCAAATGTCCCGATCAGATACTTTTTTGGAGAAAATGGTGAACGGCCCGAGGATCATTCTCGTGACAGGGCACTTCGGAAGCGGGAAGACGGAGTTTTCCGTCTCGCTTGCCTATGCACTCGGGGCGCTCAAAAAGGCGGGGGATCAGAGGATTAAGGAGCTCGCGCTCTGTGATCTCGATATCGAGAATCCGTATTTCCGGAGCCGTGAGCTGACAGAGCCCCTGGAGAAGGAAGGAATCAAAGTCTACTCCGATCCGTTCCACGGGAAGAACGGGTCAGAGCTCCAGACGATCGACGCGTCGATCCTCGCACCGGTGGAAAATCCGGACTGCAGGGTAATTCTCGACACCGGCGGAAATCATACGGGGGCGATGATCCTGAATCAGTTCCGGAGGCATTTTTCCGAAGAGTATCAGATGCTCTGTGTTGTGAATCAGAACCGTCCGGGGACGGATACTCCGGAGAAGGCTGCCCATGAGATCCGTGCGATCGAGAGAGTGACAGAGCTTTCGGTCACGGGGCTGATCTCGAACAGCCATTTTATCTGGGAGACGACGGAGGAGGACGTGATCTCCGGATTTGCGTTCGCGGAGGAAGTCGGGAAGCTGTGCTCCCTGCCGGTCCTTGCAGCGTGCTGCAGCAGTGATCTGGCCCGGAAAATAAAGCCGCGGGAGGGGATGGAGATCTTTCCTGTCGGCATGTATATGCGTCAGGGATATCTTGATAAGAAAGTATAAGACGCAGGAACGCCTTGGCGTTCCTGCCGCGCCGCGCAAGGTGCGAAGCACATTCCCGGCTGCGCGGCTGCGATCTGCCGGAGGCTTTTTCTTTGTCATCGCGAGATTGTACTCACGATGAAGGCTTGCTTCAATTTGCGCGCGTATCTCCTGAATAGATTCACGGGTATTGCGCGATGAAGAAGAAAAATATGTTCCGTATGTGCGGTTTGCATGCATTTTCTTTGTGACAGCATGCATTTTGTAGTAAAATAGACGGGGATATACCCGAAATTCCGGATCAGGGGAGGAGCTCCGGGTACGGAAGGCATGCCGGAGAGATGCCGGCACACTTTTTAGGATAGAGAGGACATTCTGAGATGAAGGTCGTATTAGAACATCTGACTAAGAGATTTCCCAGCAGGAACCGCAAGGAGAAGGCAGACGTCATTGCGGTCAATGATTTTCATTTTGAAATTCCGGACGGACAGCTGGTCGCACTTCTCGGCCCGTCGGGCTGCGGCAAGAGCACCACGCTGAACCTGATCTGCGGACTTCAGAAGCCGTCTGATGGAAAGATCTTCTTCGGAGAGACGGATGTGACGAATCTTCCGCCCGAGAGCAGGGGCGTAGGACTGGTCTTCCAGAATTACGCGCTGTATCCGCACCTGACAGTGGAGCAGAACATCATGTTCCCGCTGGGCAATCTGAAGGGGAAGGACAAGCTTTCCAAAGAGGAAATGAAAGCCAAGGCCCTCGAAGCCGCAAAGGTCGTCCAGATCGATCAGCTGATGGAGCGCAAGCCCAGTGAGCTTTCCGGCGGCCAGCAGCAGCGTGTGGCGATCGCCCGCGCCCTGGTCAAGCGGCCCCGCGTCCTGCTTCTGGACGAGCCGCTCTCGAACCTGGACGCCCGGCTCCGCCTGCAGACGCGCGAGGAGATCCGCCGTATCCAGCGGGAGACGCTGATCACGACGGTATTCGTCACACACGATCAGGACGAGGCGATGTCGATCTCGGATATGATCGTCGTCATGGAGGCCGGTGTGGTCCAGCAGATCGGCAAGCCGCAGTCTGTCTATGATGATCCGGTGAACCTGTTCGTCGCGAAATTCCTGGGAACACCCGCGATCAATGTGTTCGACGGCACCGTGAAGGGGGAGAAGCTGATCATCGGCGGCGATACCGTCCTCGATACGCCCGGCGTTCCGGATCAGGAGGTCACGGTCGGGATCAGGCCGGAGGGCTTCTGGGTCGACGACAACGGAGCTTTCAAGTGCGACGTGCAGGCCGTTGAGGTCATGGGGCGCGACGTCAGCATCGTATCGAAGCACGCCGGATCGCAGAGCGACAAGATCCGATCCATCATCAGCACTGAATTCAAGATGAATCACGACGTCGCGCAGGTGCGCTTTACCCTCAAGCCGGGCAAGGTGCATATCTTTGATAAGACGACCGGTGAGCGCATACGTTTCTAAATGAGGAGGCAGAGATGGATAATAAGAGTATGAAGGGCTGGCTCTATCTGCTGCCTGCCATCTTCTTCCTGGGAGTCTTCATGGTCTACCCGTTGGCGGATGTTTTTATCTACTCCTTTGAGGAAGGCTATAATTCCGCATCCCAGACCTTTTTCGGGATCGGAGGCTATAACTATTCGTACGTCCTGCACGATCCGTACTTCCTGCAGGCGCTTAAGAACACATTCCTGCTGGTCGTGATCACGGTCCCGGTCTCGACGCTGATCGCGCTTCTGATCTCACTGGGGCTCACGTCGATCACGAAGCTTCGGGACCTCTACCAGACGATCTTCTTCCTGCCCTACGTGACCAACACCCTGGCGATCGGTCTTGTCTTCATGATCCTCTTCAAGAAGACTCCGTATTCGGACGGCATGGTCAACATGCTCCTCAACCTGTTCGGGGCCGGATCGGTCGATTTCATCGACGGACCCTACTGGGCGAAGATGACAGTGCTCTGCATCTACACCGTATGGGTCGTCCTTCCTTTCAAGATCCTGATCCTCACCTCGGCGCTTTTGTCCGTCAATCAGGATTACTACAACGCGGCGAGAGTGGACGGCACGTCCAAATTCCGCATTTTCATGCGGATCACGCTGCCGATGATCTCTCCGTCGATCTTCTATCTTGTCATCACCGGCTTCATCGGTGCGTTCAAGGCATACTCGGATGCGGTCGCGCTCTTCGGAACGAACCTGAATGCCGCGGGCATGAACACGATCGTCGGCTATGTCTACGACATGCTCTACGGCGACAGCGGCGGATACCCGTCCTACGCGGCGGCGGCAGCGCTGATCCTCTTCGTGATCGTGCTGACGATCACCTGCATCAACATGCTGATCCGCAGAAAGCATGTCTATATCTGAGCGGGAGATGCATATTGTCCATGATCCGGTGATTGCGAAACCCAGTGGGGAATGCTCATGCAGTTTTCATGCAGCATAAAGCTTCGCAGGACGCTGAATATTCATGATTCATGAAAGGAAGTTCCTATGGAATCTCAGGTTGAACTCAGTAAAATCGAACAGTCGGCCATCCGGCGGAAGAAGATCCAGAACTTTTTCGTCTATCTGCTCCTGACCTTCTGGGCCCTGATGGTCTTATTCCCATTCTACTGGATGGTCCTCTCCTCGCTGAAGAGCTACAGCGCCTACAGCTCGGAGTACGTGCCGAAATTCTATACGCTGTCTCCGACGATTCAGAACTATATCGATGTCTTTACGACGGTGCCTCTCGGAAGATATCTTTTGAACACGCTGATCTTTACCCTGATCACGACGGGGATCATGCTGATCGTGACGATCCTCGCAGCCTATGCCTTCGCCCGGATTGAATTTGTGGGGCGGGATTTCATGTTCATGATCTTTCTGGCCCTCATGATGATCCCGAATGAGCTCGTCATCATCACGAATTTCGTCACGATCACGACCCTCGGCATGCGCAATACCTTTACGGGCCTTATCCTTCCGTCGATCACGTCGGTGTTCTATATATACCTGCTCCGCGAGAACTTCGCACAGGTGCCCGATGAGCTCTACTACGCAGCGAAAGTGGACGGGACTTCGGATCTCAAGTATCTGTTCCGGGTCATGGTCCCGATCTGCAAGCCGACGATCATCACGATCACGATCCTGAAGGTCATCGAGTGCTGGAACTCCTATGTATGGCCTCGTCTTATCACCGATAATTCTCTTTATTTCCTCGTGTCGAACGGTATTCAGGAGATCCGCGAGAACGGCCTCGGCCGCGAAAATATTCCGGCCATGATGGCAGCAGTCGTGGTCATCTCGATCCCGCTCGTTGTGCTCTTCCTCATCTTCCACAAGAAGATCATGGAAGGCGTATCGAGAGGCGGGACCAAGGGCTGACGAAAGGGAGAACGATATATAAGGAGGAGAGTATGAGTGAGAATAAATGGGCGGCGGGCCTCACGGCGCATGGGAAGAAATTTACGGCCTGCCTTGCCGCGGCTGCCTGCGCCGGGACGATGCTCCTCACGGGCTGCCATGGATCCCGCGGATCCCAGGCGTTCGTGATCCCGGAAAGCTTTGATGCATCTAAATCGATCGAGATCACCTTCTGGGCGAAAAATGACACCAACAAGACGCAGACCCGGATCTACGAGAAGGCGATCGCGGACTTCGAAAAGCTGTATCCGAATGTGACGGTCAATATGCGTCTTTATACGGATTACGGAAAGATCTATAATGACGTCATTACGAATATTTCCACCAACACCACCCCGAACGTCTGCATCACATATCCGGACAATATCGCGACCTATATGACAGGTTCGAACGTCGTTGTTCCGCTGGACGAGCTGATCGCGGATCCGAAGTACGGGATGGGCGGAAGCGAGCTTCTGTATGACGGCCCGACGAAGGATGAAGTCATTCCGGAATTTCTTGAGGAGTGCAGGCTCGGAGAGCAGATCTACGCGCTTCCCTACATGCGGTCTACGGAGGCCTGCTATGTGAACAAGACCTACGTCGAGAAGCTGGGATATGAGCTGCCGGAAGTGCTCACCTGGGATTTCGTCTGGGAGGTCTCGGAGGCAGCCACCGCAAAGGATGCGGACGGAAATTATGCCGTGAACGGGCAGAAGACGATGATCCCGTTCATTTACAAGTCCACCGACAATATGATGATCCAGATGCTTAAGCAGCAGGACGCACCCTACTCGCAGGAGGACGGGACGATCGAGATCTTCAATGACACGACGAGGGGGATCCTCAAGGAGATCGCAGGGCACGCGCAGAGCGGCGCGTTCTCGACCTTCAAGATCTCCAGCTACCCGGCCAATTTCCTGAACGCGGGCCAGTGCATCTTCGCGGTCGACTCCACGGCCGGCGCGACCTGGATGGGCATGAACGCCCCGCTCTCGGATATTGCCCCGGACAAGGCGGTGGAATTTGAGACGGCTGTTTATCCGGTCCCGCAGTACGACACGGGAAATCCGAAGATGATCTCACAGGGCCCGTCGGTCTGCATTTTCAACAAGGCGGATCCGCAGGTCGTGCTTGCGTCCTGGCTCTTCACCCAGTACCTTCTGACCAATGACGTGCAGATCGCCTACGCTGAGACGGAGGGATATGTTCCCGTCACGCAGAAGGCGCGGGATACGGCGGAGTATCAGGAATATCTGGCGGCGGAGGGCACGGACAATGACGTGCACTACGACGTGAAGATAAAGGCCACGAGGATGTTCATCGAGAATACGGCGAACACGTTCGTCACCCCGGTCTTCAACGGTTCCGCATCGCTCCGCGACGCGGCGGGCCAGATGATCGAGGATGTCACGAAATCGGTGAAGCGCAAGGCAGTCGTCGACGATGCGTATATCGATAATCTCTACAGCAGCGTGACAGCCCTCTACCGTCTCGACAAGACGGGAGCCGCCACGGGAGGTGAGGCATCTGATCTCGGACCGCTGCCGGGCGAGGCCAAAGCGCT
This sequence comes from uncultured Clostridia bacterium, assembly GCA_946629525.1. Classification (GTDB taxonomy): domain Bacteria; phylum Bacillota; class Clostridia; order Lachnospirales; family Lachnospiraceae; genus Chordicoccus. The sequence goes on from CAMOXU010000003.1 coordinate 22,532, forward strand.
GATCGGGACCCTTGTTGTGGTCTGGGTGCTGATCGGGCTCTACGCCGGGAACGATTATCTGAAGGCAAAAAAGAAGAAGGCGGCGTAAAGCCTCCGGAAATTACAGCTTTGCAGAAGGAAGGTGTTCAGTCCCTCCGGAAGGTGAGGCGGAAAAGTCCGGGAGTTCCTGACAGAAGTTCATTGCCCTGCATTTACGCAGGAGAATATATATAAAGGAGAAGAACAATGAAAAAGATCTTTGCAACATTACTGGCAGCGACCTGCGCAATTTCAATGATCGGCTGCGGAGGCGGAAGCAGCTCCGGCACGACATCGACGGCAGCGGAGGACCCGAGCGCAAAGAGCGAGGGCGTCATGACGTATGCGGAATATGACGCTGCGGCGCTTGACACGGGAGTGACGATCGAAGCCTATGTCCAGGGCAAGCAGAGCTGGTGGGACAACAAGGCGACGCTCTACACACAGGACGGCGACGGTGCGTATTTCATTTACGAGATGGCGATGTCCGAGGACGAGTACAAGAAGCTCACGGACGGAACGAAGATCAAGGTGCAGGGCTTCAAGTCGGAGTGGTCCGGTGAGATCGAGATCGTGGACGCGACATACGAGATCGAGGAAGGGAATTATATCGCTGAGGCCAAAGATGTCACCGATAAGCTCGGAACGGATGAGCTCGTCAAGTTCCAGAATCAGAAGGTCGCTTTCAAGGGAATGACTGTTGAGCAGGCGGATGATTCCGGCGCGGCTTTCCTCTACAACTGGGACGGATCCGGCCAGGAAGGCGATGACCTGTACTTCAACGTTTCTCTGGACGGCAAGACATACAGCTTCACCGTCGAGTCCTACCTGACCGGTGCGGATACGGAAGTCTATAAGGCAGTCAAGGAGCTGAAGGTCGGCGACAAGGTCGATCTGGAAGGATTCCTGTACTGGTACGAGGGACCGAACCCGCACATCACTTCCGTAAAGGCGGCATAAAGAAGAAAATATCGGTCCATACCTGCCGGTATGGGCGCACATGCAGAGAGGGAGACGCAAGTCTCCTTCTTTTATGCAAAAAAAATATTCTGCATGTAAGTCCTGCAGCGGCGACCTGGAAAAAATTCCGAAGGAAGGCGTTCGGGCGCGGCCGGCACTTCATAATTATAAAGCCGGAGGCTTCAAAATTATGTTGGTACCGCTGCCGGTGCGAACGGGAGCGTCGCGACGTGGACATTTTTATTCCGGGAGCCTAATAAAAACGGAAGCAGGGAGTTATGGTATGTTATAATAAAGCACTGATTCTTCCTGCGGGAAGGATCTGAGCCGTCGTTCCGCAATTGCCGGAAAGATTTGAAGACACGGAGGAAATGATTTATGTACAGAACAGAACATGACTCGATGGGCGAAGTCCTGGTCCCCGCAGACCGGCTTTGGGGTGCCCAGACCCAGCGCAGCCACGAAAATTTTCCGATCGGCGTCGGGATCGAGACCATGCCGGCGGAAATTATTCACGCGTTCGGCATTCTGAAGAAAGCTGCGGCCAGAGCCAACAATGCGCTCGTACCCGGCAGGATGACGGAAGAGAAGCTCGCCGCGATCTCCGAAGCCTGCGATGAGGTGATCGGCGGAAAGCTCAGTGAGGAATTTCCGCTCGTCGTCTGGCAGACAGGGTCCGGGACCCAGTCGAATATGAACGCCAACGAAGTCATCGCGAACCGGGCCAATCAGATCGCGGGGAAAAAGCTCTGCCATCCGAACGACGATATCAATATGAGCCAGTCCTCCAACGATACGTTCCCGACTGCCATGCACATCGCTGCGGTGCTGTCTGTCACGGATACGCTGATCCCGGCGGTTGAGAAGCTGGTCGATACGTTCCGGAAGATCGAGGAGGAGAATCCGGATGTCGTGAAATCCGGGCGTACGCACCTGCAGGACGCGACCCCGATCCGCTTTGCGCAGGAGGTCAGTGGCTGGAGGACATCCCTCGAGAAGGACCTGTCTCTTCTCCGGCTCGCTGTCGGGCCGCTCCTGGAGCTTGCCCTTGGCGGGACTGCAGTCGGGACCGGACTGAACGCGCCGAAGGGATTTGATGAAAAAGTCGCATCCGAGATCGCTCTGCTTACCGGAAAGCCGTTCGTCACGGCGAAGAATAAATTTCATGCTTTAACGTCAAAGGACGAGCTCGTCTTCGCCCATGGAGCGATCAAGGCCTGTGCCTGCGATATGATGAAGATCGCGAACGACGTCCGCTGGCTCGCGTCCGGACCCCGTCTCGGCCTCGGGGAGATCACGATTCCCGCCAATGAGCCGGGCTCTTCCATCATGCCGGGCAAGGTCAATCCGACCCAGTGCGAGCAGGTGACGATGGTGGCTGTCCAGATCATGGGAAATGACACTGCAGTCGGACTTGCAGCCTCACAGGGGAATTTCGAACTCAATGTATTCATGCCGGTCCTCATCTACAACTTCCTGCAGTCGGCGAGGCTCCTTGCCCAGTCGGTCAGGGCCTTTACGGAAAACTGCGCTGTGGGGATCCGGGTCAATGAGGAGAAGATGCACAATAATCTGCACGGGTCTCTCATGCTGGTCACGGCCCTGAATCCGTATATCGGTTATGAAAATGCCGCAAAGGTCGCGCACAAGGCCTATGAGGAGAACACATCCTTAAGGGAAGCCTGCGTGAAGCTCGGATTTTTGACGGAGGAGCGCTTTGACGAGGTCTTCCATCCTGAGAAGATGGTCTGATTTCCGGCGGGAAAATCGGTAAGCGCTTGCTAATTATGCGCGGAGAAACAGATATTTCCTTGCGCAGAGGCGGATTTTAGCATATGATGATGACGCACTGAAGACGGCAGGAGTCAGATACCAGCATCCATATGCAGAGGAGGAGAATGACATGGCTCAGTTTAAAACGGATATTGAGATAGCACAGTCGACAGAGATGCTTCCGATCACAGAGATCGCGAAGGCAGCGGGAGTAGATGACAAGTACCTTGAACAGTATGGAAAGTATAAGGCAAAGGTCGATTACAGGATTCTCAAGGATTCTGAGAAGCAGGACGGAAAGCTGGTCCTCGTGACGGCCATCAATCCGACTCCGGCAGGCGAAGGGAAGACGACCACGACCGTCGGCCTTGCGGACGCGATGAAGAAGCTCGGGAAGAACGTCATCGTCGCGCTTCGTGAGCCGTCGCTCGGTCCGGTCTTCGGAATCAAGGGCGGCGCGGCCGGCGGCGGATACGCGCAGGTCGTACCGATGGAGGACATCAATCTGCATTTTACGGGCGATTTCCACGCGATCGGCGCGGCCAACAATCTGCTCGCCGCGATGATCGACAATCACATTTTCCAGGGGAACAGCCTGAATATTGACCCCAGAAAGATCACATGGAAGCGCTGCGTGGATATGAACGACCGTCAGCTCCGCAATGTCGTTGACGGCCTGGGCGGACGCATGAACGGCACGCCCCGCGAGGACGGATACGATATCACCGTTGCCTCCGAGATCATGGCGGTCCTCTGTCTGTCGAGCGACATCAGGGATCTGAAGGAGAGACTTTCCCGCATCGTCATCGGATATACCTACGGTAAGCTTGCGGAGCAGAAGCCCGTTACGGCGGGAGATCTGCACGCGGAAGGCGCGATGGCAGCGCTCTTAAAGGACGCCCTGAAGCCGAATCTGGTCCAGACGCTCGAGCACACGCCGGCCTTTGTCCACGGCGGACCGTTCGCGAATATCGCGCACGGCTGCAATTCGGTCACTGCTACGAGAGTAGCCCTGAAGCTCTCCGATTATACGATCACGGAGGCAGGCTTCGGCGCGGACCTCGGCGCGGAAAAGTTCCTCGATATCAAGTGCCGTATGGCAGGTCTCCGTCCGTCCTGCGTCGTCCTGGTAGCGACTGCACGGGCACTCAAGTATAACGGCGGAGTTCCGAAGACCGAGACGGGTGAGGAGAATCTGGAAGCTCTGGAGAAAGGTCTGCCGAACCTTCTCCGCCATATCTCGAATATCACGACTGTCTATAAGCTTCCCTGCGTCGTCGCGATCAACCGCTTCCCACAGGATACGGAGGCTGAGCTTGACCTGATCCGGAGAAAATGCAAAGAGCTCGGCGCCAACGTCGCTCTGTCCGAAGTCTGGGCGCAGGGTGGAAAAGGCGGCATCGAGCTGGCTGAGGAGGTCATCCGCCTGTGCGAGGAGCCGAATGACTTCACCTTCGCATATGAGCTCAACAAGCCGATCCGGGAGAAGATCAACGATATCGTTACAAAGATCTACGGAGGAAAGGGATGCGTATTTACGCCGGAGGCTGAGAAGCAGATCAAGCAGCTGACGAGTCTCGGGTTCGCTGAACTTCCGGTCTGCATGGCAAAGACACAGTATTCGCTGACAGACGACCCGACCCGCCTGGGCGCGCCGGATGATTTCGTCGTCACGGTAAGGAATATCAAGGTCTCTGCCGGAGCAGGGTTCCTGGTCGCACTGACCGGCGATATCATGACGATGCCGGGGCTTCCGAAGGTGCCGGCGGCAGAGCGGATCGACGTCGACGACGACGGAAAGATCTCCGGACTGTTCTGATCCTGAACTGATACACATTTTTTGGAATTCATACGTATAGTGGGGAAGGAGCTTGTGCGCCCTCCTCATTGCACGGAATGAAAAAGTATTCCTGGTACCCTGCAAGACCCGGGGGAATTGGATACGGGAGCATTTTTTACAGTCATTTAACGGAAATTTATGACTGGCAGGATGACAACGAAGATTTTTTCGGAATATAATGATTGGGAAATTGCGCTGAAAAAGGGGTAAAGAAATGGGAATTGGAAATATTATCTCTCTGCTCGGCGGCCTTGGTGCCTTTCTCTTCGGTATGCATTACATGGGAGAGGGACTTGAGCTTGCCGCCGGCTCAAAGATGAAGGATCTTCTCGAGAAGCTGACGCGTGTGCCGGTCATGGGATTCCTCGTGGGTATGCTGGTCACTGTCTGCATCCAGTCTTCCTCCGCGACGACCGTCATGGCGATGGGCTTCATCAATGCCGGCATCATGGATCTCGCGCAGGCGACCGGCGTCATCTTCGGCGCGAATATCGGTACAACGATCACCAGCGTCCTGATCGCGCTCGACGTGTCCGGGATCGCTCCGGTATGCATAGCCGGCGGCGCAGCCCTCATGCTCTATGCCAAGAGGAAAAGGACGCAGCACATCGGGCAGGTCATTCTGGGCTTTGGACTTCTCTTTCAGGGACTTCACACGATGAGCAGCTCTATGTCCCCGCTGAAGGATTCGGAAGTCTTCCAGAATTTCATATTAAATGCAAAAAATCCGCTGCTCGGATTCCTGATAGGTATTCTTCTGTGCGCCGTCATTCAGAGTTCCTCCGCAGCAGTCGGTATTCTGCAGGCACTTGCCATGCAGGGGCTCATGCCGTTGTATTTCGCGGGCTTTATCGTCTGCGGTATCAACGTGGGATCGTCGACACCGGTCATTCTGTCCGCGCTGAAGGCAAAGAACAATGCGAAGCGCGCTGCCGTCATTTATCTTATTTTCAACCTGACAGGTGCGCTCCTTTTCATGCCGCTCACCATGCTGACGCCGCTCACGGACATCATAACCGCGAATGTGCCGAGCGCGGCCTTTCAGGTATCGCTCTTCCACATCCTCTTTAAGATAGTCACGGGACTCATTCTTCTGCCCCTCACGAACCTTGTCGTGCGCATCACGTACAGGATCCTTCCGAAGCAGGCGCACGAGAGCGCGTTCCGTCTGGAGTACATTGACAAGAGCATGGTCGGTTCGCCGGCGGTCATGGCCGTGCAGGTCGGGAAGGAAGTGGACCGTGTTGCGGAGCTTGTGAAGAAGAACTTTGAGGCGGCCTGTGAAGGGATCCTTAAGAAGGACCTGTCTGCGGCTGCCGAGATCCGGGAGAACGAGGAGGTCATTGATTATCTGACCGGGGAGATCGTCTCTTATATCACGAGTGCGAACTCCGTTGAACTTCCGACGGATGTCTCGAACTATCTGGGCGGCACCTTCACTGTCATGAATGAGCTTGAGCAGATCGGCGATCACGCGGTCAGGATTCTCGGGCAGAATGAACAGATGGCGGACATGAGGCGGAATTTCTCTGAAGCGGCGCTTCAGGAGATCCGGCTGATTTATGAGGAAGTCTTATATACGATCAGCCGCATCCAGGATCGCTATATCAGAAGCATAAAGGACGATTTTACGGTCGAACAGGTGAGAGCGACAGAGCGGGCGATTACAGCGATGGGCAACGAGGCGCAGGCAAATCATATAAAGCGTGTCGAGAAGGGCGAATGCAGCTTCGATCAGGGACTTGCTTTTGTTGAGATCCTGAATTCCATGTCCCGCATCGTAAATCATATGACAAACGTGGCGGAGGCGGCGGGAAACGTCTGACGCCTGGCGGCTGTCCCGAGGGTTCTTCTCGAACGCACGGGGCAGCTTCTTTTGCTCCTGCGGAGTTTGAGGCACATGTGGAGCTCTGTGCGAAATGGCATTGCTCCCGCAATTGCCATGCAGAGCTTCGGATCCTGTCCCGCAGAGCAGGAGCACACGCTGCCTGCTTCTGCCCGGTGCAGATGAGAATGGAGAAACGTATGGAAAAAATGAACAGGTATGATGTGATGATCATCGGAGCCGGGCCGGGAGGCATTTTCTCCGCCTGGGAGCTCCGGAACCTCTGCCCGGATCTTCGGATCGCGGTGATCGAGGCCGGACATGAGCTCGCGAAACGCAAATGTCCGATCGACGGAAAGAAAGTCAGGACCTGCATCGGCTGCAAGGTCTGTTCCATCATGAACGGATTCGGAGGAGCCGGCGCTTTTTCCGACGGGAAGTACAATATCACCAACGACTTCGGCGGCACGCTCTACCGCTATATCGGCAGGGAGACGGCGCTTGATCTCATGCACTATGTGGACCGGATCAATTCGTCCCACGGCGGCGGCGGCACGCGCATGTACTCGACTGCCGGGACGGAGCTCAAGAAGGTGTGCATGCAGAATAAACTGACTCTGCTCGAGGCATCGGTGCGCCATCTGGGCACGGATATCAATTACGTCGTGCTGGAGAATCTGTATGAAGAGCTCCGCACGAGCGTGGATTTCTTTTTCGATACGAAGGTGGAATCGCTCGGGAAGACCGGAGACGGGTATACCGCTTCCTGGGAGGGAGGAAGCATTTTCGCGGAGAACTGCATCGTATCGGCAGGCCGCAGCGGCAGCAAGTGGCTGGAGAAGGTATGCGGCGATCTCGACATTCCGACGAAATCGAACCGCGTGGACATCGGAGTGCGCGTGGAGCTCCCGGCGGTGATCTTTTCACACATCACGGACGAGCTCTATGAGAGCAAGATCGTCTATCGGACAGAGAAATTCGAGGACAATGTGCGGACATTCTGCATGAACCCCCGAGGGATCGTGGTAAATGAGAACACGAACGGCATCATCACCGTCAACGGACACAGCTTTGAGGATGAGGAGCGGAAGACGGAAAATACGAATTTCGCGCTGCTCGTCTCGAAGCATTTCTCAGAGCCCTTCAAGGACAGCAACGGCTACGGCGAGAGCATTGCCAGACTGTCGAATATGCTGGGCGGAGGCGTGATCGTTCAGCGCTTCGGCGACCTGGAGAGAGGCAGAAGGAGCACGCTGAAGCGGATCGAGGAGGGGACGGTGCATCCGACGCTGAACGCGACGCCCGGAGATCTCTCCCTGGTCCTTCCGAAGAGGATCCTTGACGGGATCATCGAGATGATCTATGCGCTGGACCGCATCGCTCCGGGGACGGCCAACGATGACACGCTGCTCTACGGCGTGGAGGTCAAGTTCTATAATATGGAAGTGGAAGTCGATCGGAATCTGGAGACCCGCCACAAGGGACTTTACATGATCGGGGACGGGAGCGGCGTGACGCACTCGCTCTCTCACGCCTCGGCAAGCGGTGTCTATGTGGCGAGAAGGATCGCCGGAAAGCTTTGACGCGCTCCGGATACCGGGAGGATATGATATATGAAGATCTGGGGAAAGATCTGGAAGAATAACCGTATGCAGAGAGATACGGTCATAGAGGATGACCGGGAGGAGACCCGCACGCACAAGGTCTTTGACGCGCTGTATAAGATCTGCGTCGAGTTCGATCTCGGGAAGCCGATCTGGCTCGATACGAACGTGGCGGAATTTCAGCGGACCGCGAAGGCACGGTTCAGGCAGGACAGCTTTATCGAGGAGATCGATTTTGACTATCTGGAGATCCAGGTGATCGAGGAAGACTGCTGAAAGCCGCATGGAGGAGATCCAGGTGATCGAGGAAGACTGCTGAAAGCCGTATGGAGGATTTTTATGTATGACAGACTGACAAAAGGCGACATAGAGAAGATGGAGCGCGAGATCGAGGAGCGAAAACTCGTTAAGCGGCCGGAGCTCATCGAGGCGGTGAAGGAGGCCAGAGCGCAGGGCGATCTCTCCGAGAATTTCGAGTACTACGCCGCGAAGCGGGAGAAGAACCAGAACGAGAGCAGGATCCGCTATCTGGAGAGGATGGTCAGGACGGCGGAGATCGTGGAGGACACAGCCGCGGCGGATGAGGTCTCGGTCAACAAGACGGTGGACGTATACTTTCCGGAGGACGATGAGACGGAGACGTTCCGCATCGTCACGACGATCCGCGGGAACTCCCTGCGCAACCTGATCTCGATCGACTCCCCGCTCGGGAAAGCACTGGTGCATCACAAAGCCGGTGATACGGTCTTTGTGAGTGTGAAGGGAAATTCCGGATACAATGTGGTGATCCGGGATATCCGGTCCGAGACGGACGAGGCGGAGGATGAGATCAGGAGTTTCTGAACGGATCCCCGCCGGCTGTTTATGTCAAATTGACGAAGAAATTCCAAATTCTTTGTAACTTTGACTATAGTCGGAGAAATACTGTATGGGGTATACTAAGCACAGTTGAAGGGCAAAGCCCATGGTTCAGATTATCAGGAGGAATAACAATGGCATCTCTCTCTTTATCTCACATTGATAAGACATATCCGAACGGATTTAAGGCTGTTAAGGATTTCAACCTTGAAATCGCTGACAAGGAATTCATCATTTTCGTAGGCCCGTCCGGATGCGGAAAGTCCACAACGCTTCGTATGATCGCTGGTCTTGAGGATATCACAGGCGGCGAGTTCAAAATCGACGGCAAGCTCATGAACGATGTAGAGCCGAAGGACCGCGACATCGCGATGGTCTTCCAGAACTACGCTCTGTATCCGCATATGACAGTTTTTGATAACATGGCATTCGGTCTTAAGCTTCGCAAGGTTCCGAAGGAACAGATCAAGAAGCAGGTCGAAGAAGCTGCCAAGATCCTTGACCTTGACAAGCTCCTTGACAGAAAGCCGAAGGCTCTTTCCGGTGGTCAGAGACAGCGTGTTGCCATGGGCCGTGCAATCGTACGTAACCCGAAGGTCTTCCTGATGGACGAGCCGCTGTCCAACCTGGATGCAAAGCTCCGTGTTCAGATGAGAACTGAGATCTCCAAACTGCATGACAGACTTGGCGCTACGATCATCTATGTTACACATGACCAGACAGAGGCTATGACTCTGGGAACAAGAATCGTTGTCATGAAGGACGGTATCGTTCAGCAGATCGACACACCGCAGATGCTGTATGATCATCCGGTAAATGAATTCGTAGCAGGATTCATCGGATCCCCGCAGATGAACTTCATGGATGCAAAGGTCACACAGGGCGGCAACGTTGTCGAGGTCGGCGGATTCCAGCTTCAGGTCTCCAAGGACAGAGCTGCCAAGCTTAAGGCTTATGACGGCAAGAGCATCGTTCTCGGCATTCGTCCGGAAGATGTCCATGATGAGCCTGACTTCCTGAAGGCACATCCGGAAGCTACGATCAACGCTGAGATCAAGGTCTACGAGCTTCTCGGCGCAGAAGTTTTCCTGTACTTCGATTTCGCAGGCAGCCAGATGACAGCCCGTGTAAATCCGCGCACAACAGCCCGTACAGGCGACACAGTCAAGTTCGCTCTGGATATGACAAAGGCTCATTTCTTCGACAAGGAGACAGAGCTTACGATCAGCGACTGATCTGTAAAAAGAATATGAAAGCACGGAGGGCCCGCAGAAATCTGCGGGCCCTCTTTTTTGTGCAACCAATCCCAGTTTAATTGAAAAAACGGACGCTCTTTAGTATAATCATAGATAAGTTGATGATAATCTCTGTGCGGTATATGAGTATCACTGGGCAAAATGCACAGAATTATCATGGTGACGGGGGGTCCTGATCCGATCCTTCTTAATTCATATGTGTGTAAAGGAGAGTTACTATGCGTTGGGAGAATTTGACTCAGTTAAAGTCCTACAGCAAACTGAAGGAAGCGGCTCCTGTGGATGTCGCAGCCGTTATGAGCGGTGACAGCGGAGCTGATCGTGTTAAGGAATATGACGTCCCCATGGGCGGCGGACTCGAATTCAATTATGCCGCAAGACCGGTCAACGAAGAGATCCTTGACATTCTTCAGGAGCTTTCTGACGAGCAGGAGCTCGGCGCTAAGTATGAGGCCCTCTACAACGGCGAGCGGATCAACACCGGTGAGAACAGAATGGTCCTGCATCAGCTCTGCCGCGGGCAGCTTGGAAAGGATGTCTTCGATGGCGACGTCAACAAGAGGGAGTTCTTTGTGGAGCAGCAGAGACGTGTTGCGGAGTTCGCCGGAAAAGTACACGCTGGTGAGATCCTTAATGAGAAGGGCGAGAAGTTCACGACAGTCGTCCAGATCGGAATCGGCGGAAGCGACCTCGGACCGCGCGCCCTCTACCTGAGCCTTGAGAGCTGGGCAAAGGCCAACGGCAAGCTGAAGATGAAAGCGCAGTTCATCAGCAACGTTGACCCGGACGACGCGACGGCAGTTCTCTTCAATACAGACATTGAGCATGCGCTCTTCATCATCGTATCCAAATCCGGAACAACGCTCGAGACACTGACCAACGAATCCTTCGTGAAGGATGCGCTGAAGAAGGCGGGTCTTGATCCGTCGAAGCATATGCTTGCTGTCACGAGCGAGACATCTCCGCTTGCCGGAAATCCGGAGTATCTTGATTCCTTCTATATGGATGACTATATCGGCGGCAGATATTCTTCTTCGTCTTCTGTCGGCGGCGCGGTCCTCTCTCTGGCTTTCGGTCCGGAAGTCTTTGCCGAGATCATGGATGGCGCTGCAGAGGAGGATGTGATCGCAAAGAATACGGATATCAGAAAGAATCCGGATCTTCTGGATGCTCTGATCGGTGTGTATGAGCGGAACGTACTGGGATATCAGGTCACGGCTGTGCTTCCGTACTCTCAGGCTCTTTCCCGCTTCCCGGCACATCTGCAGCAGCTTGACATGGAATCGAACGGCAAGAGCGTGAACCGCTTCGGCAAGCCGATCGATTATGTGACCGGTCCGGTGATCTTCGGTGAGCCCGGAACGAACGGTCAGCACTCCTTCTATCAGCTGCTCCACCAGGGAACGAACATCATTCCGCTGCAGTTCGTGGGCTTCCGGAACAACCAGATGGGCAATGATGTGATCATCGAGGGCAGCACGAGCCAGCAGAAGCTCAGCGCCAATGTCGCTGCTCAGATCGTCGCATTCGCATGCGGCAAGGATGACGAGAATCCGAATAAATTCTTCGCGGGCGGCAGACCTTCCAGCATCATCGTCGGCGATCAGCTGACACCGAAGGCACTCGGCGCTCTTCTGGCACACTTTGAGAACAAGGTAATGTTCCAGGGATTTGTCTGGAATATCAACAGCTTTGACCAGGAAGGCGTCCAGCTCGGAAAGGTCCTTGCAAAGAAAGTCCTTTCGAAGAATACAGACGGCGCTCTGACAGAGTACAGCAAGCTGCTTGGCATTTTCTGAAAAGACTTCATGCGTGAATGAGCAGCGTTCCGGGACCGGCTTTGTGAGTTTCACAAGGGGTGCGCAGCTGCAAAAGTGCATGCCGCACAGACTGCGGTGAAAAACCGGACGTTCTCCAGACAGACTGCGGGGGCATTATGCCTCCGCAGTTTCCTATCGGAAAGGTCTTTGAAATGAAGAGAGGAATTGCACTGCTCTCTGCAGTCTGTCTTCTTGCGGGCGCTCCTGCCGGCGGGCAGGAATCCGCGGTGAATGAAACGGGCGGGAGAGTGAGCTATACGACATATTCCGGGACGGAGGAGACTGCGCCGGAGAGCGCACCTCCATATGTTGTCGTGACCGGTGATCCGCTGATCCCCGCGCTCGTCGAGAAGTATTATCCGGGATATATTACAGATGTCAGCGCAAGCAGCCCGCAGCCGGTCGAGGATGGGTTCTCTTTCGCCTCCGGCAGGATCTCCGATACGGAGATCCTGTGGTACATCGGTAAAGACGATGAGGCCTACTATGAGAATCTGGATGTACTCCTGGTCGACCAGAGCACGGGAGAGAGGATGGGTCTTATCGACCTCTTTGTCGTCGACGTGGATATGGCGGATAAGTACGTGAGCGCGGATGCGGATGTGGCAGGCGCACTGCGAAGCGATCTGAAGATCACGAATACTGAGCTCTCTGAACAGTTCGAATATACGAGGAGCATCACGTCCGACGAAAATGGTGTGCAGCGCGGGGTGATGATCGCAGCGACACCGGGCTTTTTCGCCTACAGGAGGTCGATCGCGAAGGATGTACTCGGGACGGATGACCCGGAAAAAGTACAGCAGGCAGTGGCGGATTGGGAGAGCTTCGACCAGACAGCCGGGAAGATGCACGGCAGAGGATGGAAAATGCTTGCCGGAGCGGGCGATGCATTCGAATGCGTCGAGCAGAATAAGGAGGTCGGCTGGTACGATGAGCAGGGAGACCTGCATATAGCAAAAAGCCTTCAGGACTGGATCGCGGATACGAAGGAGTACAGCGAAAAGGGCTACAACGCGGGGACTTATATGTGGACAGACGCCTGGCATGCCGAGACAGGGAAGAACGGAAAGACATTCGGTTTTTTCATCTCTGCGGACGAGATCGCTCCCTTTATAAGCGGAGCCCTCGATAAGTCTCTGTCGGACGGCGGAGAGGCTGCGGAGGGGAACGGCTCATTCGGGGACTGGGCAGTCTGCACCGGGCCCGGGCACTGGTACCGCGGAGGATCGGTCGTCTGTGCGGCAGCAGGCTCCTCCTATACGAAGCTGTCGGCGAATCTCATACGTTTTCTTGCCTGTGACGAGGGGACGATGATGACGATGGCGGGGAAAGAGAATCTGTGCGTCAACAACAGAACGGTCCTCAGAAAACTGTCCGATGCGAAAGATCAGGGAGAAGGATTTCTGATCTCGGTCTTTCAGAGAGGAGCCTGCGGCAGCGGTGCTGCCGAAAGGTTTATAAAAGAGGCGGAGGAATCCGGTGTTGTGCGGAAGCAGAGAGAAGCGGAGGGTGCCGGTGCTGTGCGGGAGGAGAGAGAGGTGGATCCCCGGCCTGCTCAGGAGGCGGAAAGCGGGTCCCGGATCGTTTCGGCTGCTCAGCCTGTCTTTTCCCGGAAGGATCCGATCCATCCGGTCCTTCTCTCGGCGGAAAGTACACTCCCTCTCACGGAGGAGGAGACAGAAGAGAGTACGGATGTCCAGCGCTCATTTGTCGGCGATGCGGGGAGCGTTGAGGATCCGAATGCTCCGCGGGAAGAGGAAGCTGCGGATGCAGTCGGTGCAGACACCTGGCGGGCATTTTTCGGAGGACAGGATATTTACAGTGTATTCGCGGATGCAGGCGAAGGCATTCAGATCACCAATGTGGTCCAGTCAGAAGCAGTATTCGGAATACTGTTTGAGACGGCCTATCTTGAGTATTTTGCAGGGGAAGTCAGCGAACAGGAAGCGATGACAACATACTACCAGAACGCGAAGATGTTTCTTTCCTGATCGCGCGGTATTATGTACAGATAATTGCGAAGCTGTTCACGGAAGAAAATTTCGTGCGCGTTTTTCATGTGTACAGTGATCGTCTGAGTGTTATTCAGTAAGAGAGGATAATAGAAAGATGACGGATGAAGAAAGGCTCGAGCGTTCGATCAATGAGCTTGGGAGAATTACCGGGATCAGGCTGACCGTCGAGCGGGATGACGGGACAGATCTGCGGGAGGCGGCAGAGAAGCTCAGGCAGATCACGGCGGCCTGGAAAGAAAAGAACAGTGCGTCCGCATATCTTACGGATCTGCTCCAGGGGAAACTGACGGACAGCGAGATCTATCAGAGGGCTTCCCGCTTCCACATAGCTGAGAAGACGCCCCGTGTGCTCTATCTGGTAGAGACGGACGGGGAGGCGGAGGCGGACGTTTACGCGGTCCTCCGGCAGATGTTCCTGACAAGATCCGGAGATATGGCAGCATGGGTCGACCGGAAGAAAATAGTTCTTCTCCTGGCGAAGCGGGCTGAAGGCGGGCGGGAAGAGTATGAGAATATGGCGAGGACGATCGTCGATATGCTGAATGCGGAGGCGATGGCCCGTGTGCGGGTCGCATTTTCCGGAATGCTCTCAAGCCTTGCGGAGATCCCGGATGCATACCGCGACTGCGAATTTGCGCTCTCTGTGTGCAGGATCTTCTACAGTGATAAGAGGGTCGTCTCCTATGACAGGCTGGGACTTGGGAGGCTCCTGTCGGAGGTCCCGGTGGAGACCTGCAGGAAGTTCCTGTCGGAAGTCTACGGCGGCAGGATCCCGGAAGCGTTCGACGACGAGACGATGCAGACGATCGATATCTTCTTCGGCAACAATCTGAACATTTCCGAGACCGCGAGAAAGCTCTTTATACACCGCAACACGCTGGTATACCGGCTGGAGAAGCTGAGGCAGTTAACGGGACTTGATATACGGACCTTTGATGACGCGATGACTTTCCGGATCGCGCTGATGGTCACCGGGTATGTCAGGGACAGGGAAGACCAGGAAAACACATAAATTGTCGTGAATGCATAAACAGCACATTAATGTTTATACAATTCGGAAAATTAGACTCTAAAAAATAGAAAAAACAGGAAATTTTAAAATATTTATTGACAACTCCGCGCTCTTTTGATAATATAAGTTCATCAAAAATAACAAGACAACCTATTATAGGTCAGGTGCTCAAAAGGAAGCACAATAGAAACCAGTAAATTCCGAAAAATCACTCAAGAAGAAAATTCATCCTGAACATTCGATAAGGCTTTGATCAGATCCTTTAAAGAACGATCCGATCGACAGTAAAGGAAAACCTTTCCGCACAGACCCGGACCAAGGAAAACCTTCACAGAATTGAATTCCAACACGGGAAAACCTTAAGCTGCAGATTAGGAAACCCGAACCGGAAGTAATAAGACGGATACGATTCAAGTTTTATCGTATCTGAAGTAAATAAGTCTCCTTAGAAAAATGAGTGATATCGGACACACGGAATGAAGACGGAGGGCGTGCCTATGATGAACACGTTGGAGGAGCCGATCTCATAACTCTCTCAATATGAATAAGGCAGGACACGGCAGTTCCCGACAAGAAAGCCTTTTCCAAAGAATGAATGGAATAAGACCTGTCATCTCGTAAGATCAGGATATGGAGAAAGTGCAAATCACAGCCGGTCAGCATATTGAGAGTATTGCCGCTTGAAGGACACGGAGATTGTAAAGAAAGTTTCCGATGAAACCTGAAAGCATATATAGGAAGGATAAAGTAGATACAGGTCATGAGCCGGGCCGATACGTTACGATTATCCGGAATATCGATTTTAATTTTCTAAGTCGCAAGACGAGCCGGGAATGGGTAAACAATATATCTTCTCTTTGATTTATAAAATTTATTATCAGAATAAATTTTAAATCAGCATTTTTTGACAACTTAATATCAGAGACCTGAAGAATAAAATCACACATATTTCCCGACAGGGCAGTGTGAATACCTTGAAAAAAGGAGAGTAACTCCATTGAATATTGAACACTGAGTGGCCGCCATTGACCAGGAAGCGATGGCGGCCACTTTTGCGTGCTCTGATATGCGATGAAGGGCAGCTTCACTTTGCGCGTCTCTGACGAATAAATTCATGGGTACGCGGGATGATGAATAAAAAGCTGTTGCGAATGCAGATGTTTTGACGGAAACTGAATAAGTAAGGAGATCTTCCGCATGAGCAGGCGAAGGGCTGATCAGCGGGAAGATGCAGTGAGAAGAGAGAGACAAGTGCAATCGGAAGTCGGAGCATGGACAGAAGATGACGGAGCGGGGAATATGAGAATTTTATATGAAGACAGGAGTCTTATTGCGGTGTACAAGGAACCGGGACTCGCTGTCCAGACAAAAAAGGTGACGGAGAAGGATCTCGAGAGCATCCTGCTTGCATATCTTGCAGGGGAGAAGGGGGATGGCAGGAGGCCGGAGCTTTTTGTCGTCCACCGGATCGATCAGCCGGTCGACGGCATCGTGCTCTTTGCAAAGAATAAGAAGGCAGCCGCCGATCTCACACGGCAGCTGACGGACGGGCGCATGAAGAAGATCTACCGGGCCGAAACAGCAGGGACGATCCCGTCTGATGCCGGAAGCCTTGAGGACTATCTGGTAAAAGACGGAAGGAACAACAGGAGCTTTGTCACAATGGATCCGAAATCCAATCCTGCGGCAAAGATCGCAAAGCTTTCTTACAGGAAGATCGGAGAGAGGACGCTTGAGATCGAACTGTTCACGGGGCGCCATCACCAGATCCGGGTGCAGCTCGCACACGCCGGCATGCCGATCGTGGGAGACAGGAAGTATGGCGGTCCGCCTGCGGACAGACTGATGCTTACCGCGGCCCGTCTTCAATTCATTCATCCCGACAGCAGGAAAAAAATGGAAATTGCAATAGATAATAGCTAAAGCGTAATGGATATTATTACTTTATTGTGATAAGATGTTATGACAATATATACATTACAAGGCGGCAGTGATTTCAATTAATTGGCTAATTTGCTTTAAATTAATTTCATAGTCGGCTGAAATATTGCGGAAGGTGGTGATGAATGTGATTGAAGACAGCATTAAGGCTGTCCGGGAGGCGGAGGCAAAGGCAGATCAGCTGATTGCGGACGCAAAACGGCAGGCTGATGAGATCGTTGCGAAAGCGAAGGCGGATGCCGAACAGCTGAAAGCAGACGCGGCGAAGGAAGACAGCGCTCTCTTTGCGGAAGCGATGGAGAAGGCGAAAGAGGCCGGGGAGAAAGCGCTGGCAGCCGGGGAAGAACTCTCGGCAAAGAAAGTGGAAGAGCTCCTTAAGGAGGCTGCTCCGAAGGCAGGATCCGCAGTCGATGCAGTGATCAGCGGACTCTTCTGATATTTACGCCGAATCTCCGCCGGAAGCGGCGGGGCTGATAAAAAGTAAGAAAGGCGGTATGTTGCATGGCTGTTGTTGAGATGCAGAAAATCAGCATCAGTGCGCATCGTTCGAACAGAAAGGCGATCCTCGAGACGCTCCAGAAGCTGGGCGTCATCCAGGTCGTCGAGGCAGACGTGGATGAGACCGGTCTTCGGCACAAGAATACCGCAGATGCCAGGGCAACGTTCGAGAAAAATGCCGATCTTGCAGACCAGGCACTGGCCATTCTCGATAAATATGTCCCCGAGAAGCAGGGGATGCTTTCGGGACTGGCAGGCAAGGAACTGATCGATGATGCACGTTTTGATAAGGTCGTGGAGTCCCAGCAGGACTGCATGGCCGTCGCCAGGAAGATCGTCCGGTGTGAGAAGGATATCTCGGAGTGCAGCGGCAATATTCTGAAAAATGATAATCAGAAGGAGTCGCTCGTCCCATGGATGAATCTGGACGTCCCGATGTCCTTTACCGGGACGGATAAGACGACTGCATTTATCGGAAGCGTGCAGGGGGTCTGCGATGAGGCGCAGGTATACGCACTGATCAAGGAAAAGGCAGAAGGAATCGAGGAATTGTCCGTCACGGTCCTGTCCGCTGAGTCGGATATGACGAACGTATTCGTCCTCTGCCTGAAAGAGGACAGGGAGAAGGTGGAATCCGCACTTCGTTCACTCGGATTTGCGAAGCCGCCTCAGGCTGTCATGGGCGTCCCGAAGAAAGTTGTGGAGTACTGCGACCGGGATACCGAAAAGCAGAAAAAACAGATTGAAGGATTAAAGAAGCAGATCGAGGGATATGCCGGAAGCCGGGAGGATCTTCGGATCGTGTCGGATTATTACCGGACCAGAGCTGAAAAGTACAGACTTCTCGGAACCATCCCGCTGTCAAAGAAAGCGTTCTTTATCGAGGGCTGGGTGCCCGCGGAATCGGCGGAGGCTGTCTCGAAGCTCCTGACTGAGAAGTACGATGCAGTCGTGGAATTTGAGGAGAAGAAAGAGGATGAGACAGAGCCGACCCTTCTCCGGAACAATAAGTTCTCGAGCAGTTATGAGCCGGTACTTGCGTCCTATGGTCTCCCGCAGCACGGAAAAGTCGATCCGACGACGATCATGTCCTTCTTCTACATGTTCTTCTTCGGAATGATGCTCTCCGATGCGGGGTACGGACTGCTCATGGTGATCGGCTGCGGAATTGTGATCCTGAAATTCCCGCGTATGGCGCAGGGAATGAAGAAGATGATCACCATGTTCTTCTGGTGCGGTGTCAGCACTGTGTTCTGGGGAATCATGTTCGGCGGATTCTTCGGAGACGTGGTCGATGTGGTCGCAAAGACATTCTTCGGGTATACCGGGGACGGTATCGTGAAGCCCCTGTGGTTCAACCCGCTGACATCCCCCATGAGGCTGCTCATCTGGTGCATGCTGTTCGGTATCATCCACCTGTTCACCGGTCTTGGAATCAAGGGGTACCAATACCTGAAGGATGGGGATATCGTCGGATTCGTGAGTGACATTGTTGCGTGGTACGCGTTCCTGATCGGCCTGATCCTTCTCCTTCTGCCGACGGATCTCTTTGCGAATATCGCGCAGATGCAGTTCAATTTCCCTGCCTTTGTCGCTCCTCTTGCAAAGGGACTTACGATCGGCGGTATGGTGGTGATCGTCCTCATGTCCGGAAGAGCCAACAAGAACTGGGGTCTTCGGATCGCGCTCGGCGCGTATGACATTTACGGCGTCACGAGCTGGCTGTCCGATGTTCTGTCTTACTCCAGACTTCTCGCTCTGGGCCTTGCCACAGGCGTTATCGCGCAGGTCATCAACACGATGGCGGCGATGGTCGGAGAGGGAAAAGGCATCCTCGGCCTGATCATTTTCTTCATTATTTTCATCATTGGCTCAGTTCTGAACTTTGCCATCAACCTGCTCGGCGCCTACGTGCACACGAACCGTCTGCAGTACGTCGAGTTCTTCGGGAAGTTTTATGACGGCGGAGGGGAGCCCTTCGTACCGTTTGAAACAAAAACAAAATATATCGATTTTAATAAGGAGGCGTAAAATGAGTCAGTTAGGTTTATTCTTCGGTCTGCTCGGTGCAGCGGTCGCAGTTCTTTTTGCAGGTGCGGGCTCCGCACTCGGCGTCGGTATCGCAGGCCGCGCAGCGGCAGGTGTCGTAACAGAGGATCCGAATAAGTTCGCACAGGTCCTTATTCTTCAGCTTCTTCCGGGTACACAGGGTATCTACGGCCTGCTCGTCGGCTTTATCACGCTCTCCAAGATCGGCCTTCTCGGCGGAAATCTTGCAAGCATTGATCTGAACACGGGTCTCATGATCCTTGCCGCCTGCCTTCCGATCGGAATCGTAGGCCTGATCTCCGGCAAGTCCCAGGGCGAGTGCTCTGCAGCTTCCATCGGGATTGTCGCAAAGAAGCCGGATCAGTTCGGTAAGGCGATGCTTTTCCCGGCCATGGTCGAGACATACGCGATCCTTGCTCTTCTTATCTCCATTCTGGCAGTTTCGAACATTCCGGTATAATTGAAGTCCAGGGGGAAAAACTATGGCAGGAATAGATAATATTACCGGCCGGATCCTTAAGGACGCACAGGCGGAGGCGGACGGCATCCTCGCGAAGGCGAATGCGAAAGCCGAAAAGATCCTCCGGAAGGCGCAGGCGGAGGCGGCAGAGATATCGAAGGCTGCTGCTTCGAAGAGAGAGCGGGAGGTGAAGACCTACGAAGCCCGCATTGCGTCTTCGTGTGATATCGCCGGAAAGAAGGCGGTCCTTGCGGCCAGACAGGATCTCATCGAGAAGGTGACTGAGCAGGCCTATAATAAGTTAAATGAACAGGATACCGCGTCCTACTTCGATCTCATGCGGAATATCCTGGAAAAGTCCGTCAGACCGGAGAGCGGGGTGATCTCCTTCTCCGAAAAGGATCTTGCTAGAATGCCGGAATCCTTCCGGACGGAAGCCGGGAAGATCGCTTCCCGGGCAGGAGGCAGTCTTTCCTTTGACAGTACACCTGCACCGATCGAGAGCGGATTTATTCTCTCTTACGGGGGAATCGAGGAGAATTGTTCTCTGAGATCCATATTTACAGCAAATAAAGATCAGATACAGGACACGGCTATGAAGGTCCTGTTTTCCTAAGGAGCGTTAGATGGCATCAGATTGGGATTTTACCTATGCGGTAGCAAGAATAAGAGTTCTTGAAACACATCTCCTGTCCGACGCCGACGTTGGCGCAATGGTCGCGGCAAAAGATGAAGACGCAGTCCTTACTTATCTGCGGGATAAGGGATGGGGAGATGCGTCCGGTACGAAAGGTGCCGAGGAGATCCTTAAGATCGAGGAGGAAAAGACCTGGGATACGATGAGGGAACTCAGAGTGGACAACAGCGTCTTCGATGTCCTCTCCCTTCCGAAGATCTACCATAATCTGAAAGCGGCGATCAAGGAAGTGTGTACGTCCTACTCCAATGAAAGGGCGTTCTATGCCGATGAACGGTACGGGCGCGATCAGATGGTACGGATCGTACAGGACAGGGATTTTTCAGCGCTTCCCGAAGCCATGCGCGACGCGGCGGCGGAAGCTCTGGAGACCATGCTGCATACCCGCGACGGTCAGCTTTGCGATATTCTGGTCGACCGTGCATGCCTTGACGCGATCGAGGCGGCCGGACAAAAGTCAGATGCGAAGGTGATCCGCGCGTATGCCGAGTCATTTGTTGCAGTCACGAATATTAAGATCGCGGTGCGCGCGGCGAAAACGGGAAAGTCTCCGGACTTCCTTCAGAAAGCCCTGGCTCCCTGCAAAGCCTTCGATGTAAGGCTCCTTGCGCAGGCTGCGTTCGCCGGCGAGGATGCGCTCATGGAATACCTGAACCAGTCGGGGTATTCCGAGGCAGCGGAGGCACTGGAACAATCGCCGTCAGCGTTCGAGCGCTGGTGCGACAACGCGCAGATCCGCGCGATCAAACCTCAGAAGTACGAGGTCTGCTCGGTCGGTCCGCTCGTCGCCTATGTGCTGGCGCGCCAGAATGAGATCAAGACGGCGCGGATCATCCTCTCCGGAAAGGCAAATTCGCTTTCCGAGGATGCGATCCGGGAAAGAACGAGGGAAATGTATGTCTAAGATAGCAGTCATGGGTGATTATGACAGTATCTATGGATTTGCCGCTCTCGGTCTGGATATTTTTCCTGTGACAGACAAAGAGGAAGGCGGAACCCTTCTTCACAGACTCGTGGGCAGCAATTATGAGGTCATTTATATGACCGAGCAGCTGGGAGAAGCGCTCTCGGCTGACAGAGAAGAATATGCCGAACAGGTCCTGCCGGCGATCATTCTGATCCCCGGGGTATTCGGAAATACCGGAGAGGGAATTCAGAAGGTCAAGGATTCCGTCGAGCAGGCTGTCGGCTCCGATATTCTGTTCGGGGATATGTAAGAGCCGGAACAGAAAGTTTTGTTGAGAGGAGATATGTTCTGCCCGCGAAAGCCGCAAGGCGTGAGCGGCTGCAGAACAGTCATCCGAACCTCTAAATCACATGACACTTTAATCTTTGAGAGGAGACATGGCTCTGCCCGCGAAAGCCGTAAGGCGTGAGCGGCTGCAGAACAGTCATCCGAACCTCTAAATTACATGACACTTAATCTTTGAGAGGAGATGCAAATTGAGCCAAGGCACGATTAAAAAAGTAGCCGGACCGCTTGTAATTGCGGAAGGCATGCGTGACGCGAACATGTTCGACGTTGTCCGTGTCAGTGAAAATCGCCTGATCGGTGAGATCATCGAGATGCATGGTGACCAGGCATCGATTCAGGTTTATGAGGAGACTTCCGGCCTCGGACCGGGCGAGCCCGTCTATTCGACGGAGATGCCGCTCTCGGTAGAACTCGGACCGGGACTCATCAGTTCCATCTATGACGGAATTCAGCGTCCGCTGAACAAGATCATGGAGAAGACGGGTACGAATAACCTGTCCCGCGGCGTTGAAGTCGACGCGCTGGACCGGTCTCTTAAGTGGGACTTTGTCCCGACATGCAAGGTCGGAGACAAGCTGATCAACGGCGACGTTATCGGAACGGTCAGAGAGACTGCGGTCGTCACACAGAAGATCATGGTCCCCTACGGGATCAGCGGCACTGTGAAGGAGATCAAAGAGGGCTCCTTCTCGGTGGATGAGACGGTCTGCGTTCTTGCCACGGAGAATGGGGACAAGGAACTTTCGATGATGCAGAAGTGGCCGGTCCGCCGCGGACGTCCTTATAAGGAAAAAGTTCCGCCGGTCAAGCCGCTCATCACGGGACAGCGCGTCATCGACGCGTTCTTCCCGATCGCAAAGGGCGGTGTCGCGGCGATCCCGGGACCGTTCGGATCCGGCAAAACGGTCACACAGCACCAGCTTGCAAAGTGGGCGGAAGCGGATATCGTCGTCTATATCGGCTGCGGTGAGCGCGGAAATGAGATGACGGACGTTCTGAACGAGTTCCCCGAGCTGGTCGACCCGCGCACGGGCGAGTCCCTGATGCAGAGAACAGTCCTGATCGCGAATACATCCGATATGCCGGTCGCGGCCCGCGAGGCTTCGATCTATACAGGAATCACGATGGCGGAATATTTCCGTGATATGGGCTATTCCGTTGCTCTTATGGCGGACTCCACATCCCGCTGGGCGGAGGCCCTTCGAGAGATGTCCGGACGTCTTGAGGAAATGCCGGGTGAAGAAGGTTATCCCGCATACCTTGCATCCCGCCTTGCCCAGTTCTACGAGCGGGCCGGTCATGTCATCGCACTCGGAAGCGAAGGCCGTGAGGGTCAGCTGTCCGCGATCGGTGCGGTCTCACCGCCCGGCGGCGATATTTCCGAGCCGGTCTCCCAGGCGACGCTCCGTATCGTCAAGGTATTCTGGGGACTTGACGCGGATCTTGCCCATCAGAGACATTTCCCGGCGATCAACTGGCTGACATCCTACAGTCTGTATCTGGACAGCATGGCTCCGTGGTTCAATGAAAATGTCGCTCCGGACTGGATGAGCACCCGCCAGAAGCTGATGACGCTCCTTCAGGAGGAGGATAATCTGAACGAGATCGTCAAGATGGTCGGTATGGATGCCCTTTCACCGGTCGACCGCCTCAAGATGGAAGCTGCAAGATCCATCCGCGAGGACTTCCTGCATCAGAACTCTTTCGATGAGATCGATACCTACACATCTCTCGGAAAGCAGTATAATATGATGAAGCTTGTCTACGCGTTCTATGAGCAGGGCCTCAAGGCACTGGATGCCGGCGCGAAGATCAATGATCTCGTCAAGATGGAGGTCCGCGAGAGGATCGGGCGTTACAAGTATACCCGTGAACAGGATATCGCAGCAGAATACGAGAAGATCCTCGGAGAGCTCGCTGCAGAGATCTCCGGTCTCATCAATAAGGAGGGCCGGTAAATGCCAAAAGAATACCGCACGATACAGGAGGTCGCCGGACCGCTGATGCTCGTTAAGAGCGTCGAAAATGTAAAATACGATGAGCTCGGTGAGATCGAGCTCGCA
Organism: uncultured Clostridia bacterium; assembly: GCA_946629525.1. Taxonomy (GTDB): domain Bacteria; phylum Bacillota; class Clostridia; order Lachnospirales; family Lachnospiraceae; genus Chordicoccus. The sequence goes on from CAMOXU010000003.1 coordinate 46,476, forward strand.
AACGGCGAGACCCGCCGCTGCAAGGTACTGGAAATCAACGGAAATGATGCCCTCGTACAGCTCTTCGAGGCTTCGACAGGCATCAATCTTTCGAACAGCAAGGTGCGTTTCCTCGGCCGTTCCATGGAGCTCGGCGTATCGGAGGACATGCTGGGCCGCGTTTTTGACGGTCTGGGACGTACGATCGATGACGGTCCGGAGATCCTTCCGGAGGAGAGACGCGATATCAACGGCCTGCCGATGAACCCGGCAGCCCGCGAGTATCCGTCCGAGTTCATTCAGACCGGTGTCTCCGCCATCGACGGACTGAATACGCTGGTCCGCGGACAGAAGCTTCCGATCTTCTCCGCTTCCGGTCTTCCGCACGCCAATCTCGCAGCGCAGATCGCGAGACAGGCGAAGGTCGTCGGGACGGATGATCCGTTCGCTGTTGTCTTCGCGGCAATGGGTATCACATTCGAGGAAGCGAACTTCTTTATCCAGTCCTTCCGCGAGACGGGTGCCATCGACCGTACAGTCCTCTTCATCAATCTTGCCAATGACCCGGCTGTCGAGCGAATTTCGACACCGCGTATGGCGCTGACGGCTGCCGAGTTCCTTGCATTTGAAAAAGATATGCACGTGCTCGTCATCCTGACAGACATCACGAACTATGCGGATGCGCTCCGCGAAGTCTCCGCAGCCCGCAAGGAAGTCCCGGGACGCCGCGGATATCCCGGATACATGTACACCGACCTCGCTCAGATGTATGAAAGAGCAGGACGCCAGAGAGGCAAGAAGGGATCGATCACGATGATCCCGATCCTGTCCATGCCGGAAGACGATATCACACATCCGATCCCCGACCTTACGGGCTACATCACAGAGGGACAGATCATTCTCGGACGTGAGCTCTACAGAAAGGGAATCACACCGCCGATCAACGTTCTTCCGTCGCTCAGCCGTCTGAAGGACAAGGGTATCGGCAAGGGCAAGACGAGAGAGGATCACGCAGCCACGATGAACCAGCTCTTCGCCGCGTATTCCCGCGGCAAGGACGCGAAGGAGCTCATGGTGATTCTGGGCGAAGCCGCTCTGTCCGATATCGACCTTCTGTATGCGAAATTTGCCGATGAGTTCGAGGCAAAATACATTTCGCAGGGCTTTAACACCGACCGTACGATCCAGGAAACACTGGATATCGGCTGGGATCTGCTCCGCCTCCTTCCGAGATCAGAGCTGAAGCGAATTAGTGACGCGATGCTTGACAAGTATTATGATAAAAAGTAAGATTTGCAGGAAGGAGACATATTTTGCGCATGCATGCCCTTCGGCATGCATTGCTGCAAAATAGTCATCCGAAGTCATTTTATTAGACTTCAGCCCTATTTATTGAGGGGAGACATATTTTGCCCACGACTGCGTTTTCTGCAGGAGTGGCTGCAAAATAGTCCTCCGAAGTCATTAAATCAGACTTCAGCCCTATATTTTGAGAGGAGACATATTTTGCCCACGACTGCGTTTTCTGCAGGAGTGGCTGCAAAATAGTCCTCCGAAGTCATTAAATCAGACTTCAGCCCTATATTTTGAGAGGAGTGAGGACACTTGGCATCCAAACAGGTAACGCCCACCCGCATGGAGCTGACCCGTCTCAAGGGAAAGCTCATGACTGCGGTGAAAGGGCACAGATTGCTGAAGGATAAACGAGACGAACTCATGCGTGAGTTCCTCGATCTGGTCCGTGAAAATATGACACTCCGGCAGAAAGTGGAAGAGGGAATCCGGCAGGCCAATACGAATTTTGTCGTCGCGAAGGCGGGCATGTCGGAGGAGACACTGCATGCGGCACTGATGGCACCGAAGCAGGAGGTGAGTCTGGATTCGGATAAGAAGAACGTTATGAGCGTAAATATCCCGGTCTTCAACTATACGACCAGGACTCCGGATCCCAACGATATCTATGCCTACGGCTTTGCCTTTACCTCCAGTGATCTGGACGACGCGGTCAAGTCCCTGGCGGATATTTTTCCGGATATGCTGAGGCTTGCCGAGGTCGAGAAATCCTGTCAGCTCATGGCTGCGGAGATTGAAAAGACAAGGCGCCGTGTCAACGCCCTTGAGCATGTCACCATTCCCGAGACACAGGCAGGTATAAAGTATATTACCATGAAGCTGGATGAAAATGAGCGAAGCTCACAGATCCGTCTCATGAAGGTAAAGGACATGATGCTGGAGGAAGCACACGGTTACAGTGAGAAACAGAATTCTTAATATCGTTGTTCTAATCGCTGTTTTCATCGGCGGGGTATTTGTATTTTCACATTTTATGAATACACAGGTGACAGAGAGTGCGTCGGATCTTCAGGATTCGACGCTTCCTGTCATGTGTGTAAATATTGACGGCAGCAGGGTGAACCGCATGTACGGGTACAGGGAGCCCATGGCTTCGACGAACATGCGGGACGGCATCATTCCCATGACGACCGACAGGAAGATATCCGTCTCCTACAAGGCCTTCGGGAACCGCGTGGATTCGGTCTCTTACGAGGTGACAGCTCCGGATACGGGCGTTGTCATTGAAAATGCAAAGATCGGAAACTTCCGGGAGGACGGCGAGTACAGGACTGCGGAGATCTCGCTGGCGGAGCCGATCCTGATGAACCGGGAATATCCGATCAAGTTCATCATCAGCACGCCGGAAGGCGATATCTATTATTATTCAAGACTGCTCCAGCGAGCCGATCTTCTCACCGAGAAGTACGTGGATTTCGTCTATAATTTTTATGAGACCTGCCTGGACAAGCCCAACGCAGGAGAACTGAACGCGTACCTCGAGTCCGACCCGACTGTCACGAACAATTCCTACACGACGGTGGATATCAGATCCTCTCTCGACCAGGTGACCTGGGGAAATCTGAATCCGCAGATCTACCACAAGGCGGTCCCGGAGATCAGGGAGATCAATCAGACGACCTGCTCGATCGTCAACGAGTATATTATCAGCGCTCTCGGGAAAAATGACCGGACAGAATACTATCATGTCTGGGAATTTTACCGCATGCGGTATTTTAACGACCGTATCATGCTTCTCAATTTCGAGAGGGAGGCGGTCCAGATCTATGACGGCGCAGCCGGATCGATCAGCGCGACAGGAGTTTTCCTGGGCGTAAATAAAAAAGATGTCCAGTACATGACGAACGCGGAGTCCAACATCGTCGCCTTCGTGGCGGACAATTCGCTGTGGGAGTACAATGAGGCGGCTGAAAAGCTCTCGGCGGTCTTTACCTTCCATAAGGTCTCGGAGGACTCGGACGAGAGATACGATCACAATGATTACGGAATAAAGATCATCAGGGTCTCAGAGACCGGCGATATCGATTTCGTCGTTTATGGTTATATGAACAGAGGCCGGCATGAGGGGCACATGGGCGTATCCATATGTCACTATTCCGGCGACGGCCAGACGGTGGAGGAGAGAGGATTCGTATCCTACCCGATGTCCTATGAATATCTGAAGGCGGATATGGAGAGGCTCTGCTACGTCAATTCCAGAGGGACCGGCTTCCTCTACCTGAACCGAACGGTCTATGCCATCGACACGGAGGAGGGCGGGAGCCGCCAGATCGTATCGAACATGAATCCGGACTGTTTCGTCTCATCGGGGACGAACAGCCAGATCGCATGGATGCAGGAAATGCAGACCTCCGCCTCTACCCGCATCACGCTGATGAATCTCGAGACAGAGGAGCAGCGCGAGATCACTGCCGGGCCGGACCAGTATCTGCGAGCGGTCGGATTTATCAACGACGACTTTATCTACGGACTGGCCAATATCGCCGACATCCAGGTGCAGCCCGCGGGAAATGTCCTCTTCGCGATGAAAGAGCTGAAGATCGAGAGCTTCTCCGGCGAGCTGGTCAAGGAGTATAATCCGGCCAACTGCTGGGTCACGAATGTCACGATCACGGAAGGCCTTGTCGAGATGTCCCGCGTCACGATGACCGAGTACGGGTATCTGCCGGCGCCGACGGACAACATCATGAACAACCGGCAGGTCGCAAAGTCGGAGATCGGGGTGGGCGTCGCCGTCACCGGACGGCAGGGAGCGGTCATCACGCTGCAGATGTCTGATCAGCAGCGGAATCTGAGCCCGCTCGTCACGGATTTCCGCATGTCGTCGTCTTCCGGCCGGAGCGTTGTGGATCTCGGCATCGTCACGAACGACGGATATCCGCTCTACTATGTCTATGCCTACGGAGACCTGCAGAGGGTCATGACAGACCCCGCGAATGCGATCATGACGGCCGACTCGATGGTCGGCGTCGTCGTGAACAACGAAGGGCAGTACATCTACGAGCGCGGCAATATTCCCGAAGAAAATGATCTCTATAACGAGGATATCCCCTATCCGATCCTGTCCGGAGCCATCAATGTGGATGAGATCCAGGCACTTTTCGGGAATGGAGGGACAGTGATGAATCTGTCCGGCTGTTCGCTCGATCAGGTGCTCTACGAAGTATCGCAGGGCCGCGCAGTTGCCGGTCTTCTCGCGGACGGGAGCGTTTCGATCATCGTCGGCTACGATAAGTACAATACGCGCCGTTTCAATTATGCGGACGGCTCCCACGTTTATGTCGGAATCAATGACAGCCGCGCCGAGTTCCAGGCGGCGGGCAATGTGTTCGTAAGCTACGTGAAGCCGCAGCAGACGATCAAGGAGTGAGCGGCAGAAACTTCAGATGCCTTCCTGATGAAGGAGGCAGCGCAAAAAGGTCCGGGAGCAGCCGGCAGGAATGCTGAAAAGCTTATGGACCATGCATTAAAGAAAAAATCCCCGCCTTCAGCTTATGATGCTGAAGGCGGGGATTTTTATGTCCGACCGCTTTTTATGAATCCGCGGACCATGAAGGGCACCCTGTCACGGGAAATCCGCGTCAGAGTCTGCAGATTCAGGAGCCTGCTCTGCGTGTGATTCCGGAGAGAGCTGTCCGGAGGATCGGGTAGAGGACCATGGCGAGGACCATGCCGGAAAGCCCCTGAATGAAATTCGGGAGGGCTGATGCCAGTGCTCCGGCGGGTCCGTAGATAAATGCTTCCGGGATTCCGTATCCGACCACTGTAAAGAAGATATCAATGAAGCCTCCGGCAATCAGTGCGGAGCGCAGAGAGTGCCTTGCAGAGAGCTTTTTGAAGGAGATCGCTGAAAGAAGGGCAATGCACCCCTTGACTGCAAATGTGATCGGAGCGTACAGAAAGTACCCTCCGAGGACGTCAGCAAGCGCCGAACCGACGGCAGCTGCCAGAAAGCCGTAGTTCGGCCCCAGGAATACACCCGAGAGAATGACCAATGCGTCTCCGGGGTGGATGTAGCCTGTGGTGCCGGGAGTCGGTATTTTCAAAATGAACGTCCCGATAAAGACGAGGGACGCAAAGAGCGCGCCGAGCGAAAGGCGCGATACTTTTGTGTCTGTCATAAGTGCCTCCTTTTCGCTGAAGTTTTTCGATGGACAGCGCATTATGCTCGTGTCAGGTGTATTCGTACTGTCCGGATCCGAATAATTTTGTATCCTTTTAAAGGATATGAAGATGATAAGACCGCGGGATCCGTCTGTCAAGGCAGAGAAAACCCGCGGCTTTTTGAAAGTCTATATCAGTTATTTATTGCCTGTTATCAATTTCTTTGATCGCTCATGCATAAATTCCCGCAGCTTCTTTTCTGCCGGCCGCTTTACGAGTAGGAAGCGATGATATCCGTAAGCTTCGGAAGGATCTGCTGCTTTCTGGACAGCAGGCCGTCCTGGAAGCTGTGCTCTTCATTTTCAGCGTCCGGGAAAGCCTCCTGTGCCCACATTGCCCGATTGCCCCCGTAGTAGACGACGGACCCGTTCTCCAGAATACTCGTGAAGACGAGCACGGCAAGGTCGAGCTGCTTTTTTTGGGCAAACGCCTCGACGGTGGAGGTGATCGACGCCTTCTCGTCCGGAAGGTCCCTGGTCGACGTGACGATGACCTGGGAGATCGAGAATTTTGTCTCCCGGACATCGTAGATCTTCATATCCTGATTGAGCATCTCTGTGAGCGAGCGTCCTTCCGTGTTCGCTGTGACCGCGAACATGTCCTTCGCAAATTCGTCGATATCGAGGTCGGCCATGGCAGCCAGAATGTTCGCGGTCTGTCTGTCCTTGTCCGTCGTGGTCGGCGAATGGAAGTTCATCGTGTCCGAGAGCAGGGCACCGAGCAGAAGTCCGGCGAGATTCGGCGGGATCGGGATCTGATTTTCTCTGAAGATCGTCGCGACGATCGTAGCGGTCGAACCGACGATCTCATTTCGGAAGGCGACCGGCTGTGTCGTCGAAAAATCATTGATGCGGTGATGGTCCAGAACTTCCAGGACGCGGGCCTTCTCGATCGCTCGGACGGACTGGGAGAACTCGTTGTGGTCGACCATGATGATCTTCCTGTTCTCGCAGTTCATGATATGGTAGCGGGCTGCATATCCGAAAAGCTTTTTGTCCGGTGTGACGACCGGATAAATGTGGAAACGGCTGCGCATCATCTTGGCACCGACGTCCTCCGCCAGTTCATTGGTCGAGAAGGTGATCAGGTCGGTCTTCATGATGTGGCGGACTTCCGGAGCGAAGAACAGGTAGCGGGAGGTGTTCATCGCGCCGTGGCCGGAGATGACGATCGGGCAGTGATGTTCCCTTGCAAGTGCGAGGACTTCCTCGTCTATGCCGTCCGCCCAGACAACGATGAGAAGACCTGCCCCCATTCGGATTGCGGCTTTCTGGGCGTCGGCATAATCGCCGATGATCACGATCCGGCCGCTGATCGCGTAGTTCCCGATACGGCTCTTCTCGGCCATGGCGAGCATGCTGACCCGCCCGTTGATCTTCATTTCCGGATCATCGTAAATGATCCTTCCGTCGATCGTCCTCGCGATATCCTCGGGGGATACCTTGCGGAGGATATCGATGTTATATGCCGTATCTCCGAGACCTACGGCGGCGACATCGCTTTTTGTGACGAGGCCGACGAGATGCATGTCGTCGTCGACGACTCCGCAGTAGGTGTATTTTCCGGTATTCATTTCCTGAAGGGCCTCGAAGATCGTTGTGTCCGGCTTGATATAGCGGAGCGGATCCAGCCTGATCTCGCTCAGGCAGACGCGGGCATCCGTAAGGAGCATCGGCTCCTCAAAGCCGAAGCGCCGGAGAAGCCAGGAGGATTCCGCGTTGAGCTTTCCGAGACGGCAGGGAATTGCCCGGATGCCCATTGCGCGCTTGAAGAAGCTGTAGGCGATCGCGGAGGCGATAGAGTCGGTATCCGGGTGAAGGTGACCGGTGATGTAAATCGGATCATTCTTATTCATAGACAGTGTCCTTTCGCTCATAAGGCGGACAGGTAATTGCAATACTCTGTGTGTGGAGCGGAATCGTTCGAAGAATTCCGGTACCTGTTGTTCCGTTCCTTATGATAAGCCTCTTTTTCGGGAAGACACAAGTCCTAAATCAGGAACAATGCGCAAAAGACAGGAAACGGCCGAATGAGGAGCGGTGCATCCGGGAAGATCTGAAGAAAGACCGGCGCGGGTACGGAAAATATTGAGGCTCGCTATTGATTAATATGTAGTTATCAATTAAAATTTGATTATAAGTATGCGCATGTCTGAGGGCGTAGTGCGCCCTTTGAGCATAAGAAGCCGATACAGATCCGTAAAGGATGAAGTTAGGCGATTGCGAAACTATGTGCGGAGTGGAATTGCTCACACAATTCCCATGGAGCACAACATTTCGCAATTACTTAAGGATGAAGTGACTGAAAGGATTCCCGCTTCCTGAAACTGCCGGAGCATGTATACCGGATGTGCGATGCATTCTGCGTCACTTCCGTGATCCGGCATTTGGGGATCTGAAGCTGTTTGTATATAAAGAAGGAGTAGTTCTATGGCAGATAAGAAATTTATATACAGCTTTTTAGGGGCAGTGGCTCTGTCCCTTGCGCTCGTCGGCGGAATGCACGCCATAAGAAGCGCAAATCCTCCGGCAGATCATCCGGCTGCCAAGGCAGCGGAACCGACGCTCATAGAGGTCGAGGCTCCGACTCCGGCGCGCGCGAACGGCGTCGTCTCGGCGGATGAGTGGTCAGCGATTTATCCGGAGATCGTGCAGACCATGAACGCGAACGCGGAGAATAACAATCGTCTGAGCTATATCGAACAGGATCCGTATATCGTGAACCTGTATGACGGCTACGGATTCGCAAAAGACTACACGAGTGCGATCGGGCATAACTACTGTCTGGAGGACGTATCTTCCACGGAACGTCCGCACGCACTGGCCAACTGCCTTACCTGCAAGACGCCTGATTTCACTAAGCTCGTCAACGACCAGGGGCTGGGCGCTTACTCGATGGAATTCGAGGAAGTATTCTCCCAGATGGAGGAGAACACGAGCTGCTACAACTGCCACGGCAACGACGCGGGGAACAAAGGGCAGATCACGATCACCCATGAGTATGTGCAGAGATGCCTCGGTGAGGATATGGCGGGAATCGACCCGGCAGTCCTTTCCTGCGGGCAGTGCCACATCGAGTATTATTTCCGTCCGGAGGACAAAGCTACGTCGATGCCGTATGACAGCGTTGCCAATATGCATCCGACAGCGATCCTCGATTATTACAATTCGATCGGTTTTGCCGACTGGACACAGGAGAGCACCGGTACGCCGCTTCTCAAAGCGCAGCATCCGGAGATGGAAACATTCCTCCTCGGCAAGCATGCCGCGACGCTCACCTGCGCGGACTGCCATATGGCCAAGATGGAGACCGCAGACGGGACCGTCTATCTGAGCCACAAGTGGGAGAGTCCTCTTGAAAATGAGACTCTGCTCGCAAGCTGTGCACAGTGCCACGGCGATGCGGACATGGCCAATGCGGTCAGAAAGATCCAGGAGCAGGTCACAAAGAGGGAGAATGAGGTCGGACAGAAGCTGTCGGATCTCAACGATAAACTGACGGATGCTGTCAATGCCGGAACGATGACGGAAGAACAGCTGAATGAGGTCCGCAGTCTTTACAGATCGGCACAGTGGTACTGGGATTTCTGCTATGTCGAGAACGCTGAGGGCGCACACAATTCCGAACTGGCCAACGAGTGCCTCGATACGGCAGAGGGAATCGCGGATCAGGCGCTTCTCCTGCTTGTATAAAATGTTCCGCGCTTTAAGATGAAAAGAAAGTGTTTTGGGGGAAGGGCTGAGGAATCGGCCCTTTCTTTTATGAGAGGACATGCATTTTCAAGACGGATGTTCCCGTTCTGCTGATGCCTGTCACCTATGATAAAGATGAACTTCCGGCAGGACAGCTGTCTGCCGGAGAAAGTGATTGTACCGTATATGAGAAAAGTATTGAAATTTCTTGGCTCCATGCAGTTCGCGCTCATTCTCCTTCTCGTACTCGCGGTCGCCTGCGCGTTCGGAAGCTTTATCACGCAGGGACAGACGCTTACGTGGTATATGACTTCCTACGGGGAGAGGGCGGCCTCTGCAATCATGCTGTTCGGCCTTGACGACGTATTTCACAGCGCATGGTTCGTCGTGATCACCGCATTCCTGTGTCTGAACCTGATATTCTGCAATGTGAGCCGCGCTCCGGGTCTTATCAGACTCTGGAAGACGGGCTTCGTTCCGGAAAAGAGAGAAAAAACCTGCGGCAGGATATACGGGAATACGGAGGAAGATCCGGCAAAGCTTTTTTCGGACATGGGATTTCGAAAGACAGCTTCCGGGAGCTATGAGGACGGAACCGGGTACAGATACGCCGTGAAAAACAAAGCCGGCATCTGGGGAGCCTGGCTCTGTCATCTGGGGATCATGATCCTCATCATAGGCTTCAGCGTCGGTCAGATGCTGAAGACCGAGACGTCCGTATACGGCGTTCCGGGACAGTCGAAGAGAATCGGGGATACGAATTACGTGCTCTCGATCGATCAGTTCAGGATCGACCTGCGGGACGACGAGACGGTGGATCAGTACACGACGGATTTCACGGTGCGGAATGTATCGAATGCCGACGAGATGAGCGGCACGACCAGCGTGAATCACCCGGCCTCCATGTTCGGCATGAAATTCTATCAGAATTCCACCGGCTGGGCAGCGACGATGCATGTCTCGAAGGGCGGGGAGGAGATCCAGAACGGCGTCGTCTGCGTCGGCGAGGTGACGCCGATCGCGGAAGTGCCGGGGCTCTCCATTATCATCCAGGCATTCTATCCGGACTTCTTTATGGAGGCCGGAGGAGAGATCGGGACGAAGTCGTCAGAGCTCAACAATCCGTATTATCTGTATATTGCGTACTACAACGACCGGGTCATCGGGATGAACGCCCTCGGAGCATCGGAGTATATCACGATCGATGATCTGACGGTATGGTTCACGGACCCGCAGACCTATACACTGATCCAGATCACGACCGAGCCGCTGGCAAAGCTTGCCCTGGCCGGAGGAATCGTGATCATGCTGGGGCTTATTCTCGCATTCTATGTACAGCCGGCGGAGATGTGGGCCAGGAAGAAGGACGGCGTGTGGATGGTCACCGGAACGAGCCGCAAGGGAGGCGTCCTGTTCGACCGGGCTCTCCGGGAGAAAATGATGCAGGCGGAAATTCCGGTCCATGAGGAATCTTCAGAGATCCCGGCCGGGGAGAGCGATGAAGCGGGAATCCGGGTCACTGAGAATGAGGATGTAAAGTCCCTGAAGGACGATGCAGCGCCGGAAGCGCAGAATGCAGGAAAAGATGCAGAAGCTCACTGACGTATAAAGAGGAGATTATTATGGGAAATGAAGTGTTCCTTTCAGCTGAAAATATATTGTTCACCGTTGCAATGATCGGTTATTTTATCTCGATGATCCTGTTCTTCGTCTTCCTGGCGATGAAAAATGAGAAGGCAGGATCCTTCGCGGCTTATCTGCTGTCCGCCTGCTTCGGCGTACACACGGTGGCGCTCGTTGTCCGGACGATCGGGGCAGGCCGGCTCCCCCTCACCAACAACTATGAATTCGCGACCAGCTTCGCATGGGGAATCGCGCTGGTCAGCCTGATCTTCATTTTCAGATACCAGTTCAAGGCACTTGGCGCATTCTCCGTGCCGGTCATCTTCCTGGTCATCGGATATGCCGCGATGCAGAATAAGGAGGTGCGGGAACTCATGCCCGCCCTTCGCAGCAGCTGGCTGTTCTTCCACGTGTCGACGGCAATTATCGCCTACGGCGGATTCGGGGTCTCCTTTGCCGTATCCCTGATGTTCCTCCTGCGCGAAAGGATGAACAGCAGCGAATTCTGGAACAAACACATTCCGGACCGTGAGTGGCTGGACATGGTGAGCTACCGCGCAGCGTCCCTCGGCCTTCTGTTCCTGACCTTTACCATCATCACGGGATCGATCTGGGCGGAACGCGCCTGGGGCAGCTACTGGTCCTGGGATCCGAAGGAGACGTGGTCGCTGGTCACCTGGCTCATCTATATGTTCTATCTGCATCTCCGCATCCGGAGGGGATGGAAGGGCAGAGGCGCGGCGATCTTCGCGGTCGTGGGCTTTATCTGCGTGATCTTCACCTACATCGGTGTCAATACATTCCTCCCTGGCGTACACAGCTATGCGTGAGATCAAAGCACATGAATCTGAAGTCACGGAGACCACGCGATGAAGAGTAAAAGCACCGTACATGATTTTCTTAGGGCTCCTGCTCGATGCTCATCTGTGAGCTTCCCTTCCTTTTCCTGAGCCTCAGGAAGAGGAGGCAAGGCCGAGGTCCTTCCGGGCTTTTTTGATCCTCCGCGGGAAGGCGGTATAAAAATCTTTTCCCGGCGCTGTCGGCGTCGCATAGAATAGGTCAAGAATATATAGAGCGGTCTTTTGCATGAGCTCCCCGTCGCTGACGGACAGGAGCTCTTTTTGCACCTCTTTCCTGAAGTCATGCCAGATCAGAACGAAAGATTCGTACCGGGGGAGATCCGGTACTTCGAGCCACTTCTGAATACGCACTTTGCTCCTGCCTCCGGGGCAGATCGAATCCGTCACAAAGTAGCCGAGGGTGCCGTCTTCATAGACCCGTCCCAGCGGATAGAGCCTGCAGAAGCCCGGCCGGAAGGCATGAATGCTGCAGCGGCCGTCCGGGCCGAGGAACGTGCATGCGTCTGTTTTTTTGTCCATCTGAAGATGCGGGAGCACGAGTCCCCCGTCGACGTGCAGACCGACGGATGTCCTGAGGAGACCTTCAAAGTCTGTGTCCAGATTTTTGCAGAGCAGGTAGATGTCATAGGGATCAAGATGGATCGTATCGTCCATGCCGCGGCAGCATTCGCCGCAGCCTTCACAGGAGCTGCAGGATATGCGGGCAAGGTCGTTAGAGGTGAGGCGGATCGGCATTTCATTTTCCTCCTAAGGTGGTCAGACCGCCTGCGGTACTGAAGGAGATCTGTACGTGTTATCATAGCACCGATCCCTTCGCGGGCACAATAGGAAGGACTGCGGGGCGGAGCAGTTCGGTGATCATCCTCGCTTCGCACATAATTCCGCAATTATCCGGCCTGAAAGGATACGCGCCGGAACACCGCGGGAATGGCAGTTTTACCTGTTCTGTGGTATACTTGACGAAAGAAATGTGCGTGCAGCCCGAAAAGACTTCACAGCGTTTTTAAGGAGGAGACTATATGCAGATGGATCAGGAAAACAGGCCTTATGTTTCATGGGAGCTTGTCGGGAATTTTATGATCGACGCGTTCAAGGCAGCCGGACTTCCGGAGGAGGATGCGGAAATATGCGCGGACGTGCTCATGGAGAGTGACCGCAGAGGAATCGAGAGCCACGGCGTGAACCGCTTTAAGCCGATTTATCTCGACCGGATCAATGCCGGCATCCTGAAGACAAAGACGGATTATGAGATCCTGAAGGAGACGCCCACTACGCTCGTTGCGGATGCGCACGACGGCATGGGAATGGTCGCAAGCTATAAAATGATGAAATCCCTCATCGAGAAGGCAAAGGTCTATGGAATTGCAATGGGCGCGATCCGCAATTCTTCCCACTACGGAATCGCGGGATACTGGGCGACCATGGCCTCGAAGGAGGGACTGATCGGAATCACCGGAACGAATGCCCGTCCGTCGATCGCACCGACTTACGGCGTCGACAACATGATGGGAACGAACCCGCTGACCTTCGCGCTGCCGACCGACGAGGATTTCCCGTTCGTCCTGGACTGCGCTACGTCGACGGTACAGCGCGGGAAGATCGAATACTATGCGAGAGAGGGAAAGCCGACGCCTGCGGGAATGGTGATCGGGCGGAACGGCGAGGTCCTGACAGACAGCGAGAAGATCCTGAAAATGCTCGTCGACGGGACGGCAGCCCTCGCTCCTCTGGGAGGCGCCGGGGATGAGATGTGCGGCTACAAGGGCTACGGCTACGCCGCAGTCGTCGAGATCCTTTCCGCCGCGCTGGCAGGAAATGTCTTTATGAAGGACATCACGAGCAAAGCTCCGGACGGGAGCAAACAGCCGATCAGTCTCGGTCATTTCTTCATCGTCATCAACCCGGAATTCTTCCTGGGCCTTGAGAACTTTAAGAAGACTGCAGGCGATATCTGCAGAGCCCTCCGGAATTCCACGAAGGATCCCTTCCACGACCGTATCTATACTGCCGGTGAAAAAGAGTGGGACGTCTGGCAGGTGAGAAAGGACAAGGGGGTCCCGATGGGAGAGGGCGTTCAGAAGGACTTTATGGCTGTCCGCGATCTGTACGGCCTGGCCTACCGCTTCCCGTTCGAGGATCCGGAGGATATCTGAGAAGACCGGAAGGATGTCCGGGAAACTGGAAGAGTATCCGGAAGCCCGGAAGGATATCCATAAGGAACGGAAGGTCCCGGCAGGAGCATAGGGAACAGCATAACGAATAAGGCGCGGATAAGG
>CAMOXU010000004.1 GCA_946629525.1 uncultured Clostridia bacterium
GGTCGATCCCGAGACCAGCCACTCCACGATCGAGATGCGCCGCGTGATCTGCGGGTTCAACGTGGAACTCTTCGGATTTTCCAACGTGCGCTTCGAGGGATCGCATGCCTTTATTCAGGGCCATTACGACAACTACACGGTCCAGTTGGGCAGCGGCGTGATCCACAGGGAACGCGGAGGCATGGTGAACATTGTGCCGGTGCACTCCCAGCAGCGCGGGAAGATCTTCCTGCCCTTTGTGGACGAGGATCCGAAGACGGCGGAGATCCTCTCGAAGATCCTCATGCTCGCGGAGGATCAGAAGATCAGGGATCCGTATATTTTGAGCCAGATCACCTCGGGGTGAGCGGAACGCCGGATATACAGGAAGTTTTGGTAAGGTGTTGCGTCCCCGGTGGAAAAGAATTATGATTGCTGAAATCTGAAGGATGACGAGCACTATGTCCTCCTCACAAGGGAGCAGTTCGACGATCTCTCCGTCCTCGTGAAGTATGCCGGGAGCTTCTGGCACTATGCAGAGGACGGCGTGGGATATCGCTGGTGAGAGAACAGCCGCAGGCGGATCGCAGCTTTGTGCAGCGGAGGATACATCCTGCCGCACGCATCGCTGCAGGAACGTCATGGTGTTCCTGAGAAATCTTCGCAGCAGAAAAAGAAACAGGGGGCTGCCGCATTGAGATGAGTATACACTGCATATAGCAGAGGTTCTATGTAATGAATGCTGTATGCAGTGCAGTCATTGTCTGATGCGGCAGCCCGCTGGCCGTTAAGAGGATCCGGAAGCTTCGGCGGATCGGGCTTTATTTTCTTTTGACCACTACCTCAATTGTGTTATACTGATAAATAGTATTCTTATCGGAAGTTCCGAAAGGAACCCCGATAAGAAGGCCGATTTATCGGCCGAAGTATGATTATGGGTTCGCGAACCGGTTTTCATGCAGAGCTTTTTATGCAGAACCGGGACCGGCTTCGTTATGCCGGGCAGAAGAAGTCCCCATGGGAGGATGAATTGAAAAAGAAAAATCATAAAAGCAGCCTGCCGCCCGCAGGAATCTGGGCAGGCGTTGTCCTGGTCTTCCTGATCGGGATCCTGCTCGGGTTTCTTCTCGGGCGAAGGACCGGGACAGACCGCAGGGCGGAGACGGAATCAGCACCGGCATCTGCCTCTCCGACGGAGGGGGCATCGGAGATTCCTTCCGTTACGGTGACGCCCGAAGCGGTAGTGACGGCTTCACCGACTCCGGAGGTGACAGCGGTCCCGACGGAGGAGCCGATCCCGACGCCGCTCACAGATATTACGGCGCTGCCTGCCGGATATGTTTTTGCGGACGGGGAGTTCGATTTCGGGGCTGTCGAGGGTTACTTCGTGAGCAGGGAGATCACTCCGGGAGACGGGATCTTTGAGCGGATCAACGGAAAGTCCTATTATGAGAATGACAACGTCGCTCTCTCGGATCTGCGGTATCTGATGGTCCCGCATTATAATTTCGACGGGAAGATACAGGTAGGGGAGATCATCGTCAATACCCGGCTTGCGGAGGAGTTCCTTCAGATCTTCAGAGAGCTCTTTGATATACAGTATCAGATAAGATCCATGTATCTGATCGACAACTACTGGCAGCCGAGCGGGGATCCCGATGACGCGGATACCGCCTCGATCGACGCGGACAACACGTCCGCCTTCAGCTACCGTGTCATCACATACGGGACGACGCTGTCCCGCCATGCATACGGCTGTGCGATCGATCTCAATCCCCTTGAGAATCCCTATGCAACGCTCGGAGAGGACGGGAGCTATTACACGATCCACGAGGGATCAAGGCAGTATCTCTACAACAGGACGACTGAGATGCCCCATGTGATCACTTATGAGGACCCCGCCTATCAGATATTTACCGTCGAGCACGGGTTCACCTGGGGAGGAGACTGGGGGAATCCGGTGGATTATCAGCATTTTGAGAAAATGGTCCAGTAATGGTCCAATGAGGAGAGAGTTATGAAGTGTCCTTATTGCGGTGGAGAGACAGATGCGAACAGGCCCTTCTGCAGGCACTGCGGAAAGCGGATCGATTCCATGCAGGTCGAGCCTGTGCCGAACAGCCGGCCGGGCGGGGATCTGCCGCCCTACGGAGCGGGAGGAAACAGCTCCGCTCCCTACAGCGGCCGCGGAAAGGAGAGCAGGTCCCGCGGGGATATACTGATGATCGTTATCGGGGTGATCCTTGCTGCCGCGGCAGTCGGGATTGCAGTATTTATCCTGACCCACATGGTCGGAAGCGATACTACGGTCCGGAGAAAGGATTCTTCGGTCTCTGCGGAGAGCAGGAAGACCGAGTCGAAGAAAACAGAGAGCCCGGCAGCGGCGAACAGCGGAACCGAATCGAAAGAGTCCGGAACGGAAGCTGTGGCTCCGTCAGGAGATGCGGCGGCGACGCAGGCACCGACCGAGACTCCGACCCCTGTTCCGACCGAGACCCCGATCCCGGCACTTGCCGCAGCGTACTCCTACGGGAGCATGCCCGGAGAGATCGCTTCGCTCTTCAGGGTCACGATCACAGACGGCGAGGCCACTTCGGAGCTCCACCAGAAGGAAGGAATTTATGATAATTCCCCGCAGATGGTGTACGATGGGGATCCTGTCACATCCTGGCAGCACGGAACGGAGGGCAACGGGACCGGCCAGCAGCTCCGGTTCACGTTCAACACAGCCAACATCCGGGCGATCTGCCTGAAGCTCGGCAACTGGCGGACTCCGGACCTGTATCGGCAGAACAGCAGGCCGAGCAGGATGCAGCTGACGCTGGGCGGAGAGACGGTGGATGTCTCCTTTACGGACAACATGCAGAATCATTATATCGTCTTTAACAGACCGGTCCCCGCGGCGGACATTCTGATCACGATCACGGCAGCCTATGACGGTGCCGACTACAATGACTGCTGTATCTCCGAGATGGAACTTTATGCGGAGTGATTGATCTGCCCTGTCTCTTTGAAGGCTCTCCCGAGGAGAGTTTTCCGGACGATGAGGAAGCGAAGACCGGCTGCTCTTTATGATCAGGGTATGGACAGAGCTTCTGAGTTATAGATCAGGGTACGGACAGAGCTCCTGAGCTGTGTATCAGGATATAGACAGAGCTCCTGAGCTGTGTATCAGGATATGGACAGAGCTCCTGAGTTATTGATCAGGATATGGACAGAGCTCCTGCGTTACAGATCGGGATATGAGCAGGACTTCCTGAGCTGTGGATCAGGATAAGGGCGCGGTCACTCAGACGGAATGGAGAATAATCATGGCATATATACAGCAAATCGACGACAGCATCATGCTGTTCCTGCAGAGCATCCGCAATCCGGTGCTCTCGGCGGTCCTTCTGCCGGTCACGAACAGCGGGAATCACGGCATCATCGTGATCGCGCTGATCCTTCTGACCCTGTTCTTTAAATCGGAGCGGAAGACGTTCTTCACCGCTGCCCTGGGGCTTATACTGGCATCGCTCGTCACGCTTGTCTTCCTGAAGCCGCTTATTATGCGGCCCCGTCCCTATGTGACGGTCGAAGGTCTGACAGCGCTCGTCGATATGTCCCGGGACCCGAATTCTTTCCCGTCCGGCCATACGACCGCGGTATTTGCCATGGCCATGGGATGGCAGCTTGCGTCGGACAGAAGGTGGATGAAGATCTTCGGATGGATCCTTGCGGTCCTTATGGCGTTCTCAAGGCTGTATGTGGGTGTTCATTTTCCGACGGACGTGCTTGCCGGAGCCATCATCGGAACGGTGGGATCGTTCATCGCTTGGCAGATCGTCCTGAGAGCGTATGCATTATATGAGAAGCGAAAGAGTGAGAAAAATGAAAGCATATAAGATCCTTTCCGGAATTCTCGCTGCCGCCCTTTTATCCGGATGCGGGATGCCGGAGATGTCCTTCGACAATGCCGATTCCCCGATCCTTAATAAAAGGGAATCCGGGACGGAGAGTGCACCGGAAAATGTTTCCTCAAAGCCTGTGACGGCCGACAGCGGGGCGAGCTCCGGCGGAACGGCAAATTCCGGAGAATCCGGGAAAACGGAGTCCCGGAAGGCTGAGAGCGGAAAAACAGACAGCGAAAAGACAGAGAGTGCAAAAACAGAAAGCACAAAGACAGAGAGTGTAAAAACAGAGCCTTCGAAGGTCTATGAAGATCCGAAAAGCGCATCCGCGATCTCTCTTTCGAGGACCGTCACGGTGAAAGACGGTAAGAGTTCTACAGAGATCACCGCAATCGCTGTGGAGACGAACGAGGCTTCTCCGGAATATGAAAAGCTGAATGCGGCGCTTAAGAAGATCCCCGAGGGGGAAGCCCTTCCGGTTCGTGCGGACAGCAATGTCGTGAGCCTGATCATCCGGGAGGAGACGGGGAGCGCGGAGATCTCATCCGTCAATATTGATGTGGAGACAGGGGATCTCCTTACGATTTCCGATCTTTTTTCCGATACGGAAAAGCTTGCTTCCGCGATCGGGACACAGTATGGAAAGGATCATCCGGAGCTTCCGGCCCTCACGGCGGAGGAGCTCGACCCGGAGAAGTTCGTGTGGGCGCTCAGTCCGGACGGGTGCGTCTTTTATTTTCCGGATCCGGAGGATGCTGACGCGGTAAATGAAACGCTCCTGCTCCGTTCCGCCAATGCGGGGCTGTTCAGAGAGAAAGGTACGACTGTTCCGGAATCCTACACACAGGTCTTTTCGGTCAATGAAGACTTTTTCTGTGATTGCAACGGTGACGGAACAAGCGACCGGATCCGTGTTTCCGCAAGCCCCGAGAACGGGAAATACCGGAAGGCGGAGGTGTCTCTGAACGGACGGACCGTCCAGTGTTATGCCGCGGCGGACAGGTTCGCCCCGATGCTCATGAAGACGGGCGGAAGATGCGTTCTGTATCTTGCCTGTGAAGACGATAAGGTGCCGGGGGATATCGCCGTGATCGATCTTTCGAAGGATGATCCGGCGTATATGGGGATCCCGACGCAGAGCACAGGCATACCGTATGCCGCGGATGAGGACGGATGGACGGAGACGCTGCCCGGAGATCCGGAGGCCTTCCTTCTGGAGTCGACGGTGGAGCTCATTACTTCCTTCCCGGCAGTCTCCGAATACAAAGTCGGAACGGACGGCGTGCCGGAGCAGAGCGGTGAAGTCTATCTGGCAGCCGGCGAGACGGTCCTTAAGTCCCTCACCAGGATGAAGGCGGATCTGATCGATCCCGAAACAGGGGATCCGGTGGAGAAAGACAGGACTTTTGAAGCGGGCTCTGAGTGGACGGTCTTCCGTTCTGACGGGGAGACGTATATTGATTTCAGTGTGAACGGAGAGGGCCTGGTGCGGCTCTCCGGAGATCCTTCCGGAACGTGGCCGGAGAAGATCGGCGGAGTCGCGGCCGACAGGCTCTTTGAGAAAAAATCAGACAGATCCTGAATTGGTAGGAGGAGAACAGTACATGGCACAGTATGATGAGAGAAGAAGAAGACCGCAGGGCACGGCAGCCCGTTACAGGGAGCCCGATTATATGAGAGACCAGATGTCCGAGGAGGAGGAACGCGCAAGAAGGGCGGAACGCCGCAGAAGAAAGAGGGAGCAGGAGCGGATCAGGGCTGAGAGACAGCGCAACCGCGTGATCTTCATCAGTGTTCTGGTCGTCATCTTCATTCTTGCCGTCATTATCGGGTATGTCGTCGGCAGCAGAGAAGTGAGCAGCGCGGGGACGGCTTTTCTTTCAGCAGGGAATTTTTTCAAGACTCGGATTCTTTCTTATAGCAGTGCTTTCCTGCGTATGCTATACTGATAAGAGCCGGTTCATATTTATGATGATTTTTCAGGAAGCTCCGCAGGATGCTACCGGGAAAAGGGCCTGCATGGCAGGCATGCAAACGGCGTCTGGAAAATAAAGCCGGTTCGGGGAGAGCCGGAGCTTCGTCAGGTCAGGGGAGGGCATGGCGAAGATATATAGTCGGGTAATTAGTCGGGGGAAGTACAGATGATTATAAGTGAGCGAATCTTTGAGCTCTTGAAGGAGCGCGGCATGTCTCAGCGTGAGTTTTCGATCCGAACCGACATTTCGCAGAGCGCGATCAGCGACTGGAAGAGGAAGAAGACCAATCCGTCTGCTGAGAAGATCATGCTGATCTGCAATGTTCTGGAGGTCACGCCGTATGAACTGCTTGGGGAGACGGAATCGAGAAAGGAATCGAAGACAGATCATGTTCTGATCGATACGGAGTCTGAGGAATATGATCTCATCCAGAGATATCACAGGTTGTCGAAATCTAAGCGCGCGAGGCTTCTGGGGTATGTTGATGCGCTTCTGGAATAACGGAGGAATTGAATGAAGGTCAGACTGCAGGACGTCGTGGACGGTATCCTGTACGCGAACGCTGAGACACAATTTTATTATCACACAGAGAGCGAGTCGGTCGTGATGCTTCTGGACTCCATCTACGGGGTGGGAAAGGATAAGAAGCTGAATGCGGATATCGATGCCCATCCGGATCAGTACCTGCCGCTGCCCAATGAATACGAAGTGGACGAGACGGCGATGATGGCTGACTTTGTCGACCGCGTCGATGACTCTACGATCGCCTCCGCACTCTTCAGGGTCCTGGAGGAGGACGGGAACAGTGCCTCGAGACAGTTCAAGCAGATGATCCGGTCCTTTGAGATGGAGGACGAGTGGACGGAATTTCGCGATGAGTGCTATGAGGAGATCGCACGGATGTGGTGCGACGAGAACGAAATAGAAGTGATAAAGTGACGACGAGGGGCTGCCGGAGGGGCTGATATGATCCGGCAGCCTCTTTGCGGCTCTGAAAGCGCATGGAGAAGGGCCGGCAGGCTCAGGCGTTCCGGATGCGGGAAGCTTTGGCAGGCGGTGATGTATGGAGGAGAAAGGGCATGACGGTCGACGAGATACTCACGAAGGTGAGAGAGATGGCAGAACAGGATGAGGAGCTTCTTAATAAGATCCTCGCGACAGCTTCCGGTGAGCATCCTGTGGATTCGTTCTGCTCGCTCTGCCGGGAACTCGGCTTTTCGCTTTATGCGATGGACCTTGTGGATGCCGGGGAGGAAGCGTATGCGGCGATCCGCAGGAGCACCAATGGGGGAGGTGAGAATTCACCGATGCTTGCGGGAGCGGACGACTATTACGGGATGTTCCTCGCCGAGCTGAAGGAGAGAGCTCTCTGAGTTTATTCCTGCTGCTTGCTATGCGCAGAAGCAGTATGGTATACTTTACGAATTGAGGTGGGATTCGGCGGAAAAAGGCTGCACATGGACCTGCAATTCGACAAAAAAGAACGCCGGAAAAGCAATAGGCGGATACTTCCATCCGCTGGGGAAAGAGGAAGGAGACCGGGGCGGGAAATGCGCCGGAGAAAAGTCATGAGCAGAGTGAACGAAGATGTGTCGGAAATCTCCGGAGGGCAGATGCCGGAACTGGAAGACGGATTTTTTGATGAAGATTTGTTTGATGAAGATGAGTTCAGGAACCGTTTCAGCGTTATGAGCGGGGAAGAGCTCGACCGGGAGGCTGCCGGCGAAGATGCATTTTCCTGGGATTACGGGCTGGAATGGGAGGAAGATTTCGAACCGGAAGATTTTCATCCTCTGACCGGGGAAGAGCTTGACCGGGAAGCTGCCTTCGAGGACAGTTTTGAGATCGGGGAGGATGAAGAGGAGGAATTCGAACCGGAGGATTTCCATCCTCTCTCGAAGGAAGAGTTAATGACAGAGGGGGGCCGGTACTTCGAGGAGGACTGAGCCTACGAGCATCATGTGAAACGGTATAATGGGGGAGACTAAAGTGGCAGACAACCCGCAAAAGCGTGATCTGTTCGCAGAATTATCTGAGATGTCTGTCCGGGAGGTGGAGTCGCAGCTCCCGGGGGCAACAGAGAGATATATAGAAGAGACAGAAGGGTCCGGGCAGAGATCGTGGAAGAATTCGATCAGGACGATCTCACAGAGGAAGCCTGCACGGACACAGGAGGCACCGGACGTATCCGAAGATACGACGGAGATGCTCCCTGCTGAAAAGGAATATGAGAAAAAAGAGAGTGCTGCCGTAAAGGAGAACGTTGCGGCAGATGATCGCGGCGTGGTCGTACAGAAGAAAGATCCTGCCGGCTCAGGGCTCAGTGCGCTTGAGATGGAGCTTCTCGGGGTGACCGGAAATTATGCCGAAGAAGAGACGGCAGCGGATTCTTCGCTCGATCTGGAGCGGGAGCTTCTGTCTGTCAGGGCAGAGTCATCCCGGGCTGAGGGGAAGGACGTACATCCGGATCCCGATGCGATCAGTCTGGAATTTGAGAAGAATAAAAAGAGTGCATCTGAGAGCAGCTCTGAGACAAAGGGTCCGGAATCAGACGAAGATACCTTTTATGCGGACATCACCGTGCCGAAGACCGAACCTAAGGGCCCGGTCAACGAACCGCTCAAGGGCGAGCGCTACGATCCCATGGAGGAGGAGCTCGAGAGAAAGGAGAAGAGGGACCGTCTTATACGGATCATATTGTTCTCCGCTCTTATGCTGGTGGCGGGAATCCTGATGACGTATGTCACATTTATCCGCGATCCGGGAAAAGGCGGCTCCGCTTCCTCGAAGGCAGCGTCTTCCGGGAGCACGGCAAAGAGTGAGAGCGCAGCTTCCGGGACAGCGTCCGCGGAAAGCGGCACCGCTTCGACCTCAAGTGTCCCGGCTGAGACCGTGGAGGATATCAGCACGGAGGATCTTTCGGCCTATCTTGCAGAGATGCCCGCGGAGGGAGACGAGATCGTCAGCACAGCCGATGCGGTCTATACGTATGAGCAGATGGTGAAGGATCTGTATTTCCTGACGACAAGGTATCCGGATATTATCAGCGCGAATATCGCCGCGACGACGCTCGACGGGCGTGCGGTGTATGAGGTGCTCATCGGAAATCCCGAAGGCTCCATGCATGTCGTCGTGCAGTACGGAATGCGCGGGAACGAGTATATTACGAGCCTTCTTGCGATGCGCCAGCTGGAATATTACTGCGAGGAGCGCACAGCGGGAAATGTATACAGGAACCACAACTACAAGGAGATCTTCGCGGACGTCTGCATCCATGTCCTTCCGATGGTGAACCCGGACGGGGTGTCGGTCTGCCAGTTCGGGATGGATGCGCTCAGGACGAAGGCGGCAAGGGATTCCGTGAAGGCCTGCTATGAGTATGACAAGGCGGCTGGTCTCACGAAGCAGCCCCTCGAGTCATATCTCCTGACCTTCGGGGCCAATGCCTCCGGTGTCGATATCAGCAAGAACTTCCCGGCCGGCTGGAGCAAATATACCGGCGGGGCTGTGCAGCCTTCCTTCGAGGGCTACAAGGGTCCTTCCGCGGGGAGCGAACCGGAGACGCAGGCAGTCATGAATGCGGCAGATGACCGGACGAAGGGCGTCGTCATATACCGGGCGACAGGGAATCTGATCTACTGGGATTACGGTTCGGAGGGGACCGTGCACGAGGACGCGGAGCATCTCGCCGAGTCGCTCTCCACGAGGTCGGGATATCCGCTCACGGCTCTGCCGAAGTATGATTCGACGGATGCGGGCGGATGCGCGGACTACTTTATTGAGGCGGGGATCCCCGCGGTCAGTGTGGTCGTCGGGGAGGGAACGTCCCCGGTCGACATCTCGGCATTCCCGGATATCTGGACCGCGAATCTCAACATCCTTCCGATGCTTGCGAATTTGTACACTAATGGCTGAAGTGTCCGGAAACGGTCACAGTGAGTTGAAAAAGCCGGATCAATCGGCTAAGATGGTGCTGTTCCGCAGTGAACAGTCGATAAAAACCTTTAAGAATTTAGGAGGAAAAGACAGATGCTGCAGGAAATTATCGATGTGCTGGCACAGTATACAGATGTACCGGCGGAGGAGATCAATGAGAGCTCTGATCTCATTGAAGACCTCGAACTGAATTCATTCGATGTCATCACGATCGTCAGTGATTTCGAGGATCAGTACGGGATCCGGATCCCGGACGACCAGATCATGGAATTCCACACGGTCGCGGATATCGAAGCATATCTGGAGAAGGAAAAATGAAAAACTACCCACCTTATAACCCGCCGGCAGTTGAAGATCTGCGGCAGATGATCGTTTCAAAGGCAGAGAGCAATCCGGACGGCATCGCCTTCATGTACACAGGGGATGACGGAACGGTGCAGACAGTCACATATGCGCGGTTCCGCGCCGATGTGGACGCGGTCGGAACGTATTTCCACTCACAGGGGATCGTTGAGGGAAAGCATGTCGCCCTCCTCGGCGTTAATTCCTACGAATGGCTCGCGACATTTTTCGCAATTGTAAACGGCGGAAATGTAGTGCTTCCGCTGGATGCGCGCCAGCCCGCGGAGAATCTGATCCGCCTGCTCTGGGACGGAGACTGCGCAGTGCTCGCCTACTCAAAGGAATTCGAGCCTGCGATCCCGGCCTTTAAGGCCTCCCTGAATGACAGCCCGGCTGCAGACGCGAGAGGGTTCCTTGCGCTCCCGCTCACTTCATTTTCCGACTGGGTCAGAGAGGGTGAGAAGCTGATCGCGCAGGGTGACAGATCGTTCACGGACTGCGAGATCGATGTGCACGATATGTGTGCTCTGGTCTTTACGTCAGGGACGACCGGAAGGCCGAAGGGCGTTATGCTGAGTCAGGATAATATCGCGGCGAACATCGTTCAGGCGAGCCAGAGCTATGATCTCGTCGGCACGGGACTCTCACCGCTTCCGATGCATCATATGTTCGGCCTGATCGTCGGCCACCTGATGGTATTCAATTACAACAGGCCCTGCTATATTGTGAGAAATATCCGGAACGTCATGAAGGATATCCAGATCGCGAAGCCGACCTGCATCTTTGTCGTTCCGATGATCATCGAGACGTTCGCGAAGCAGTTCCGCATCATGGCGAAGCGCACGGGAGCTCAGATGACCCCGGAGATGGTGAAGACCGCTCTCGGAGGGAACCTGACGGATATCATCTGCGGCGGTGCTCCGCTTCCGGTCGGATATGTGCTGATGTTCCGCCAGTTCGGCATCAATCTGCTGAACGGATACGGCATCACGGAATGCTCGCCGGTCCTCGCTGTCAACAGAGTCATGGATTATTGCGACGGATCTGTCGGCCCCGCACTTTTTGACACGGAGGTCATGATCGACGAGGACGGAGAGATCCTTGCCCGCGGCCGCAACGTCATGCTCGGCTACTATAAGAATCCCGAGGCGACGGCGGAAGCTATGAAGGGCGGCTGGTTCCACACCGGCGATCTGGGAAAGATCGACGATCACTATATCTTCATCACGGGCCGTGCGAAGAATCTGATCATCACGTCTTCCGGTGAGAACATTTCCCCGGAGGAGCTGGAGGATAAATTCCTCGCGGATCCCGCTGTTGCGGAGGCGGTCGTCTACGAGAAGGACAATAATCTGGCGGTCCAGATCTTCCCCGAGAAGGAAGCCGGTGCCCCGGAGGAATATTTCAAGGCGCTTCTTAAGAAGATCAATTCCGGAGAGCCGGGCTACAGACAGATCCGCAGTCTCGTCATGAGGGCGGAGCCGTTCGTCCGCAACTCGACCGGTAAGATCGTCCGTGCACTGATCGAAAAGTAAAGTGCAGCTGAACCGCGATTCACACTGCCGCAGGAGGCAGGATTTTGTGCGGCTGCAGACAGCAGTGTCGGAACGATTACAGTAAAATAAAGTACGCACCGCCTTATCGGTGCAGGATAACGCTCCTGCCGGGGCCGTTCGCGCAGATTTTAAGTGCGGACTGCCCGGTGGGGGCGTTACTTTTTTCAGAAACCTTGTTTGATTTGTCAAATTCGTTTATACTTAGATGGAGTACGATGTCAGGACTGCCGCTTTTTGCGGCATCTTATCAACATTTATTCGTGAGGCGGAGGAAATGGCGAAATCACTGATTTTATACGATGGAAAATTGAGCACAACAGAGCGTGTTGCCACCACGATCGGACATATCGTGGGCAACGTCCGGATCTGCGAGATAGCGGAAGCTCCGTCGGACATATCCATGTATGACGGCTTCTGTTTTATTTTCAATTTTTACGGTGCGCTCACTGCGGGTAAGACAAAGTCCTTCCTGAACACCAGGAAAGAGCAGCTTATCGGCAAAAGGATCGCTTTCGTCGGCCTCGGTTTTTCCGATAAGGGCTTCACGAAGTATGTCGTCGACATGGAATTCGCGCTGGGCGGAGACCTGTCGATCACAGGCATGTTCATAGAAAATGAAAAGACGACGACGGAGGTCGGCTATCAGATCGCCAAGAAGCTGCGTGAGCCGGTGAAGCGCATGGATGAGGCGGAGCTCATGGCGGAAGTCGGGAAGTTCATTGAAAATCATCAGGTCCTTGTCATGGCGACGGGAACAGATGATTTTGTGCGCGCGACCCCGCTTGAATATATCTACAGGAACGGTGTTTTTTATGTGATCACCGAGGGCGGTCTGAAGTACCGGTCCGTTCTGGAGAACGGCAATGCGTCCGTGACGATCTTTGATCCCTTCGACGGGACGTTTCAGCATGTTAAAAGCCTGCAGGTCTTCGGGAAGGTGGAATCCGTCAAACCCGGGACGCAGGAGTACGCCAATATTCTGGCGGTCAAAGGAATTACGGAGAGTACGCTTGCCGCTATGGACGTATCCCTCTTCGTGCTCCGTATCATGCCCCTCACCATTGAATTCCTGAATCCGGATTTTAAGGCGCGGGGATACGATGCGCGCCAGCTTACGGATACGGTCTTCAGGAAGAAGCTGTGGGAGCAGGGGAGCGCGTTCGTACGCGACAGTTTCGAGAATACAGGAAGTATCCTGACAGGAATACAGGGACAGATGACGGATCCCGGCCTGCAGGGAAGTGCGTCGGAAGCAGACAGCAGAGCTGCCGATGAGGCATCTCCCAAGGAGCGGATCAATGCGTATCCGGATTTGAAGGAAGGGTGGGAAATCACCGATACGGATCCGGAAGAGGGCACCGGAGAGTCAGATGCGGTTTCGGAAGAGAGCCTGGAGACGGAAGCGGCAGATGTCCGGGAAATTTTCTCTGATCAGGACAGTGCGGACGGAGAGCCGGAAGAGAAGGGTGTCCGGAAATACAGCGCATTTGATTTTGGCGGAGGACTTCTCGGGGAAGAGGAGGAAGCAGAGGAAGAGGAAGCTCCGGAAGAAGCGGCGGAGGAGCCGGACGGGGATGAGGAAGATGCTTCTTATGAGGAGGAAGAGCCTGTTTCCGAAGGGCTTGCTGCTGAAAGCCGGAACATGGCGGAGGAAGTCCGCCGCATGATGGAGCTCCGCAGCACGGAAGAAGCTCCGTCGGAGGAGAAAGAGGAGAACGTTCCTGACGAGGAGGAACTGGAGGAATATCGTGATCTCTTCGGAGGTGTGGAAGATCTGCATCGGAGCGGAGAGAAAGAGAAGAAGACGCCGCTGATCGAGCGGGAGGGAAGGGTCGACCTTCGGGAATATCTGGATGAGATGGATATCGACGAGGAGGATCTCGACGACGAAGAGGAAGAATACGAGGAAGAGGAAGAAGAGGAAGAAGAGGATTATCTGGAGAGAAAGCGTCCTAAGAAAGACAGAAGACGAGGCTTCTTCGCCACAGGATTCGGGAAGGGTCTGAGCCGTTTCCTCGGCATCGACGATGAGGAAGAGGATGAGGACGAAGACGAGGACGAGGACGACGAGGAAGACGGCTATGACGAAGCCGAGACAGAGGAGGAAGTGACCTACAGGAAGTCCTGGATGGAGCGCTTCCGGGCCCGGAGAGACGATGAGGAGCTGATGGACGAGCTGCGCGCGGACCGCGAAGAGGAGCCCGACGAGCTTGATGAGCTGCTTCTGAAATACGGGTCAGATGAGGATGATTCGTATGATGAGGATGACGGGGAACCGGATTCTCTCGACGCTGAGTATGAGGACGACGGTGAATATGACGATGAGGAGAGCTCCGGAACGGTAATGAAGTCCGGGGCGGCGGATGTGTCCGGGAACACGACGGATTCGGATGAAGAGGAATTCGGGGATCCGGATGACTTCTCTGACGGGGACGAGGACTGGTATGATGAGTCCGACGATTCCGACGAAGAGTATGATGAGGACGCAGAGTACGACGAGGACGAAGAAGAGTACGACGATTCCGATGAAGAAGAGTATGAGGAGGATGAAGAACCTGCCGGACGATCAGCGAAAAAATCCGGTGAAAGCTGGATAAAGAGGATCATAAGACTCGGACTTGGCGGAAAGAATGCAGCCGATGAGGATGACGAGTACGACGAATCCGACGATGAAGAAGAATCGGAAGAGTACGAGTACGAGGGTTCCGATGAGGAAGAATCGGAAGAGTACGAGTACGAAGATTCTGATGAGGAAGAATCGGACGAGTATGAGTACGAGGACTCCGATGAGGAAGAATCGGAAGAGTACGAGTACGAAGATTCTGATGAGGAAGAATCGGACGAGTATGAGTACGAGGACTCCGATGAGGAAGAATCGGAAGAGTACGAGTACGAAGATTCTGATGAGGAAGAATCGGAAGAGTACGAGTACGAATATTCTGATGAGGAAGAATCGGATGAGTATGAGTACGAGGACTCCGATGAAGAAGATTCGGATGCATACGAATATGAGATCTCCGATGACGAGGCAGAATCGGACGAGTACGCTGGTGAAGACGCAGATGAGGCTGAAGACGCGGCTGAATATGTGTTTGAAGAAGTTGACGAATCCGAGATCAGCTCAGGAGCTTATGCGAAGGCGTCTGAAGAGGAGCTCGCGCAGCCGGCAGAGCCTGAAGAGAAAGTTGAACTGACGGAGGAGATATCTGAGCCGGAAGCGGCTGCGGAGCCTGAGGAGGAGCCTGAACTGGCGGAAGAGCCGGAAGAACCTGAGGCAGAAGTCGAACCGGTTGAGGAGATACCGGAGCCGGAAGAGACAGCAGAGCCTGAAGAAGAACCCGAACCGGTTAAGGAGATACCGGAGCCGGAAGAGACAGCAGAGCCTGAAGAAGAACCCGAACCGGTTGAGGAGATACCGGAGCCGGAAGAGACCGCGGAGCCTGAAGAAGAACTTGAACCGGTTGAGGAGATATTAGAGCCGGAAGAGACAGCAGAGCCCGAAGAAGAGCCCGAACCGGCTGAGGAGATATTAGAGCCGGCAGAAGCATCAGAGACTGAAGAGGAGATCGAACAGTCCGAAGAAGTATCAGAACCCGAAGAAATCTTTGCCTCTGAGATGGAGGAAGATGTACCTGTCAAAAAGACCATTCCTGAAAGGAAAGAATCGGTCGAGAGATTCTGGTGGGACGCTGATTTTGCGGATCATGCCGGGGAGGAGATCACGGACTTCCGGGAAGTCATTGAGGAGGATGAGATCGTTCGCGGACCCGGCGCCGTTCAGACTTCGGAGCCGGCCGATGAAGGATATGACCTGGATGAGGCAGACGCTGGGGACGAGGCAGATTCATACGAAGATGATGTCGACGAGAATGAGGATGACGAGTACGAATCCGACGGGTACGAGGACGATGATGAGTACGAATCCGACGAGTATGAAGAAGATGACGAGTATGAATCGGATGAGGACGATGAGTACGAAGACGATGATGAGTACGAAGAAGAGGAGCCGGACAGGGTCTCTGATCTCAGCGAACGAATAAGAGGTGTCTTCGGTCGTCTTTTTGGCCGGGGACCTGCAAGGTCTTCGGACGACTACGATGACGACGAGTATGACGACGAAGAGGACGAATACGCAGACGACGAAGTCGATGATGAGTACGAAGATGGCGAGTACGAGTATATCGATGACGAAGACGACGAGTACGAAGATGGCGAGTACGAGTATGTCGATGACGAAGACGATGAGTACGAAGATGCTGAGTACGAGGATGATGATGCGTATGAGGATGAAAGCGGGTATGGGGACAGTGAGACCGCTGCAGTTAAGCAGCCGGACATCGCTGCCTCTGCAGCCGCAGACCGTGTGGAGCCGGACGAATATGATGAATCCGACGAATATGATGAATCCGACGAATATGATGAATCCGACGAATACGATGAATCCGACGAGTACGGTGAAGCGGACAAATACGATGAGCCGGACGAATACGATGAATCCGACGAGTACGATGAAACGGATGCGTACGATGATTCTGAAGAATACGACGAAGACGAGTACGATGATTCCGATGAATCCGACGAAGACGATGATTCGGATGAGTATGACGAAGACGAGTATGAAGAGGACGAGGACAGAGGCAGTGCATTCTCCGCTGTGAAAGGCTGGTTCGGTCGTCTGAAGGAGCGCTTCTCTTCGGATAAGGATGAGGACGACGAGGACGAAGACGAGGAAGAGTACGACGAAGACGGGGACGACGAAGACGGGTATGACGATGAGGAAGATGCGGACGATGAGGACGCGGAATCCGAAGATGCAGACGACACGGATTCGTATGAAGACGATCTTTACGACGAGGATGCCTGGGACGATACGGACGAGGATGAAGAAGGACAGGGATCTGTTCTCGGGAGGCTTTTTGGCGGCAGGCTCGGCCGTAAGAAATCCGGATCCGGCAGATCCGCATCGATCGATGAGCCCGAAGAAGAGCCGGACTTCGATGAGATGGAGGACGAGGATGTTTTCTTCGCTGATCTGGGAGACGATGAGCGGGTTCGCAGATCCGGACGGACCAGAACGGCCGCGCGGAAAAAGGACCGGACAGACATCTCCAGAGAGGACAGCTATTACTCCGACATCCGTACGTCGAGCCGGTATTCGGAATCTCAATACAACGACGATCTTTCCATGGAGGAGATTCCCGACAATATGACCATCCGGGGAGAGGACTTTACGCAGATGCTCCGCAAGGCTGTGCGCGATGTGCGGAACGGCGGTGAAGCGGCTTCCGGCACCTCACGCGGCAGAAACAGCGATGAGGCGGATGATCCGTACGACGGAGAGATCATACCGGGCAGCGCATATGACGCCTCCCGGGGCATGACGATCGCAGGGTTCGATGAGGACTCGGAAAATGGCTAAACGACATTTTTTTGCAGCGCTGCTCCTTACTGCGGCAGCGCTGCTTTTACGTGCAGGGGCCAGATATTCGGACGGCTTCGCGGACGCTTACGCCGGCATCTTCAACCGGCTGTGGGTCATGACTCTGGGCAGGGTGAACTCATTTTTTCCCTTTTCGGTGGTCGAATTCCTGATCTATGGACTGGTCCTGTTCCTCCTTTTCCGGCTCGGACGCCTGTTAGCTGCGTGGATGCGCCGGAAAGAGGAGAACGGAGGGGAGGGATTCAGGAAAATGGCCGGACTCCTGCTCGGAAGAGTGCTGGTCCTTGTATCCCTCATTTTCTTTCTCTTCGAGGCAAATGAAGACATCTATTTTTACTGTACTCCCTTCTCCGTGCGGGAGGGGTACGGCGAGGGAGGGTATTCTACGGAGGATCTTGCCGCCTGCTGTGCCTGGCTCGCGGAGGAAGCCGGAATGTACGCGGATCTTGTGGAGCGGGACGCAGACGGGATCATGGTGATGAGCGCGGACGCGGACGAACGGATCCGGCGGGCCATGACGGATCTCGGCACATCCTGCGGGGAACTGTCGGGATGGTATCCGTGCGCGAAGCCCGTATTTTTTTCCAGACTGATGTCCCTTACCAATATGGCGGGAATCTATTCGGCCTACACGATCGAGGCCAATTATAACAGGGAGATGACGGAGTATAATCACGCGTTCTGCGCGGCGCATGAGCTGTCGCACCTTAAGGGTATCCTGCAGGAAAATGAAGCCAACTTTATTGCATATCTCTGCTGCATGCGTTCCGCCGAAGCGGATATCCGCTACTCCGGGCTCCTTTCCGGATGGGTCTACTGCGGAAATGAACTCTATAAGAGGGACCGGGACCGCTGGGCAGAGATATACGGGACGCTGGATGAGCGCTGCACTGCGGATCTGCATGCAAACAATGTGTTCTGGGCGAAATTTAAAGGGAAAATCGCGGACGCTGCGGAATCGTTCAACGATTCGTATCTGAAGGGAAGAGGCCAGGAGGACGGCACGAAATCTTACGACAGGGTCGTCGATCTGATCGTTTCTTATGAGAAAAAGCGCGGTGAGGTATTGCAATGAACACGCCGCAGGGTGTACTATCACCCATTATGAAAGTAATGAGGAGGGAAAAACGATGAGTCTTATACTGCCCCGGAATTATGATCCCCACATGACTGTGCGGGAGACACAGGATGCGATCAAGTTCATCCGCGATACATTCCAGAAAGAATTCGGACGCGAGATGAACCTTGAGCGCATTTCCGCCCCGCTGTTCGTCGATCAGGCTTCCGGTCTGAATGACAACCTGAACGGCGTTGAGCGTCCTGTCCAGTTCGATATCAAGGCGATGCCGGGGCAGACCTATGAGGTCGTCCAGTCCCTCGCGAAGTGGAAGAGAAGCGCCCTCAAAAGATACGGATTTGCGCCGGGGGAAGGTCTCTATACGAATATGAACGCCATCAGAAGGGATGAGGATCTCGACAATCTGCACTCCTGCTATGTCGATCAGTGGGACTGGGAGATGGTGATCCGCAAGGCGGACCGCACACCGCAGGTCCTTCATACGGTCGTGGAGTCCATTTTCAAGATCATAAAGCATATGGAGCATGAAGTCTGGTACAAGTGGCCGGATGCCGTCTACAGACTTCCGGATTCGATCACCTTTGTGACGACTGCGGAGCTCGAGGAGAGATGGCCGGATAAGACCCGGAAGGAGAGAGAGAATCTCATCACGAAGGAGAAGGGTGCGGTCTTTGTCGAGAAGATCGGCTGGCCGCTTGCGGACGGAGAGCCGCATGACGGGCGTGCGCCGGACTACGATGACTGGGATCTGAACGGAGATATCATTTTCTGGTTCGAGCCGCTGCAGTGCGCACTCGAGATCTCTTCCATGGGCATCCGCGTAGACGAGAAGTCGATGCTTGCACAGCTTGAGCACAGCAACTGCCAGTACAGGAAGAAGCTTCCGTATCACAAGGCGCTTCTCGCCGGTGAGCTTCCGTACACGATCGGAGGAGGAATCGGACAGTCCAGGCTCTGCATGCTGCTCCTCGGAAGAGTGCATGTCGGTGAAGTGCAGGCTTCGGTCTGGCCGGAGGAGATGCGGGAGGAGTGCCGTAAGGCGAATGTGATCCTGCTTTGACCGGGAACACGAAGAATCCTCTGTCTCTGCAGGCGGGGGAGAAATCGAATGACCTGAAAACAAAAAAGTTCTCTGAGGATGCCTTTTAACGGGCTGATCCGCAGAGAGCTTTCTTTTTTTCACAGGAATCCGGCCTGAAAAGAGGTAAATTTGGCAAATGTGAAGATTTTTGGAAACTTGAACGGCAAAGGTTGAAAGAGGCTTTTTTATGATTATAATACAGGTTGGAAAGGAATGTTCCTGACAGGACGGAGTAAAAATGAGTATAGCGGGCATAATTATTACAGTGATCGCCGCCTTCGTGTTCTTTTTGCTGTACGCAGCCTGGCCGTATAACGGCCGGAAAGAGAGGATGCGCGAATTCAGCGGCTGGTATTACGCGCACAGGGGATTGCACGACAAAGAGGATGCGCCTGAGAATTCAATGCTCGCTTTTGAGCGTGCGGTGGAGAAGGGTTACGGAATTGAGCTGGATGTGCGGATGACCGGAGACAATCAGCTGGTCATCATGCATGATCCGGATCTTATGAGGGCCGCGGGTGTTCCGAAGAAGATCAGCGACATGAGCCTTCGCGAGGCGACAGAATATACGCTCTTCGGAACGGAGGAGCATGTTCCGATCTTCTGGGAGGTCTTAAAGA
Source organism: uncultured Clostridia bacterium (assembly GCA_946629525.1). Lineage (GTDB taxonomy): Bacteria > Bacillota > Clostridia > Lachnospirales > Lachnospiraceae > Chordicoccus. The sequence continues at coordinate 19,899 of CAMOXU010000004.1, forward strand.
CAGTCGACGGGAAGGTCCCGCTGATCATCGAGATCAAGGCGGAGCGGGGAGACGATGTAAAGGAGATCTGCGGGGAGACCGCATTTATCCTGGACGGGTACGAGGGACAGTACTGTATTGAGTCCTTTCATCCCGGAGTCGTGCGCTGGTTCCGGAAGAACCGGCCCCAGACGCTGAGAGGCCAGCTTTCGGAGTGCATGGATCCGAAGACACAGGGCTTTTTCAGCTTCTCTCTCTCGGCATGTCTCTTCAACTTCCTCACGAAGCCGGATTTTATCGCCTATAATCTTCGGGATATGTATAAGCTGCCCTATGTTTATATGCGGAAGGCGGCGGATGCGTTCGGGGCTGCATGGACGGTCCGGTCGGAGGAAGCTCTTCTCGATGCGAAGATGATGTACGATGTGTTCATTTTCGAGAATTTTCTGCCGGACCCGCTGGAGAAAGCGCGTCTTCGAAGCGGGGGGCAGACGGAAGGAAAAACTATGGAAGGAATCGTCCGGAGACATCTGATCTTCTCGGGAGATGTTCAGGGAGTCGGTTTCCGGTATCATGCGAATTATATTTCGCAGCATCTGGGCGTGACCGGCTGGGTGAAGAACCTGTATGACGGCCGCGTTGAGATGGAAGCGCAGGGGACAGAGGCCCAGATCGAATCGCTGATCTCACAGCTCAAAGCCCAGCGGTTCGTGGAAATAAATGATATTGAATCTGAACTGATCAAAGTGGATCCCAGGTCCTACGAGTTCAAAGTGCGGTACTGATCCGGAGGGAACGTGCACATATGACATTTACAAATATTGAGGAAAAACTCAGAGGTACAAAGTTATCGAAGTTTGCGAAGGATCAGAATCTCTCGCAGATCATTCCGTTCATGCTGTATCTCGTTTTTTACATGGTCTGGTTCACGATCCTCGAGCGGCTTCCGCGCACCAGGTTTTTCGACCTGAGCACGGAGCTCGACACATATATTCCTTTTATCGTCGAATTTATCATTCCGTATCTTTCGTGGTTCCTGTTCCAGGCAGTCTGGGTCATCTTCGTCTTTTTTGTAGACAGAAAGACATATGAGCAGCTCACGACGATGCTCATGATCGGGATGACGGTATTCCTGGTCGTCTCCACCTTTCTGCCCACCAAGATCAGCCTGCGCCCGTATTACATCGAGAGCCACGGAATCTGCGCGTTTCTGGTAAGAAGACTGTGGGCTGTCGATACGCCGACCAACGTCTGGCCGAGTATTCACGTGTTCAATACAACGGCCCTTATGATGACGCTCTTCACTTCGGAGCATCCGCTCCTCAAGAAGAGAGCGGTCCGGATCCCGGTGGTATTCTGGTGCGGCATGATCATTCTGTCGACCATGTTCCTGAAGCAGCACTCCGTCGGGGATGTGCTCGCGGCGCTCGCGCTGAACGGCGTGGCCTATGTGCTTGTCTATAACTGGGGATTTGTCGTCCACGTAATGAAGTCGAAGAAGAGGGTCCATCGAAGAAGGGTGATGTGAGAGATCCGGAAAATGTATTCTCATGGAATCTGAGGCAGATGACCGGGACTGCGGGATCATACTCACGATGGAGCGCATTCTGCGCACGAATCTCATAATGAATTCACGGGTACTGCCCGATGAAGAATATACGCAAAAAAAAGACATCCAATCACGGATGTCTTTTTTGATGGACGATGCAGGGCTCGAACCTGTAACCCCTCACACGTGAAGCGAGTGCTCTCCCATTGAGCTAATCGTCCGTAGAGTATTATAGCACTGCCTTTCGGATGCCGCAAGTCGAAATTTCACCATTCCGGAAAAGCTGAGTTGATTTTTGACGAAGAAATGTTAATATTTCATTATGTAGTTAATTAAATTGTAACAATCTCGCCGAATCAGTTGAAAATATGTTAAGGCTGTGGTATAGTACACAACATAAGTTGAAAATGTTACGCATTTATTAACTTTGTTACGATTTGTTTGTATTATCAAGACCGCTTTGTGAACCCGATGATCCGGATCCGGCCGGTCGAACGGCCTGACCGCCGGCAGTTCCTGCGGATTTTCTGATAAGAAGTATTGTATCGAGGTGGATGTATGAAGAAGAAATTACTCGGCATACTGCTTGCCGGAGTGCTCGTGGTATCCTCTATTTCACCGGCTTTCGCTGATGAGGAAAGTGATCTGCGCGCACAGAAAGCGCAGTCAGAGGAAGAGTTATCGAGCACGCAGGAAGCCCTGAATGACCTTGCCATAAGACAGCAGCAGATCCAGTCTGAGATCAGTGATCTGAATCTTGACATCGTGGACCTCATGGTCCAGATCGATCAGGCGCAGATCAGCATCGATGAGACCCAGGGTCAGATCGATGCGACGCAGGTCCAGATCGATGCGACGCAGACGCAGCTTACGGCATCTGAGGCCACTCGTGACAAGCAGTATCAGGATATGAAGAAGCGTATCCAGTACATTTATGAGAACGGCGGATCCATCGGATGGGTCTCAATGATCCTGAACGCTACGGATATCCAGTCCTTCATCAATAAGGCCGAGTACGCAAAGGAACTTCATGAGGCGGATCGTACGGCACTTCAGAATTATATTGAGACTGTCAATCAGGTCTCGGCTCTGAAGGGACAGCTCGAGGGACAGAAAGCAGAGCTCGAAGGAGAGAAGGCTTCGCTGGAAGTCCAGCAGGCTTCTCTGGAAGAGCAGAATGCGGAGCTGAATGTACAGCTCGAAGAGAAGAAGCTGACAGATGCTGATTATGAGAATCAGATCGAGATCGCCCGTCAGCAGGCGGAGGAGATCAGCTCGCTGATCACACAGCAGCAGAACAGACTGGATGAGATCGAGGCTGAGAAGCAGGCGGCCGCAGCAGCGGCGGCAGCGGAAGCGGCCAGAATCGCAGCGGAAGAGGAAGCAGCCAGAATAGCGGCTGAGCAGGCGGCGGCAGAGGCCGCAGCAGCGCAGGCGGCAGCGGAAGCACAGGCGGCAGCCGAGGCAGCGGCGGCGGAAGCGGCAGCTCAGCAGGCGGCAGCGGAAGCAGCGGCTCAGCAGGCTGCAGAAGCGCAGGCTCAGGCAGAAGCGCAGGCGGCAGCAGACGCAGCGGCAGCGGAAGCCCAGGCGCAGGCAGCGGCAGCCCAGGCGGCAGCGGAAGCGCAGGCCCAGGCAGCAGCGGAGCAGGCGGCGGCAGCTCAGGCAGCGGCGGAAGCACAGGCGGCCGCAGCAGCTCAGGCAGCGGCGGAACAGGCGGCGGCAGCTCAGGCAGCAGCTGAGGCTCAGGCGGCGGCAGAAGCCCAGGCAGCAGCTCAGGTGCAGGTGAGCGCACCTTCCAGCTCGACAGGGAACGCCGTTATCGCCTATGCGGATCAGTTCGTGGGATGCCCGTATGTATGGGGCGGATCTTCACTGACCAACGGCTGTGACTGCTCTCACTTTGTATGGCTCGTCCTCCGCGACTGCGGAGTATACTCCGGCGGCTACAGGACATCCGGGAACTGGGCGTCCGTAGGAAGCCCGGTCGGCAGTCTTGCGGAAGCACAGGCCGGTGACGTCATCGTCTACTCAGGTCACGTCGCACTGTATGACGGAAACGGATATATCGTTGAAGCCAAGGGCAGCGCATGGGGAATCACCCATGACAGACGCGCCGACAGCAAGGCGATCGTGGCAATCAGACGTCTGATCTGAGAAGGATCGGCACGCAGCCGGAATACGGCATGAGAAGTCAATAAAAGAATGAAAAGCGCCGGGAGACAGCAGATAGTTCTCCCGGCGCTTCTTATCGTACGGGAAATTCCTCCGGATCTCCGGGATACATTATTGACACTTTCTTTAAATTTGGTATGATTATTTCAGTTAGTACCGTAATACTGACTTACAGTGTTTACTTGGATACAGGAGGAAACTATGAAGAATTATTTTGATCTCAAGGGACAGGTCGCTGTTGTTACAGGGTGCTCAAGCGGACTCGGTGTTCAGATGGCGAAAGCGCTTGCGAATCAGGGCTGCAATATCGTTGCTGTTGCCCGCCGTCAGAACCTGATCGAGGAAGTAGCGAAGGAAATCGCCGATGAATTCGGCGTCGAGACAATGGCAGTCCGCTGCGATATTACGGATACAGAGAATGTCAATGCAGCTGTTGACGCCGTTCTCGAGAAATTCGGCCGCATCGACATCGTGATCAACAATGCCGGTACAGGCGCTGTTGCTCCGGCGGAAGATATCACGGACCCGCAGTTTGAAAATGAAATGCAGATCGACCTCTTCGGAACCTTCCGCGTTGCCCGCGCGATCGCGAAGAAGGCCATGATCCCGGCGAAGTACGGCCGCGTCATCAACATCGCTTCCATGTACGGTCTGGTAGGCAACAAGATCGCCGGTTCCGCACCGTATCATGCTGCGAAGGGCGGTGTTGTCAATCTGACACGCGCTCTTGCCGCTGAGTGGGGCAAGTACGGCATCACAGTCAACTCGATCTGCCCGGGCTATTTCTATACGCCGCTGACAGTCGACACTCTGAACTCTGATTTCTTCCAGCAGAATGCTAAGACCATGATCCCGGAAGAAAGATACGGAAATGAAGGCGAGCTGGATACCGCTGCGATATTCCTGGCTTCCCCGGCATCCTCTTATGTGACAGGCGTCAACCTTCCGGTAGACGGCGGATATACCTGCATGTAAGAAGAGCGTGTTCCGGCTCTGGCCGTGAGCACGTGTAAGAAGACAGTATTCCGGTCCCGCGGGAGAGCGCAGAAAGTCAGCGCTCACACCGCGGCCGTGAGAGAAAGAGCCCTTCCGCAGATGCGGAGGGGCTTTTTCTTTCGGGGGAGTATGCTTTCGGGGATCCGGTCCGGAAAATGACGGCCGCACAGACCTGAAATCCCAATGTTTTCGTCCTTCGGGGGACTGAAATCGTCCCGCAGAGTCTATTGATTATTTTTTCCGGATGGATTATGATTAGAAACTGGTGTGGTCTAAAAGTATATCAGTCGGTATACTTACTTATATCAGATAGCTTCATGCAGTCAGGAAAGGGAAGAAAATGACCAGAGAAGAGCTGTTTGCGAAACGGGAACAAAAGCTGAAAGAGCAGAAGAGGCGGAGACTGATCATGATCGGAGGCGTCATCGCCGCGCTTCTTCTTGTATTTCTTATTGTAAAGATCGCGACGGGCCGGGTGTCAAAGAAGAACGGACCGGATTCATCCGTACAGACGACGAATGAGGTCGGGGCATCCGCAGGTACGACAGTCAGCCGCACGACGGAATCACAGACTCCGGCGCCAACGCAGGCAGCCACAGATCCTGCCGGGCAGACAGCGGACGTTACGGCCGCTCCTGCCGCTCAGACGGTCGATGAGACTGCTTCGGCCGATGACACCGCGGTGCAGGGCATGACGGAATATACAGAGCAGGGCGCTGCCGGCTGGAATGACGGGGAAGCGGGACGCTGGTATAAGACGGCGAGCGGTCAGCAGTATATGAACGGCTGGAAGATGCTGGGCGGAAGCCGCTATTTCTTCAAAGCGGACGGATATGCCGCCGTCGGCTGGGAGATGGCGGACGACGGAAATATGTATTATTTCAACGAGGACGGCACGTGGGACTCCACAAAGAAGCAGAAGCTCGTAGCGCTGACATATGACGACGGGCCGTCATGGAACACGGACCTTATTCTGGACACGCTTGCCCAGTATAACGCGAAGGCGACATTCTTCGTCGTCGGTGTGAATCAGGCGGATTTCTATACCTCCGAGCTTCTTCGCGAATACAACGAGGGAATGGAAATTGCGAATCATACCTACGAGCACGTCGTCCTGTCCCACTCTGACGCGGATACGATCGTTCATCAGGTGTCTGCCAACGACGAGCTGATCATGAGCCTTACCGGCGGCTATCAGCCGACGCTGCTGAGAGCCCCCGGCGGCGGGACCAATGACGTCGTGCACCAGTATGTCAACAAACCGCTCATCCAGTGGGATGTCGATACTCTTGACTGGCAGACGCGGGATGCTGCAAACACGCTTGCGGTCATAACGGAGAACGTGCGGGACGGATCCGTCATCCTTATGCATGACCTTTATCAGGCGACTGCCGAGGCAACGGTGGATGTGGTCCCGACCCTGTACAGTATGGGTTATAAGATGGTCACGGTCTCGGAGCTGGCCGAAGCGTACGGCTACACACTGGAGAACGGCGTCGAGTACTATTCATTTTATCCGGAGGAGTCTCCGGATCCGGCGATCCGCGCTGCCTACGGCGGGGAAGGCTGAGAGAAAGACATATAGTAATAATGACTGAGCAAGCCCGGTTTCTGACCGGGCTTTTCTCATTTACACCCGCAAAAAAACATGCTATATTTTTTTATTGTGCAAAGCAGGATCTGTGCATTTGCTTTGAGCCGTGCGGGACGTTCTGTGAATGGATTCCGGAAGCGCCGCGTATGATCGGGCAGAAAGACGGATACAGGGCGGATACCGCAGGGCAGACGCTTTTACAGCGTGCATCGGGCGAAGCCCGAATCGATAAAGAACGATCCGGAAGACCCGGCCTGCAAAGCCGGGACCGATGGAGAACGATCCGGAGAAAATGAGATCCGGATACCTGAATGAGGAAGAAAAAATGAGTTTGATGAAGAGAGAAGATATCCGAAACGTAGCCATTATAGCGCATGTAGATCACGGCAAGACGACGCTTGTTGACGGAATGCTCCGCCAGAGCGGCGTGTTCCGCGATAACCAGGAGGTCCGTGAGCGCGTCATGGACTCCGGAGCGATCGAGCGCGAGCGCGGGATCACGATTCTCTCCAAGAATACTGCGATCGAATACAAGGGGGTCAAGATCAATATCGTTGACACCCCTGGCCACGCGGATTTCGGCGGTGAGGTCGAGCGTGTCCTGAAGATGGTCAACGGCGTTATTCTTCTCGTCGATGCTTTTGAGGGAACGATGCCGCAGACGAAGTTCGTCCTGAAGAAGGCCCTCGCACTGAATCTGCCGGTCATCGTCTGCATCAACAAGATCGACCGTCCGGAAGCCAGACCCGAGGAGGTCGTGGACGAGGTCCTCGAGCTGTTCATGGATCTGGATGCCTCGGACGAACAGCTGGAGTGTCCGTTCCTCTACGCATCCGCGCGCGAGGGAACATGCTCCCGCGATCCCTATGAGAACGGCACGAACCTGGAGCCGCTCTTCGAGACTATTCTCGACTATATTCCGGCGCCGGAAGGAGATCCGGAGAAGGGGACGCAGGTGCTCATTTCCACGATCGATTATAATGAATATGTCGGAAGGATCGGAATCGGCAAGGTCGAGAACGGTAAGATCTACGTAGGCCAGGAGATCGTCCGCGTGAATTATCACGATCCGGAGATCAGGGAGAAGACGAGGATCACGAAGCTCTATGAGTTCGACGGCCTGAAGAAGGTCGATGTGCGGGAGGCGGAAGTCGGATCGATCGTCGCGGTCTCCGGGATCGCGGGACTCCAGATCGGCGATACGATCTGCCAGCCGGGCGAGGAGGATGCTATTCCGTTCCAGAAGATCTCCGAGCCGACCATTTCCATGAATTTTATTGTCAATGACAGCCCGTTCGCCGGCCGCGAAGGGGAATACTGCACGTCCAGACAGATCCGGGAGAGACTTCTGCGGGAGCTGAATACGGACGTATCGCTGCGGGTGGAGGATACGGAGAATACGGATACCTTTAAGGTCAGCGGACGAGGAGAACTGCATCTTTCCGTCCTGATCGAGACCATGCGGCGCGAAGGGTATGAATTTGCGGTATCGAAGGCGGAGGTCATTTTCAAGAAGGACGAAGCCGGCCATCTCCTCGAGCCGATCGAGAGCGCGACCGTTGACGTGGCGGCGGATTACTCCGGTACGGTCATCAGCATGCTCTCCGAGAGGAAGGGAGAGCTCCTCAGCATGGATACGCTTTCCGACGGGACGACGCGTCTTGAGTTCACCATCCCGGCGAGAGGTCTGATCGGTATCCACGGGAATCTGCTGACCGCGACCCGCGGGACGGCAGTGCTGAATTCGGTATTTGAGAAATATGCTCCCTATAAGGGAGATATCAGCTTCAGAAAGAACGGATCGCTGGTCGCGTTCGAGGACGGAGAGGCTGTCACGTACGGGCTTTTTGCCGCTCAGGAGCGCGGTGCGCTTTTTATTTCTCCGGGAACGAAGGTCTACGCCGGAATGGTCGTCGGAGAGAGCGCGAAGCCCGAGGAGATCGAGATCAACGTCTGCAAGACGAAGCACCTGACCAACACGCGCTCGTCAAGTGCGGATGAGGCCCTCATCCTGACACCGCCGAAGATCTTCTCTCTCGAGCAGGCGCTCGACTATATCGACAATGACGAGCTCCTGGAAGTGACGCCGAAGAGCCTCCGCATCCGCAAGAGGATCCTTGACTCGAGGCTTCGCAAGAGGGCGAATATGAAGTGATGGACGGAACGGCCCGGAGGGAGGCGTTATGGCGAAAGAGAAGACCGTGAAGACGAATGCGATGCGGATCCTCGACCGGATGAAGATCGGGTACGAGGTGCTCACGGTGGATATTCCGGAGTTCGTCGACGGAGTGCAGATGGCGGAGCTCGAGGGAGTTCCGGCGGAGGAGTCCTTCAAGACGCTGGTGCTCCAGGGGAAGAGCCGGGAATATTATGTGTTCGTACTTCCTGTGGAGAAGGAAGTCGATCTGAAAGCGGCCGCGGCGTGCGTGGGCGAGAAGAATGTCGAGATGATCCACGTGAAGGATATCACGAAGATCACGGGATATGTCCGCGGAGGCTGCAGCCCTCTCGGGATGAAGAAAAAGTTCCGCACGGTGATCGCGGAGGAGTGCCGGGAGCATGAGAAGATCTATGTGAGCGCCGGGAAGATCGGCACGAGCATGCATCTTCTGACGGAGGACCTGATCAGGGCTTCTGAGGCGTCCGTCGCGAAGTTCACGGTGTGAGACGGGACGCCCGCCGGGTGCCGTGGTTGACATACGCGGGCAGGAAATGTACAATTGTCTGAACACGTGAATTACCGGCAGCAGCTTTCGTTACGGTACGCCCCGGTGTTCCAGCCGCGGCCTGTGAAACAGGCCGAATCATGATATAAGCTTTACAGAGGAGGAGAATAAATATGTCTATCTTCAGAGGTTCCGGTGTCGCCCTCGTGACGCCGATGAAAGAAAATGGAGAAGTGAATTACGACTCGCTCGAAGCCCTTCTCGAAGATCAGATCAGGAACCATACGGATGCCGTCATCAGCGTCGGGACATCGGGCGAAGCTCCGACACTCGAGGACGATGAACATCTGGAAGTCATTAAGTTCACGGTCGACGTCGTCCGCGGAAGAATCCCGGTCATTGCCGGCACAGGCTCCAACAATACGGCGCACGCGATCATGATGAGCGAGGAGGCGGAGAAGCTCGGTGCGGACGGCCTTCTGCTCGTGACTCCTTACTATAATAAAGCGACGCAGGACGGTCTGGTGGACCACTACACGGCGATCGCCCGGAGCACAAAGCTCCCCTGCATCGTCTATAATGTCCCTTCGAGGACAGGCACGACGGTCCAGCCGGAGACGATGATCCGGATCGCGAATAAGAATCCCAATGTCCGGGCGATCAAGGAGGCGAGCGGCAATTTCAGCGCGATCGCCCATCTCGCGGATCTCGCGGACGGGAAGATCGATATCTATTCGGGAAATGACGATCAGGTCGTGCCGCTCTGTTCGCTCGGCGGTGCAGGCGTGATCTCGGTCCTCGCAAATGTCGCCCCGCAGGCCACGCATGATATGGTGCAGTACTGCTTTGACGGGGAGTACGAAAAAGCGGCGAAGATCCAGCTGGCAGCATGCGATCTGATCACAGCCCTCTTCATGGAGGTAAATCCGATCCCCGTGAAGGCGGCCCTCAACATGCAGGGATTTAACGTCGGAAAGCCGAGGCTTCCGCTGACCGAGATGAGGCCGGAGCATCAGGAAGTCCTGAGAGAGGCCATGATAAAGTTCGGCTGCCTTCAGTAACGAAACAAAACTGTGTTTTCCGCGCGGCGGGTGCCGCCGGTCGTACCCCAAAAAGAGAGGTGTAAGATGGTAAGTGTTATTTTACATGGATGCAGCGGCCATATGGGCCAGGTCGTGACAGATATTATCGCGGCGGATCCGGATATTCAGATCGTGGCAGGCATCGATGCGGTCGACCGCGGCAACAGGGACTACCCGGTATTCACGGATGCGGCGGAGTGCTCGGTCCCGGCGGATGCGATCATTGATTTTTCCACGGCGAAGGCGGTGGACGTGCTCCTCGCCTATGCTGTCGAGAGAAATATTCCGGTCGTTCTCTGCACGACAGGTCTTTCGGACAGACAGATCGCGTCTGTCGGCGAGGCGGCTGAAAAGATCGCCATTCTCCGCTCCGCGAACATGTCTCTGGGCGTAAATCTTCTTCTGAAGCTTCTCAGGGAGGCGTCCGGAATACTGACAGCGAACGGATTTGATCCGGAGATCATCGAGATGCACCACCGCCGGAAGATCGATGCTCCGAGCGGAACGGCGATCGCTCTGGCGGATGCGGTCAATGAGGGAACCGGCAATCAGTATCACTATGTATACGACCGTACGGAGCGCCGCGAACCCAGAGACGATAAGGAGATGGGGATCTCCGCTGTCCGCGGAGGCACGATCGTAGGCGTTCACGACGTCCTCTTCGCGGGACAGGACGAGGTCATTGAATTTACCCATACAGCCTATTCCCGTGCGATCTTTGCAAAAGGTGCGGTCGCGGCCGCAAAGTTCCTCGCAGGCCGGGGAGCAGGGCTTTATGATATGGCCGATGTGATCGGCTGAGAGGTGCGGCATGGAATTTCGGCCCTGTATTGATATTCATAACGGGAAGGTCAAGCAGATCGTCGGCAGTACGCTGTCTGACAGCGGAGACTATGCCGGAGAAAATTTTGTGAGTGAGAAGAGCGGCGCGGATTTCGCGGCGCTCTTTCGCACTGACGGGCTCACAGGCGGTCACGTGATCCTTCTCAATCCGCATTCGTCGCCATACTATGAGGCTACCCTCGCTCAGGCGCTCTCGGCGCTCAGGGAATGGCCCGGCGGGCTCATGATCGGAGGGGGGATCAATGCGGACAATGCAAAAGAATTCCTGGACGGCGGAGCAAGCCATGTGATCGTGACGTCCTATGTATTCCGGGACGGAAAGATCGTGATGGACAATCTGAGGAAGCTTACCCGGGCAGTCGGGCGGGATCATGTGGTACTCGACCTCTCCTGCAGGAGAAGGGACGGACGCTATTATATCTGCACCGACCGCTGGCAGAAATTCACGGATACGGAGCTTACAGCAGAGCTTTTTGACCGGCTTTCCGGGTATGCCGATGAGTTCCTGATCCACGGGATCGACGTGGAGGGGAAGGGGCACGGGGCGGACCGTGCACTTGTGGAGCTCCTCGCCGATGTGAACGGATATCCCATCACCTATGCGGGAGGGCTCCGTAGCCTTTCGGATCTTCAGGAGCTTCGGCAGCTCGGGAAAAACAGGATCCACGCGACGGTCGGTTCCGCCCTCGATATCTACGGAGGCGCGCTTCCCTACCGGGACGTGGTGAACTTCTGCCGGGAAGGATCTTCCTTATGACTTTCTCCATGCGGTGCGGCAGCTTTTGCGGATGCGGTACGGCAGTCTCTGCGGAGGCTGCGCTCACGCCTCTTTACGTTCACGGAAGAGTTTTCTATCATGATAAAGCTCAAAACGTAAATGCAATTTGTAAAAACTGTATTAAATTGTTTGAATACTTGATTTGAGTTTATGCAAACGTTATAATATATGGCAGGAGAAGTCTTTCATTTTCTCCGAGTAAACCGTAAAGGATGTGACCATATGAAGTTTGTAATCAGTGGAAAAAATCTGGAAGTCAGTGACGGGCTGCGGGCAGCGGTCGAAGAGAAGCTTGGAAAACTTGAAAAGTATTTTACGCCGGATACGAAGTGCGTCGTCAGACTGTCGGTCGAGAAGGAACGCCAGAAAGTGGAGGTGACCATTCCTGTCAAGGGCAATATTATCCGCTCCGAGCAGGTGAGCAACGATATGTATGTGTCCATCGACCTGGTCGAGGAGGTCATAGAGCGGCAGCTTAAGAAGTATAAAAAGAAGATCATTGCGAAACACCAGAATTCCGAGAATTTCCAGAAGGCCTTCATCGAGAAGGATTACGATTCCTTCGAGGATGATCTTCCGATCATCCGGACGAAGAAGTTCGAGATCAAGCCGATGTATCCCGAGGATGCATGCGTGCAGATGGAGCTTCTGGGACACGCGTTCTATGTATTCGTGAACGCGGAGACGGATCAGACGAGTGTGGTCTACAGGAGAAAAGACGGAACGTACGGCATGATCGAGCCGGATGTATGATAAGGATCGTACCCTGTGAGAGGGCGGATGCGCAGGCATCCGCCCTCTTTTTTCGACGGAAGATGCCAACTGTCTCATTGTTTTCATTTTCACGGCGTGCTATTATAGAACGAGGTATCTGCCGCAGGCACTGGCCCGGGAGCAGATATCATCGTATATACTGTATGTGGGGTGCACTGCATTTCCCGCAGACCGTTCCGGCAGCACAGGCCGGGCGGGGAGAGAGAAGAGAGAGAACCCTTTCTCAGGACACAAGAGGGAATTGCGAAATCATGTGCGGGACTTCCGTATAGTACAGCGTTTCGCGATCGTCCGTCAGGGCAGAAAGCTCCTGCGGAACTCAGTGCGGAAGGAGTTACACAGTTTCGCAATTACCTGGTCAGGGCATAAGTATACGAGGAGAGAAGATACAATGGGTTTTTTTACTAAAATTTTTGGCACACACAGTGATCACGAGCTGAAGCGGATCGAGCCGATCGTAAAGAAGATCGAGGCTCTGAGACCGGAGATGCAGGCGCTCACGGACGAGGAGCTCAAGGCGAAGACGCCCGAGTTCAAGGAGAGACTTTCGAAGGGCGAGACCCTCGACGATCTTCTTCCGGAGGCGTTCGCGGTCTGCAGGGAGGCGGCGAAGCGTACGCTCGGCATGGAGCATTTCCGCGTACAGCTGATGGGCGGCATCATCCTGCATCAGGGCCGTATCGCCGAGATGAAGACAGGTGAAGGAAAGACGCTCGTCTGTACGCTCCCGGCGTACCTGAACGCGCTTGAGGGAAAGGGCGTGTGCGTCGTCACCGTCAACGACTACCTGGCAAAGCGTGACGCGGAGTGGATGGGAGAAGTCCACCGCTTCCTGGGGCTCACCGTAGGCTGCGTACTTCAGCCGATGAAGTCCGATGAGAGACGTGAGCAGTACAACTGCGATATCACGTATATTACGAACAATGAGCTCGGATTCGACTATCTGAGAGACAATATGGTCATCTACAAGGAGCAGCTCGTTCAGAGAGGCCTCCATTACTGCATCATCGACGAGGTCGACTCGGTCCTGATCGACGAGGCCAGAACGCCGCTGATCATCTCCGGCCAGAGCGGGAAGTCCACCAAGATCTACGAGGTCTGCGACATCCTTGCACGTCAGCTCGAGCGCGGTGAGGCATCCGGAGAGATGACCAAGATGACCGCCATCATGGGTGAGGAGATCACTGAGACCGGTGATTTCATCGTCAATGAGAAAGATAAGATCGTCACGCTCACGGAGCGCGGCGTTGAGAAGGTCGAGAAGTTCTTCCATATCGAGAATCTCTCCGACGCGGAGAACCTGGAGATCCAGCACAATGTGGATCTTGCGCTGCGCGCGAACTATCTCATGCATATTGATCAGGACTACGTCGTGAAGGACGACCAGGTCCTCATCGTTGACGACTTCACGGGCCGTATCATGCCCGGCCGCCGCTATTCGGACGGTCTGCATCAGGCGATCGAGGCCAAGGAGCATGTCAAGGTCAAGCAGGAGAGCCGTACCCTTGCGACGATCACGTTCCAGAACTTCTTCAACAAGTTCGAGAAGAAGGGCGGCATGACCGGTACCGCGCTCACAGAGGAGCAGGAATTCCGTGATATTTACGGCATGGACGTTGTCACCATCCCGACCAATGTTCCGGTACAGCGTGTCGACCTCGACGATGCCGTATTCAAGACGAAGAAAGAGAAGTACCATGCAGTCGTGGAGGCTGTCCGGGAAGCGCACGAGAAGAATCAGCCGGTCCTTGTCGGCACGATCACGATCGACGTATCCGAGCATGTCTCGAAGCTGCTGAAGCGCGAGGGCATCCCGCACACGGTCCTGAATGCCAAGTTCCATGAGATGGAAGCGGAGATCGTCGCGCACGCGGGCGAAGCGGGCGCTGTCACCATCGCGACCAATATGGCCGGCCGTGGTACCGACATCAAGCTCGACGAGGTCGCGAAGGCTGCCGGCGGTCTCAAGATCATCGGCACGGAGCGCCACGAGTCCAGACGAATCGACAATCAGCTCCGCGGCCGTTCCGGTCGTCAGGGAGACCCGGGTGAATCGAGGTTCTACATTTCCCTTGAGGACGACCTGATGCGTCTCTTCGGATCTGAGCGTCTGATCGCGACGTTCGAAGCCCTCGGTGTTCCGGAAAATGAACAGATCGAGCACAGAATGCTCAGCTCCGCGATCGAGAAGGCACAGAAGAAGATCGAGAGCAATAACTTCGGAATCCGTAAAAATCTTCTCGAGTTCGACCGCGTCAACAACGATCAGCGCGAGGTCATCTATGAGGAGCGCCGCCGCGTCCTTGACGGCGAGAATATGCGCGATGTGATCTTCCAGATGATGGATGCCGTCGTGGACCGGAAGGTAGACATGTGCCTCGGCGAAGATCTGGATCCGGAAGATGCTCCGGAGAACCTTCAGGAGCTGAACCGCGTGCTGATCCCGATCATCCCGGTCAAGCCGCTTACGCCTGAATCCGTGCACGGCATGAGCAGGAACAAGATCAAGCAGGCTCTCAAGGAGGAGGCCGGAAAGCTCTACGAGGCCAAGGAGGCTGAGTTCCCGGATATCGAGAAGATCCGTGAGCTGGAGCGCGTCGTCCTTCTGAAGGTCATCGACGCCCGCTGGATGAACCAGATCGACGATATGGAGCAGCTCCGCCAGGGCATCGGACTCGCAGCCTACGGGCAGCAGGATCCGAAGGTCGAGTACCGCATGATCGGTTTCGATATGTTCGACGAGATGACCAGCAACATCCAGGAGGAGACCCTGCGGATCATGTACCATGTCCGCATCGAGCAGAAGATCGAGCGGGAAGAGCAGGCGAAGCCCATCTCGACCAACAAGGAGGAAGAGGGACCGAAGAAACCGGTACAGCGCAAGAAGGCGAAGGTCTATCCGAATGATCCGTGCCCGTGCGGAAGCGGCAAGAAGTATAAGAACTGCCACGGCAGACCGGGCAGCGCGCCGCTTGAGTAAGAGGTCCCGATCAGGCAGCGGAGATATGGCTTTACAGGAATCGGCAGCGGCCGGTCGTCAGCTGTCTTTGAGCGGCCGGACGTGCCGTGAGGGATAAGGGATATAAATGAAAGTATTGATCGTATATGCGACCCGCACAGGCTCGGCTGCGAAGGCAGCCGAGCTCCTGGCGGGCTATTTCAGTGATGCAAGAGTCTCGAATCTGGAAAATGAAAACCCGGATCCGGAAGGCTACGATGTTGTGATCTTCGGGAGCGGGATCCGGTTCGGAAGGATCCTTCCTCCGCTCGAGCGCTGGCTGGACCAGTACTGGGACAAGGTCAGGCCGATGTCGAAAGCCGTTTACATCTGCAATGCCCTGATCGACGAGGCGCCGAAGATCTTAAGAGACAATTTTTCGCTGCAGCTCCGGAATTCCTCCATCGTTGTGGAGAGCCTCGGAGGCGAATTCGATCCGGAAAAACTCTCCCAGAAGGACCGGCTGATGCTCAAGCTGAAGAAGAAAGAGCTTCTGGGAAAGCAGATCAGGAGCTTTGTCCCCTGTCTGCTCACGGACAGGATCGAAGCTTTTGCCGGGGAGATCCGGGACGCGGTGAGAGAGAAGAACATCCTTAAAATCTGAAAGGAGACCGGATCCGCCGGAAGGCTACCGGTACATAAGAAAAATGAGCATGAATGAAACCCCATCGGGTGACCGCCTCGTGATCGGTCTTTTCGGACCGAGGAACGCAGGAAAGTCCTCGATCATCAATGCGCTGACTTCCCAGGAGCTGGCTGTGACCAGTCCCGTGGCGGGTACGACGACCGATCCGGTAAGAAAGGCCATGGAGCTTCTGCCGATCGGCCCGGTCGTTCTCATCGATACGGCGGGACTCGGGGATCAGGGGGAGCTGGGAGAGCTGCGCGTCAAAAAGACTCTGGAAGAGCTCAGACGATGCGATCTGGCCGTGGTCGTGACCAGAGTGACCGACGAACCGGATGCGGAGATCGGGATCCTCGAACTTATGCAGAAGAGAGGGATCCCTGTCGTGCGCGCGCTGAATTTCTGCGATGAGGGCGAGCCGCCGGAGGCGGTGCGCAGGGCCGTGGAAGAGCGCTCTGTCATTCCGCCGTGCTATGTATCCGCCCGCACCGGCTTCGGGATCGAGGAACTGAAGCAGCGGATCATAGAGACTGCTCCGAAGGAGGAGGAGAAGAATCTTCTTGCAGGACTTCTTCTTCCCGGAGAGACTGTCGTATTCGTCGTCCCGATCGATAAGGCCGCGCCGAAGGGAAGGCTGATCCTTCCCCAGCAGCAGGCGATCCGGGCAGCCCTCGATATGGGGGCGGTCTCGTGCGTCTGCCAGCCGGAGACTCTGGCGGATACCCTCGGGAATATGCGGACACCGCCTGCCCTTGTCGTCACGGATTCGCAGGCGTTCTCAAAAGTTTCGGAGATCGTGCCTTCAGAGACACCGCTCACTTCATTTTCGATCCTCTTTGCGAGAAAAAAGGGTGATTTTGAAGCCCTCTGCGAGGGTGCGGGAGCCATCGGAAGACTTCCGGAGAACGGGAAGGTGCTGATCCTGGAAGGCTGTACCCATCACAGACAGGAGGACGATATCGGGACGGTGAAGATCCCGCGGCTCATAAGGAAAGTGCGCGGGGAAGGCATACAGTTCTTCTGGGGACACGGGCGGACGATGCCGGAGGAGCTGGCAGAGTACGATCTCATCGTCCACTGCGGCGCGTGCATGCTGAACCGCCGGGAGATGCAGTACCGGATCGACGCGGCAAAAGAAGCCGGTGTTCCGATCACGAATTACGGGATGACGATCGCCTCTGTGCTGGGAATCCTGCCCAGAGCGCTTGAACCTTTTCGTCTTTGATACAGAACGGATGTGACGAAGCTGAAGAATAAGCCTCCGGCGGGCCGCAGCCGCGCGGATCGGAAGGTGCTTTGCACCCCGCGCGGCGCGGGCAGAACGCCGAGGTGTTCCTGAATGCACAACAAAAGGGCTGACGCATATTTGAGAAGAATATGCGGCAGCCCTTTGCTGATTCTTATCCGGTTTTTATGCGATTTACTTCTTAGTCGAGCTTGATTCCCTTCAGAAGAGAGCCGAGGCTTGTCGTGAGCTTCTCAGCCTTCGGGATCTGAACGTGCTCTTCCTCGACGCGCTTCGGAGCTTCAGTCGTCTCCTCGCATGCCTTCATGGACAGAGAGATCTTGCCGTCCTTGATGCCGGTCACTTTGACTTTGACCTTGTCACCCACGGAGAGCATTTCCTTCGGATGCTTCAGTCTCTTCGTGTTCGTGATCTGGGAGATATGTACAAGACCGTCGATGCCGTTGCCGAGACCTACGAAAGCGCCGTATGTCTGCAGGGATTCAACGGTTCCTTCCGTCACGAGACCGACCTTCAGGTTGGAGATCATATTGGCCTTCTCCTCGTCGCGGCGGTCGCGGAGCACGTCGCGGCTTGAGAGCACAAGGCGCTTGCCGTCCTTCTCAGCCTGGATGACATACGCCGGAATGGTCTGTCCGACAAATGTAGAGAGATCTTCCACATACTCGAGGGCGAGCTTGGATGCCGGGATGAATGCGCGGACGCCGTTCAGGAAAGCGACGACGCCTCCCTTGACAGCTTCCTTGACGGTGACGTCAACCGCTGTCTTCTCGTCCATGAGAGTCTTGAAATTATCCCATGCAAGCTCTTCTTCCGCAGCCTTGCGGGAGAGCAGGATGTTCCCGTTGCCGTCGTCGAGCTTCAGGACGGTCGCCTTTACGACATCTCCGGGATGAACGTTCTCCTTGATCGAGAAAGACGGATCTCCCGAATAATCCTGTGCGCGGATGATTCCCTCGGCAGCATACTGAAGATCTACCGTGACTTCGGAGTCTGTGAGGCCAACGACAGTCCCTTCGAGGATATCTCCTACGTTGATCACGCGCATGGAGGATTCGATTTCGCCGGCATAGTCCGCCATAGACTCCGCCGGTGCTGTTTCTTCAATGTTCTGGGTGGTTACGTTTACTTCTTCCATGTCCCTTCTCCTTTTTCGAAATCGGCCACTGGCCTCTTCCTAGTGTATCATATTTTTGTAAGAAGAGAGTAAGTATTTTTCTTTTTTTGAAAATGTGATATGATATGCCTGATTACTAAAATTTCCGAATATATAAGTGCGGCGGGCAGGCGGGCGCGTCAGAAGTCCGGAAGCGGGAGTTTTTAGTCAAGTACATTTTAGAAAGGAACAGATATGTCTGCTGAAAAGAAAAGCACGGGCAGTGCATCTCCTGCAAAGAAGATCACGCTGCTTTCGATTTTGATCATTCAGCTGGGAGTCGTCATCTACACGGGCTCGGGAATCTGCTCAAAGATGACGTCCAACTATCCGGCGTTGTCCTTCATGTGGCTTTTCTGGCTCGGACTTGAGGTCGTCTTCCTCGGAGTGTACGCGATCTTCTGGCAGCAGATCATCAAGAGATTCGATCTGTCCATAGCGTATGCCAACAGGGCTTTCGCGATCTTCTGGTCGACTCTCTGGGCGATGCTGATCTTTCGCGAAAAGGTCACGCCGGCCAACACGATCGGCGTGATCGTGATCTTTGCGGGCATCATGTTGGTGAATCAGGATGCTAAGTAGCGGGATAAATCCATGGATCCTTCTGATCGCGCTTTCGTCGACCATTGCATCCTTCGCACAGGTGCTGCTGAAGATGAGCGCGAATGAAGAGCATAAGAACGTCATAGAAGAATACCTGAACTGGAAAGTCATCGTCGGATACGGTCTGATGTTTGCCGGTATGGGCCTCACGATCGTCGCCTATGCGAAGGGCGTACAGTATAAGAACGGGCCGATCATGGAGTCGATCGCCAATATCTGGGTCGTCATCCTCAGCTGGTATTTCTTCAGGGAACCGGTCACGAAGAAGAAAGTGATCGGCAATATACTGATTCTCATCGGAATCGCGGTCTTTTATCTGGACTGGGCGGAAATTTCGGATTCCCTTGCGTTCCTGAACACGGACTGGGGAACACTGATCTCCGGCCTGATGGGAACCGCTTCGTGAACCCGGTCGGCAGAATCGGAAAGTGCTGCGCGCGTTGTGCGGCACGGCAGGAGCGGAGCGTTCCGGAAGTCAGGTCCTTTCGCTGAACAGTCGATAAGATCTTGGAAGAGGTGGTCAAATGGGCAGTACGGACAATTTTTTCTCGGGAATTGACAGAGTCCTCGATATTGTGGACGAAGCAATCAGTACCAATAACTATTCGAATCTGACAGATCAGATCCAGAAATTCGTCAAGCCCTATTCGAAGAAGGAACTCACCCCGGAGGAGAGGGAGAGGCTGCTGAAAGAGCTTGAAAAGTGGAATGCCAGGGGCAGGAATGACCGCAGCAGGAACCTCTATAAGGAGGGCGCGGGAAGGACCTACAACGGCGGACATATGGAAGGGCGCGGAAACGCATTTTACGGGAGCTATAAGGCAGGCACAGGACAGCCCG
Source organism: uncultured Clostridia bacterium (assembly GCA_946629525.1). Lineage (GTDB taxonomy): Bacteria > Bacillota > Clostridia > Lachnospirales > Lachnospiraceae > Chordicoccus. Next base: position 39,800 of record CAMOXU010000004.1, read on the forward strand.
GGACCCGTTCCGCCGGGGCAGCTGCTCCGCAGACCAATGCGCTCGCTGCGGATGACGAATACTTCCGGCCGACGGAGAGCACGGTCGGCAGCAATGTCATGTTCGGGCTCGGGGCTGCAGGCACAGCGATGTCCGCTCTCCCGTCGATCGGCTTTCTGACCTTTACGCTCATGTCCAACGGATCCGTCCAGACGGGCAGCGCGGTCCTCACATCCATGATGCTTGCGATCACGGCCGGATTCGGCGTCCTGACGTATTTCGGAAAGAGCGGCGCCAACAAGAAGAAGCGCTATGCGCTCTACAAGGAGGTCCTTCTTAAGAATCACTACGCGGATATCTCGGATCTGTCGAAGAAGGTCGGGATCCCGGAGGAGAAAGTCGTAAAGGAACTCAGGGATCTGACGAACAAGGGCTTCTTCAAGCAGGGACATTTCGACGATCAGGAGAAGACCTTTATTGCGGATGACAGGATCTACCAGCAGTATCTGGAGACGCAGGCGAACGCGGCCGTCGTGCGGCGCGAGGCGGAACAGAGAGCGCGGGAGGAGAATACCATTGATCCTGAAGTCATGGAGGTCCTGGAGCGTGGAAATGAATACATCGCCGAGATCCACAGGCTGAACGATCAGATCCCGGGAGACGAGGTGAGCAAAAAGCTTGCCCGCATGGAGAACATCGTCACGAAGATCTTCGCGGAGGTCCGTGTGAAACCGTCTCTGGCCTCCAATCTGAGCATGTTCATGGATTATTATCTTCCGACCACGGCAAAACTGATCAACGCGTACGCGGAGATGGACGCACAGCCGGTCCAGGGGGAGAATATTCAGAACGCGAAGAAGGAGATTGAAAATTCGCTGGATACGATCAATGATGCCTATGAAAACCTTCTGGACAGCTTCTTCAAGGATCAGGCACTGGATGTCGCGACGGATATCTCTGTCATGAAGACGATGATGAAGCAGGAGGGACTGGCTCCGGACGATCTCGAGGAGCTCCGCAGGAAGGAAGAGATGCGGAAGGAGATCGAGGAGGGACCGACGCTCGAGGAAATGCAGGGCGCCATGCAGGCGTACGCATATATGAAGGAAGGCGAGTGACAGGATCCGGGCCGCCTGGCTGCGGCAGGAATGCCGGGGCCGCTCCCGACAGCCTGCACAGCTCCCGCGGAGCAAAAGCGGTTCACGAACACGTATCTAAAGAGAGAAAGGTAATTGCGGAACTACATATTGAATGGAGCACAGCGGTTCGCAAAATGTCTGCGTAAGAGATAACATAAAGGAGGAAGAGATCATGGATGAAAACCAGATGGGCGGAGTGATGGTCGACACAGCCGAATATGCATCTGACCTGAAGGCAGCGGAAGTCCCGCAGCTCGTGTTCGGGGCGGAGCCCGAAGCCGCGCCGGAAGTGGAAGCGCAGCCGGTGGAGGTCAAGCCGGCACAGAGCGCAGCTGAGGCGATCGTGAACAACGATATTCTCACGGAGGCGGAGAAGAAGGCTGTGCAGCAGCTGCAGAAGCAGATCAATGTATCGGATACGAACGCGATCCTGCAGTATGGTGTCGGCACACAGAAGAAAATGTCTGAGTTTTCCGATGCCGCGCTTCAGACTGTCCGCACCAGAGACCTCGGAGAGGTCGGCGATATGCTGACGGGAGTCATCTCGAATCTTGAGACGTTCAATGACGAGGACAATAAGGAAGGCGGATTCTTCGGTCTCTTCAAGAAGCCGAAAAAGAAGCTCGTCGAGATGCAGGCGGAGTATGACAAGGCCAACAACAATGTCGAGCGTGTCGCAAAAGCTCTGCAGGCGCATCAGGTGACACTGATGAAGGACATCGCGACGCTGGATAAGATGTACGCGTCGAACCTCACCTATTATAAGGAATTGACGATGTACATTCTGGCCGGCAAGGCCAAGATCGAGGAGATCATGAATACGGAGCTTGCCGCGAAGCGTGCGAAGGCCGAGAAGTCCGGACTTTCCGAGGACGCGCAGGCAGTTAAGGATCTGGAAGATCAGCTCAACCGCTTTGAGAAGAAGATCCATGATCTGGAGCTCACCCGCATGATCGCGATCCAGACAGCGCCGCAGATCAGACTGATCCAGAGCTCCGACACCATGATGGTCGAGAAGATCCAGTCCACTCTGGTCAATACGATCCCCCTCTGGAAGAACCAGATGGTCCTTGCACTTGGAATCGAGGATTCCACGAAGGCTGCCCGTGCGGAAGCAGCGGTGACTGAGATGACCAACAAGCTGCTGAACGCCAACGCCGAGAAGCTGAAACAGGCTACGATCGAGACGGCACAGGCTTCCGAACGCGGAATTGTCGATATGGAGACCCTCCGCAAGACCAATGAGACGCTGATCTCGACGCTCGATGAGGTCGCAAGGATCCAGAGCGAGGGACGCGAGAAGAGAGCTGCCGCGGAGACAGAGCTTCGTCAGCTGGAGAAGGATCTGAAGGACAGACTCCTCAATATGAGACGCTGAGAACGATAAAAACTTATAGCCGCCCGCTTGCAAAAGCCGGGCGGCTAGTGTATTGTTACTGCATATGACGAAATATAGTAACTGCCTTGTTTCTGCCGGATCAGATCCGGCGGGATGCGGAGCGGCTGCGGCCGCGCTGCCGGGCAGTTGCGGATATACGGGTGCCGGGGTCTGTGCGACGCCGGCAGCGGATCTTATCGGATGTTCCGTGAGGAGCTGCCGATAAAAAAGCCGGTTTTCCGGCCGAATTATGATCATCGGGCCCGCGAAGCGGTTCCGATGACGTAAGATATGTCGCAAAACGCTACGGAGGAATTATGAAAAAGGAACTTGCCAGGACATACGACCCGAAGGGAATTGAAGACCGCCTCTATCAGAAGTGGCTGGACGGCGGATATTTTCACGCTGAGGTGAATAAGGATAAGAAGCCGTTCACGATCGTCATGCCGCCGCCCAATATTACGGGCCAGCTGCATATGGGGCATGCTCTCGACAACACCATGCAGGACATCCTGATCCGCTGGAAGAGAATGCAGGGATATGAAGCCCTGTGGCAGCCCGGCACAGACCACGCCGCCATTGCGACGGAAGTCAAGGTCATCGACCACCTGAGAAAGCAGGGGATCGATAAGAATGAGATCGGCCGGGAAAAGTTCCTTGAGTACTGCTGGGACTGGCGGAAAGATTACGGCAGCCGCATCATAAACCAGCTTCATAAGCTCGGAAGCTCCGCAGACTGGGACCGCGAGCGGTTCACAATGGACGAGGGATGCTCCGACGCTGTCCTGGAGGTCTTCCAGAGACTGTATGAGAAGGGCTACATTTACAAGGGATCGAAGATCATTAACTGGTGCCCGGTCTGCCAGACGACGATCTCCGACGCGGAAGTTGAGCATGAAGATCAGAACGGATTCTTCTGGCACATCAACTATCCGGTCATCGGGGAGGAAGGCCGGTTCGTCGAGATCGCGACGACGCGTCCGGAGACAATGCTCGGCGATACCGCGGTTGCGGTCAACCCCAATGACGAGCGCTATACGGATATCGTAGGGAAAATGCTCGAGCTCCCGCTCACGGGCAGACAGATCCCGGTGATCGCGGATGAGTACGTCGACATGGAATTCGGGACGGGCTGCGTGAAGATCACGCCGGCACATGACCCCAACGACTTTGAGGTCGGAAAACGCCACGATCTCCCGGAGATCAATATCCTGAATGACGATGGGACGATGAACGAGCTCTGCGGAAAGTACACGGGGATGGACCGCTATGAAGCCAGACGGCAGATGGTCGAAGACCTCGAGAAGCTGGGCCTTCTCGTGAAGGTCGTCCCGCATACGCATGCGGTCGGCACCCATGACCGCTGCCACACGACCGTCGAGCCGATGATCAAGCAGCAGTGGTTCGTCGCGATGGAGGAGATGGCGAAGCCGGCCATCGAAGCCATTAAGAACGGCGATCTCACATTTGTTCCGGAGCGCTTTGACAAGATCTATCTGCACTGGCTCACGAATATCCGCGACTGGTGTATCTCCAGACAGCTGTGGTGGGGCCACAGGATCCCCGCGTATTACTGCGGAGACTGCAAGCGGACGATCGTCTCCAAGAAAGCACCGGAGAAGTGTCCGGACTGCGGACAGACGCACATCACACAGGATCCGGATACGCTGGATACCTGGTTCTCCTCCGCCCTCTGGCCGTTCTCCACGCTCGGCTGGCCGGAGAAGACACCGGAGATGGACTACTTCTATCCGACGGATGTCCTTGTGACGGGATATGATATCATTTTCTTCTGGGTCATCCGAATGGTCTTCTCGGGATATGAGCAGACCGGGAAGAGCCCGTTCCACCATGTCCTGATTCACGGACTTGTCCGCGATGAGCTCGGAAGAAAGATGAGCAAATCGCTCGGCAACGGTATCGATCCGCTCGAGATCATCGACAAATACGGCGCGGATGCGCTCCGCCTCACCCTCATGACGGGCAATGCCCCGGGCAATGATATGCGCTTCTACATGGGACAGGTCGAGGCCAGCCGTAATTTTGCGAACAAGATCTGGAACGCCAGCCGGTTCATCATGATGAACCTTCCGGACGGCGAGATCCGTGAGCCCTCCCGCGATGAGCTCCTCTTCGCGGACCGCTGGATCCTCTCAAGGATCAATACGGTCACGAAGGAGGTCACGGACAATCTGGAGCGGTATGAGCTCGGCATCGCAGTTCAGAAGATCCACGACTTCCTGTGGGATGAATTCTGCGACTGGTATATCGAGATCGCAAAGATGCGCTTTAATAAGGAAAATGCGGATGAGGCCAGCGCCAACGCAGCTCTCTGGACGCTCCGTACGGTCCTCACGCAGGCACTGAAGCTCCTGCATCCGTACATGCCGTTCGTCACGGAGGAGATCTACTGCACGCTCCTGCCGGAGGAGGAGACGATCATGACGTCTCCGTGGCCGGAGTACCGGGAAGACATGAATTTCCCGGAGGAGGAAGCGCTGATCGAATCCTTCAAGGAGCTTGTCCGCGGTATCCGCAATCTCCGCATGGAGATGAGTGTTCCGGCCGGGACGAAGACAGAGCTCTTCATCGTCGGAAGGGATGCAAAGACCGCAGAGGAATTCGGCGCTGTGCTCGAGTCCATGAAGGGAATCGAGAGAATGCTCTTCGCGAAGGAGATCAAGGTCCGCGCTCTTGCGGAAGGGATCGCTGCCGATGCGGCCACGGTCGTGACGGGCAGAGTCACCGCATACATTCCGCTCGACGAACTTGTCGATAAGGAAAAGGAAATTCAGAGACTCACTGCTGAGAGTGAGAAGATGGATCGCGAGATCGCCAGGGCGGAGGGAATGCTCCGCAACCCGAATTTCGTGAACAAGGCTCCTGCCGCGAAGGTGGAGGCTGAACGCACGAAGCTTTTGAAGTACAGATCCATCAAGCAGCAGGTCGAGGAACAGCTTAAGAGATACAGGTAAACGAAACGATGGCGGACGGACAGGTTGGACCGTCCGCTGTCCGCACACAGCGGGAGAAAAAGCTTAAGAATGAGTAAAGCGCCGGAAAAAAGTCTCCTGAAGAAGATCAGGGGATTCCTGAAGAAAATTGAGGGGGATCATGACAGAGAGCTGAGCCCCGAAAGACAGAAGGCGGTCGATTTCTGCAACAGATTTGCGGTCCCAATTCATCTCGTCGTGTGTGTTCTTCTGTATTTCTGCATTGAATGGATGTCCCGCAGGTCCTTCACTCAGGCGGCGGCCTTCGTGAACGACAGGACGAAGGTATTCCTGTACAATGCCCTGCTGATTTTTATGACGACGCTGCCGGCATTTCTTCTTCGGCGGAGGGCTTTTTTCCGATGCCTGATCGGGGTGATCTGGCTCACCCTCGGAATCGCGAACGGGATCATCCTGAGCAACCGGGTGACGCCGCTGACCGGGCCGGATATGACGACGATCGGCGAGGCGATGAGCGTCCTGACCAAATACGTCTCTCTGCCGATACAGATCCTGATCGTTGCGGGGCTGATTCTCGCAGTCCTTTTTCTGATAGTAATGTCTTTCAGGGCACCGCGCTATCGGGGGAAACGGTCCTTTAAGGTGATCGTTCCGTGCCTTCTGCTGGCCGGCGCTGCATTTTTCGGACTGACAAGATATCTTCTCGATGCGAGACAGCTGTCCTCATATTTCGGGAATATCGCATTTGCGTATCAGGATTACGGATTTCCGTACTGCCTTGCGGTCACGATCCTCGATACGGGGATCGATGAGCCGGAGGATTATTCCGCCCGGCTGATCGATGAGATCCTCTCTGAGGCCGGGGAGGCGGAGCCTGATGAGCTTACCGAATACCCGGATATTATTGTCGTCCAGCTCGAATCTTTCTTTGACGCCACCAATGTTGGGTGGCTGAAATTCTCCGAGGATCCGTATCCGAACTGGCATGCGCTCACCAAAGAATATACGTCCGGTCTCTATACGGTCCCGACGGTCGGGGCCGGAACGGTCAATACGGAATTTGAGACGCTTACGGGAATGTCCCTGCGCTATTTCGGAGCAGGGGAGTATCCCTTCAAGGGGGTCCTCCGGAAACAGACCTGTGAGTCCGCTCCGTATGTCCTCGGAAATCTCGGATACACGGCCCATGCGGTCCACAATAATTACGCGACATTCTACTCGCGGAAGACCGTCTACGCGAATCTGGGCTTTAACGATTTCACGTCCAGCGAGTATATGAGCGAGCAGGAAGACGTCAACGAGATCGGATGGATGCGCGATAAGAATCTCATCCCTCATATAGGAGCGGCGCTGGATTCCACGGAGAATCAGGACTTTGTGTTCGCCGTCTCCGTTCAGGGGCACGGAGCTTATCCGACGGAGGATGTGATCGAGGATCCTGCGATCACGGTGACCGGCGCTCCGACGGCGGAGAAGAACAGCCAGTGGGAGTACTATGTCAATTCCACGCACGAGATGGATGCCTTCGTGAAGGAACTCATCGATTATGTGGACGGGAGGGGAAAGCCTGCCGTGATCATGTTCTACGGAGATCATATTCCGACGATGGGCCTTACCGATGCGGATCTCAAAAAGGGCACGACCTATCAGACGTGCTACCTCATGTGGGATAATATCGGACTGAAGCATAAGAAGAATCACAATATCACGTCCTATCAGGCGATGTCGGAGCTTCTCGGCCGGATCGGGATCCATGAGGGCACGGTCTTTCATTTCCATCGGAAAATGAAGAACAAAGAGCTCTACCAGTTTGACCTGCAGACGCTTCAGTATGATATACTGTACGGGAAGCAGTACGTATACGGGGAGTCGAATCCGTTCCCCCCGAAGATCATGGCGATGGGAGTCACAACGATCACGCTCGACTCTGTCCAGGAAGTATCGGAAGGGACTTACTACCTGCACGGGAAAAATTTTACCCAGTCGAGCAAGCTGATGATCAACGACGACTGGGTGGAGACGTCTTTCGTCAATACGGAGACGCTGCTTGCCACCGGCGTCACTTTCTCCGAGGGTGACAGGATCAGAGTGGGGCAGCTCAGCAACTCGAATTCCGGAAAGATCCTGAGCAACACGAGATCGATCGTCTGGCACGTCCCGGAGGGCGCGGAAAGCCTGAATACGGCTTCTCAGGCTGCGTCGGGCACGGAAGGGGCGAATTCCTCCGCGCAGGCCGCAGCGACGCCGGCACCTTCCGGAGCGGAGCAGACAGTGAATAACGGGACTGAGAAGGCGGAAACAGCGCAGGCGGCAGGCGCCTGAGATCACCGCACCGACCATAAGGAGAAGAAATGATTAATTACGAAGAGGAACTGAAAAAATTCAAACCCAGCCTCGACGTGGATGAGGCCGAGGGAGCTATTTATTCCAGAGATCTTACGGACGTTATCGATATCCTTCAGGAGATGCTGAAGGAGACATCTGTCAGCAAGAGGGATTCAGAATGAAATGTATGAACTGCGGGGCGGAGCTCACGGAGTCCGCTTACTGTCCGAACTGCGGCTGCGATGTTTCCGTGCAGAAGCAGGCGATCGTGCTGTCCGGACTATACTATAATCAGGGGCTCGAGAAGGCTGAGGTCAGAGATCTCTCCGGTGCGATCGACATGCTCCGGAGGAGCCTGAAATTCAACAAGCTGAATATTTCCGCCCGGAATCTGCTCGGCCTCGTCTATTTTGAGATGGGAGAGGTCGTGGCGGCGCTCTCGGAGTGGGTCATTTCCAAGAATATCCAGCCTGACGACAATATCGCCGCCCAGTATATCGAGAACCTGCAGAAGGATGCGAACCGCCTGGACGTCATCAACCAGACGATCAAAAAGTATAATCTGGCGCTGGAGAACTGCTACAACGGGAATGAAGACGTCGCGATGATCCAGCTCAAGAAGATCCTTGCCCAGAACCCGAAGCTGATCAAGGGATACCACCTCCTCTCTCTGCTCTACCTGAAGAACGGGGAGTATGAGAAGGCGAGAAAACTCTTAAAGAAGGCGGTCCGGATCGATAAGACGAACACGACGACCCTGCGCTTTCTGCAGGAAGTGGATGAACAGACGGGCCTCGCGACGACCCTCGAGCCCAGATTCTCTATCTGGGGGAACAGGGAAAAGGAAGAGAGCGGAGATGCCGCACTCGTCAACGCAGGCAGTGTCCAGACGGTCCACGCTTTCCGGGAGACCAATGTCGGTGCGACGGTGTTCAATCTGCTTGCAGGCGTCCTGATCGGCGCTGCGGCCATCTGGTTCCTTTTTATGCCCGCCAGAACGAAGGCGATCCGCGATGAGGCGAACCAGAAGATCGCGTCCTATTCTTCCAATATGGCCGTGGATGAAGCGCAGGTGGCAGCTCTTCGGGCTGAGATCGAACAGTCTCAGGAGACAGTGGATAACGCCAATGCCAGGATCGATGAGGCGAATACAAAGGCGACGACCTACGAGAACCTGATCAAGGCGGTCAACGCCTACAATAACGGCGCTACGGACCAGGCGGCCAATGCCCTGAGCGCGGTCGACGTGGAGCTTCTCTCCGTGGAGGCGAGAGCGATCTACGACACGGTTTCGACCGGGGCGAATACATCGCTGCTCGGACAGTATAAAGAGACGGGCATCGCCGCATTCGGGAACGGTGACTATGCGACCGCGGTGAATAATCTTGAGATGGCGAAGTCGATCGATCCCACGGACTATGAGACGCTCGATTATCTGGCGCATGCGTACAGATTCCTCGGGGACACGGCCAATGCCGACGCAGCCTTCCAGTATATTATCGATACATTCCCGAACACGGCCCGCGCGGAGAACGCGAGAATGTTCCTGAGCTGGAATCAGGGCGGAGGAAATTCGAACTGGAACAGCGGATCTGACTGGAATGCTGAGGCCGAGGCGGCACAGGCTGCGGAGGCGGAAGCTGCGGCCGCGGCGGAAGCGGCAGCACAGCAGGCAGCAGCGGAAGCGGCAGCGGCGCAGGCCGCGGCAGAAGCTGCAGCTGCTGAAAATCCCGCCGGCTGACAGAGGTGAATATGACGGACAGGAAGCATTTGACTTTTTTTGAGAGTATATGCGGGGCGGACAGAGCCCTTCCGGATGAGCTGATGAGCCGGCATACGACGTTCCGTGTCGGCGGACCGGCGGATTATTTCCTCATGCCGGGGAATTCCGAGGAGCTTTCAAAGATCATCCGGTATTGCAGAGAGAACGAAATTGATTTTTTCATCCTCGGGAACGGCAGCAACCTTCTGGTCTCCGATGAGGGGTACAGAGGGGCCGTGATCCAGCTTTTCCGGAATATGTCCGGGATCCGGATCGAGGGGACGGAAATTTATGCGGAGGCGGGCGCGCTTCTTTCTCAGATCGCCGCGAAAGCAGCTGCGGCTTCCCTTACCGGCCTGGAATTTGCCGGGGGGATCCCGGGGACGCTCGGCGGAGCCTGCGTGATGAATGCGGGAGCCTACGGCGGGGAGATGAAGGATGTGCTCATCTCGGTGACCGTTCTCACCCCTTCCGGTGAGGTGGTGACGATCCCTGCCTCCTCGATGGAGCTTGGATATCGGACATCCTGCATACCCGGAAGAGGACTGATCGTCCTGGGGGCTCTTATGGAGCTTTCGGACGGAGATCCCGAGGAGATCCGGGCCAGAATGGATGCACTGCGGATACAGAGACAGGAAAAGCAGCCGCTCGATCTTCCGAGCGCCGGCAGTACCTTCAAGAGACCGGAGGGATATTTTGCCGGAAAACTGATCATGGATGCGGGACTTCGCGGATATACGGTCGGAGGCGCGCAGGTGTCGGAAAAGCACTGCGGCTTTGTTGTGAACCGGGGCGGGGCGACTGCAGCGGACATCAGGACACTGATCCGGGAAGTGCGGGCACAGGTCGAGGAGCAGTTCGGCGTGAGCCTGGAACCGGAAGTCAGATTTCTCGGAAATTTTGACAGATAAAAGCTGAAAACAGACACCTATGAGGAGGAGACAGGATGCGTTTTGTGATCGTCACGGGAATGTCCGGAGCGGGAAAGGATACCGCGCTTCGCTTTCTGGAAGATATGGACTATTTCTGCGTTGGAAATCTGCCGATTCCTCTGATCAAGCCCTTCGCTGAGATCGCCCTGGACGGAAAGTCCTCTGAGATGAATAAGATCGCGATCACGGTGGACGTGCGAACCGGGCGCATGCCCGGGGATGTGGAGCAGGCCCTTCGCGATCTCGAAAAGGTGGGGATCGAATATGAGATCCTTTATCTGGATGCCTCGGACGAGACGCTGATCAAGCGCTATAAGGAGACGAGACGGCCTCACCCGATGGTAGAGCCGGGAGGGAGAGTCGAGGATGGGATCGCCAGCGACAGGCAGAGAACTGCATTTCTCAAGAAGCGGGCGGACTTTATCATCGATACGAGCCAGCTCCTGACCAGAGAGCTGAAAGCGGAGATGAACAGGATCTTTATACAGGATAAGTCCTATAAGAACCTGTATGTGTCGGTCGTGTCCTTCGGCTTCAAGTACGGAATTCCTTCGGACGCGGACCTTGTATTCGACGTCCGGTTCCTGCCGAATCCCTATTACGATGTGAATCTGCGTCCTTTCACCGGCCTCGATGAGAATATCCGGAATTACGTCATGTCAAGCGCGGAGAGCAGGATCTTTCTCGACAAACTGGAAGATATGCTGCGTTTCCTGATCCCGAACTATGTAAAGGAAGGAAAGAACCAGCTTGTCGTGGCGATCGGCTGCACCGGAGGCCGGCACCGGTCCGTGACGCTCGCCCAGGGGATCTATGAGCGCCTGAAGAAGGACCCGGACTATGGTATCCGCATAGACCACAGGGACATGGCGAAGGATCCTGTGAAAAAGCAGTCGGACTATGAGGTGAACTGATGTCTTTTTCGGGAGAGGTAAAGAGAGAGCTTGCAAAAGCCGAACCGCAGGCGAGACACTGCAGGATCGCTGAGATCGCAGGTCTGTCCGGGGCGCTGGGGATCACATGGGACGGACCCTTTGCCATCCAGACGGAGAATGAGCAGGCGGCAAGAAAAATCTTTACTTTATTACAAAAAACATATAATATAGAAACTGGTCTGTCTGTTTCAGCCAGAAACGGCGGACAAAAGCTAGTCTTTCGGATCGCTCTGGAGGATGAAAAAAAGATTCTGGATATACAAAAAGCGGTAAGGCATCCGATGCTTCTTGCGAAAGACTGCTGCAGGAAAGCTTTCCTGCGGGGGGCTTTTATCGGATCCGGATCGATCAGCGCACCGGAGAAGTACTATCATCTGGAAATCGTATGCGCTGACCGGGCTTTTGCCGGTCAGGTCTGCGGCGTGATGCATGAGATGGGACTCGACGGGAAGATCGTTCTTCGCAAGAAGACCTGTGTGGTCTACATCAAGGAAGCAGATCAGATCGTCATGATGCTCGGGGAAATGGGCGCCGGATATTCTCTCATGAATCTGGAAAATGTCCGGATCCTCAGGGAGATGAGGGGTACGATCAATCGCCGGGTCAACTGCGAGACCGCCAATATGAACAGGACTGCGGTAATGAGCGCACGCCAGATCAGGGACATAGCGTATATCAGGGATCACGGAGGATTAGGCCAGCTGAAGCCGCGCCTTAGGGAGGTGGCGGAGGCCAGGCTCATGAACCCGGAAGCGTCACTTGGAGAGCTGGGGATGCTTCTTTCATCTCCGATCGGAAAATCCGGTGTGAACCACAGACTTCAAAAACTCAGCGCGATCGCGGAAGAGTTGAAGCGGAAAGAAGACTCTCAGGGAGTCAGTTTGATCCTGCAGGAGGAAAACTATGACAAAGAAGGAGATCACTATTCAGCTGGACAGCGGCCTCAAGACAAGACCGGTAGCGCTTCTGGTGCAGGTCGCCAGTCAGTATGACAGCGATATCTACATTGAGTCAGACAACAAGTGTATTAACGCGAAGAGTATCATGGGAATGATGGCACTTGGACTCGTTCCGGGAGAGAATGTTATTATCTCTGCAAACGGAACGGATGAGGACAAGGCGATGGAAGGAATCGAAGCTTATCTGACCCGGAAAAACTGAAACGAAAATTTCTTTGTAGAGATTTAAGAGAGATAAGGGGGCACCGTGTTCGGTGCCCCCTTATCTCTCTTTTTCGATGCCGGCCGAGCTGCGGAACGGTCGATATTGCGCATCTGTCCGATCTTTCTGTATCGGTCCGGGCTTATGCGGAACTATGTTTTGGAATGAACTGCTTTATGTGAGGCAAAGCGTTCCGAAATCTCCGGCCATATTATATGGAACTTATCGGGATGGCCCGCTCATGTCCTTCACGCGGAACCAGCAGGAGTAGAACTTGCGGAACCCGAGGGAGCGGTAGAGCCGCTTTGCGGGAAGATTGTCCGTCACGCACTGCAGATAGGCTTTCTCAGCCCCGTTCTCTTTCCCCTTCGCAAGGAGCGTCGAACAGATCAGCCGGGCGAGCCCCATGCGGCGGAGATCCTCACGGACATGGATGGCATATATTCCTATATAATCGCGGTCCAGGATGCCGAGCCCGGTCCCGCCGATCCTGCCTTCCGCGTCGGTGATCGATACGGCGATCTCGTCCATGGGGATCGCATCGTACATGGACGGAACGATCCGCAGATGGATGGGGTCTTCGGTGTGCTTCAGACTGAAGAGGCCGTTGATCCACTCCCTGCTGACCCGGTCCCTGACATTCAGCGCAAGGCCGTGCCGGGAGAGGGCGGCAGATCCTTTTTCCGCCTCCTCTGTCAGATCCACGCCGGGCAGGAGGAGATCGGCGGTCATGTTGTCGACTCTGTGCTCGACCCGGTAGCCCCGCCCGTCAAGGATCCCGTCCAGGTCGGGATCACAGACCGGACTGATCTTGAAGATACAGGGCGTCTTCCATCTGCGGTAGAGCTGCTCGCAGTATTCGATCTTCTCGGAGAGCGGAAGCAGGGACATCCCGACCGCCTCGGCGCAGTTGGTCCTGTGCGTGTAGAAGTAGGAAAAGCGCAGGATCCAGCCGTCGTACATCTGCATCTGGTGGGATGGCCAGGCGTTCAGCGATAAATCTTCGATTTTTTTGATATCAGTGTCCATAGGGACCTCCATGAAAATACCTGTGCAGGAAGAACAGCCTGCAGGGCAGGTTAAGGACATTATAAAAGTCCGCCGGGCTTCCGTAAAGCGCAAGTTTCCGATTTGTCGGGCGCTGAGCCCGGAAAAGGTGTGTACAGAATCGGCTAAAAATGATAAAATTACAAAGGCTATCTCTAAAAATGAGGAGGGATACACTATGTCAAAGTTTCTTAAATTACTGGTCAATCTCTTTCTGATCTGCGCGATTCTGATCACGGGAGCGATTTTTCTGCCTCCGATGCTCGGCGTCAACACGACCGTAGTTGATTCGCAGGAGATGGATACGAATCTTCCGGTAGGATCCATTACGTATTCCAGGACCACCAATGTTCTTGAACTGCAGAGCGGAGATGAGGTGCTGAAGGAAGTCAGCGCATCGGTACACGCCTATATTATTGAAACGGGTGATGTCAATACCGGCAAGTATACAGTCAGAGACGCGATCGACGGGACGGCCGGGACAACGGAGATCAGTCTTCGGAATAACGTCTCCAAAGTAGTTCTCACAGTCCCGTATCTGGGCTATGTCGTAATGATCATGCAGACGACGGAGGGCATGATCATAGCGATCCTCATCGTAGTCTTCGTGATCATCCTGTTCGTCCTCTCCGAGCTCTGGAAGCATAACGAGGAGGAGGATGAGGCCGACGAGGAGGACGTTGTCGATGACGACGGAGAGCAGGTCGAGGAGATCCTCGACGAGGACGAAGCACGGGAAGCCCTTGAAAGCGCAGGAGCTCAGCCGTTCGTCAGCGAACCGGCCGGGGCGGATGCCGGGACCGGGACCAGCAGAACGGGGGGCGATACGAAGGAAGTGAAGATCGCGGCGGCACCCGACACAAGCGTGGAGGTGAGACGCGGGGACACGGCCTTCCTGATGAGCGAGCTTGCCTCGCTCGGGACCGTGAAGGATGATTCGATGACGGCGGAGGCTCCTTCGGAAGATGTTCCCGGAGAGCGCGGGACGTTCTTTGCGGGAGAGCCGGCAGAGAACTCCCCGGAGGAAGAGAAAGCGCCGGAGACAGACGGTGAGGAGCTGCAGGAGGCGGTTCCCGCCGATGCAGCCGGCACGGAGACGGATCCGGAAGGGCAGAGCGTGAAGACGGAGACGGCGGAAGCTCCGGCCTCTGATAAAGCGGAGGAGAAGGAGGACGGCATCGACTGGACGAAGTTCGAAGTCGGTGAGCCGCCTGAGGAGAAGGCAGCCGGCATGACGGAGCCCGCACCCGATGCTGCAGGACCCGTATCTGCAGCTGCGGAACCGGCATCTGCTCCTGCGGAACCTGCGCCCGCTGACCCTGAGACAGTGAAAAAGTACGCGGAAGCCGCTGCGGCAAAAGTCGGAGAGAAGGCTGTAAAGCCGGCTCCCGGAAAGCCGGCCAGGAGATTCCGGCCTGTCGAGAGACTTACTCTTGAGGAGATCCTCGAGCATGCAAAGAAGAGCGGCGCTGCGGACGAGACGCAGGCGAGCAGAGATGAGGTCACGGGAGTCGACTTCGTGGATTACAGCGAGCTGCTGTGAGACTGCGCGGACATGATCCGGGTTTTTAGGCAAAACTTGAAAAATAATAAAAAACCCCTTGCATTCGCAGGGGGTTTTTAATATAATGGCAAATGCTGTGACATGATAGCTATGAAGCGTGAAGTTGCTGCACATGCGTTGCAGGTTCTCCGTGGAGCGAATGTCATGTAAGGATACTGGCGACAAGTCACTGTGCAATTTAGCCTGTCTTATATAGACGGAGCATCGTGCGGAATTCTTATAAAAAAGAAACGCACGGAGATGTGTACAGTCACCGCTTGTCGTACTCAAAAAGTGCGAAAAGGAGGCGACTTTTTTTATGGCAAGTCAGGTTATGAGAATCACTCTCAAGGCGTACGATCACACACTCGTGGATGCATCGGCGGCAAAAATCATTGATACTGTAAAGAAGAGCGGAGCAACAGTCAGCGGACCGGTCCCGCTTCCGACGAAGAAGGAAGTTATCACGATCCTTCGCGCGGTACATAAGTACAAGGATTCCCGCGAGCAGTTCGAGCAGAGAACGCACAAGAGACTGATCGATATCGTTTCCCCGACTCAGAAGGTCGTGGATGCGCTGTCCCATCTTGAGATGCCGGCAGGTGTTTACATCGATATCAAGATGAAAACAAAGTAAGTATCAAATTAGTATGATTGCCGGGAACGGCAATCCGCTGTAAGGAGGTAACACATGAGCAAACAAATTCTTGCAAAGAAGGTCGGTATGACACAGATCTTCTCAGATGACGGAGTACTGACTCCTGTAACTGTTCTTCAGGCCGGACCGTGCTATGTAACACAGGTCAAGACGGTCGAGAAGGAAGGCTACAGCGCTGTCCAGGTCGGCTTCGAGGATATCCGCGAGAAGCTGGTCTCCAAGGGCGAAAAGGGCGTAACGGCCAAGGCTGGCCTTACACCGAAGCGCTTCATCAGAGAGTTCAAGGTAGAGAACACTGATGACTACAAGCCGGGTCAGGAAATTAAAGCAGATGTATTCGCAGCCGGCGATCACATTGATGTTACGGCTGTTTCAAAGGGCAAGGGCTTCCAGGGCACGATCAAGCGTCTGGGACAGCACAGAGGCCCGATGAAGCATGGCTCCAAGTTCCATCGCCATGCAGGTTCCAACGGTACATCCTCGGATCCGAGCAGGGTTTACAAGGGAAAAGGAATGCCCGGCCAGATGGGCAACAAGCGTGTCACGATCCAGAACCTCGAGATCGTCCGCGTTGATGCCGAGAACAATCTGATCCTCGTCAGGGGCGCTGTTCCCGGACCGAAGAAGGGCCTTGTAAACGTCAAAGCAACTGTAAAGATTAAGAAGTAACACGGATAGGAGGACGATTCGAGATGGCTAACGTATCAGTTTACAATATGGATGGCCAGGAAGTCGGCAAGATGGATGTAGCGGATTCCGTATTTGCTGCAGACGTCAAAGAAAACCTGGTGCATCTTGCTGTTGTACAGCATCTGGCTGCTCTTCGTCAGGGCACACAGAAAGCCAAAACACGCGGAGAGGTTTCCGGAGGCGGAAGAAAGCCGTGGAGACAGAAGGGAACCGGTCATGCAAGACAGGGTTCGACGAGAGCTCCGCAGTGGACACACGGCGGCGTAGTATTTGCCCCGGTTCCGAGAAGCTATAAGATCAGGATGAACAGCAAGGAGAAGAAAGCGGCGATCAGATCCGCGCTTACTTCCAAGCTTCAGTCCGGCGATATGATCGTCGTTGACAAAATCGCGTTCGACGGCATCAAGACAAAGAACATGGTCAAGGTCCTTGACAGCCTGAAGGCTGAGAAGGCATATGTCGTTATTAACGGAAATGATAAGAATGTCGTTCTCTCCGCAAGGAACATCCCGACGATGAAGCTCGCTTCCTCCGGGACGCTCAGCGTATACGACATCGTAAAGTATAAGAAGCTGGTCCTCACACAGGATGCAGTCAAGACGATCGAGGAGGTGTTTGCATAATGGCAGATCTTAAATATTATGACATCATTCTTGAGCCGGTCGTCACTGAGAAGAGCATGAACGCCATGGCCGATAAGAAGTACACATTCTACGTACATGTGGATGCTACAAAGGCTCAGATCAAAGAAGCGGTCGAGAAAATGTTCGAAGGAACAAAGGTTGCACGTGTCAACACAATGAACCTTGAAGGCAAGACAAGAAGACGCGGACTTACATTCGGAAAGACCGCGAAGAGAAAGAAAGCAATCGTTTTCCTCACAGAGGAGAGCAAGGAGATCGAGATCTTCTCAGGCCTTTAATTAATGAGGCGGCAGGTGCCGCCGGACTTGACTGACCAACTATACGTCCCTTGAGGACGTGATGAACAAAAGGAGATAGAACAATGGCTATTAAAACATATAAGCCGTATACACCGTCCAGAAGACATATGACGGGCTCTGATTTCTCTGAGATCACAAAGAAGTCTCCCGAGAAATCACTCACAGTAAGCCTGAAGAAGACTTCCGGCCGCAATAACCAGGGCAAGATCACAAGCCGTCATCGCGGCGGCGGAGCAAGACGCAGATACAGACTCATCGATTTCAAGCGCAACGGCAAGGACGGGATCCCGGCAGTTGTCAAGGCGATCGAGTATGATCCGAACAGAACAGCCAACATCGCACTGATCTGCTACGCAGACGGCGAGAAGGCTTACATCCTTGCACCGCAGGGCCTTACGGTCGGTATGACGATCGAGAATGGTCCGGAAGCTGAAGTTAAAGTCGGGAACTGCCTCCCGCTCTCCTGCATTCCGATCGGTACCATGGTACACAATATCGAGATGCATCCGGGCAAGGGCGGACAGATGGTCCGTGCGGCCGGCAACGGCGCGCAGCTCATGGCGAAGGAAGGCAAGTACGCTACTCTGCGTCTTCCGTCCGGCGAGATGAGAATGGTCCCGATGGAATGCCGCGCGACAGTCGGTGTCGTAGGCAATGGCGAACACAACCTGATCAATATCGGCAAAGCAGGCCGCAAGAGACATATGGGAATCCGTCCGCATGTACGCGGAAGTGTCATGAACCCGAACGATCATCCGCACGGCGGCGGCGAGGGCAGATCTCCGGTCGGACGTCCTGGCCCGAGCACACCGTGGGGCAAGCCGGCTCTCGGTTACAAGACAAGAAAGCATCATAAGCAGTCTGATAAGCTGATCGTAAGAAGAAGAAACGG